>NZ_JACJEP010000004.1:0-267927 GCF_014164135.1 Pseudoalteromonas sp. SG45-1
TTTCAGTTTTGACTTGTTCAATGAGTGTATTCATGACTTACCTCCAAGTTATGGGATAACCCCAAGGTAAGTGTGGCTCAAATGGTCAGAATAGGATCTCCGCGTAGCGGCTTAGTTCAACAATTCAATAGTGCGCTCATCGCGCATATTTTTGCCGACGCTACGCTCATTTTTCTGCATGATATAGTTTTAACAAATAACCTAAGGTATTACTATCACTAAGTTTTCTAAGACTTTAAAGAAAAGTTAAATAGAACAATATGAGCGCGTCGCTCATTTTCATGAATATATGCGCAAAAAGCAGTTTGACCAATCAATTAACTACTATATTTAGCCAATCTGAATGACCGCTTCTCGCTGTGAGCTCAAACCAGACCATTCTAATTGGCTATACAAGCTCAATAAACGTAATGGCTAATTGAAATATAATGGCAAACACACCCAGCAATAACAAATAAATGCCAAATAGCGTGGCTAAATTGGGTGCTTTTAGCGCTGTAAAATAATGTACCTAAACTATAAAAAATGCCGCCGGCAAGTAGCCAGTAAAGTGCCTTCACATCAACACTTGAATAAAGCGGATATACAATAGCCAGTGCAAACCAACCCATGAGCAAGTAGGTGGCGAGTGATATTTTTTTATTACCGTTTTTTACAAATATTTTGTACGCAACGCCCGCCAGTGCCACCGCCCAAATAAATGTAAGTGTTGCCCATGACCAAGCACCGGTTAATGAGATTAATAAAAAGGGAGTGTAGGTGCCGGCAATTAATAAGTATATGGCGCAGTGATCGCACTTTTTATAAAAGGCTCTTAAGCGCGGTTGAATACTGCCATGGTACAAAGTGGACGACAAAAACAGCACAAATAGGCTGCTGCCGTAAATTGCAGTACTAATATATGCTTTAGTGCTGGTGGCTAGGCTAAATAAATCCCACATAACAAATGCGGCAAATATAATACCGAGTGCATGGCTGATTACGTTTAGTTGTTCTTCTTTTTTAGAATAGGGCGCTTCTAACGACATGACAGATCCTACCACTATTTGAATGAATTTTAGTGTACAAGTGTACGCTGAGTTTTTCAATATTATAATTTTTATATGAATACAATAATTTATTGTTTTTCATAAAGTTGAAACATCAATTTAACCAATGCGTAATTAATAAGACGTAAAAAAGTCGTAATAGTTCGTTAGATTACTGGTAATTCCTAAAAACAATTAACCGGACGAACAGTGAAAAACATGAGAAATAAATTAACAACACGGCCTTTTCTTAAACTTACTAAATTGTCTGTGGCGATGATTTGCGTTACATCAACAAATAGTTTTGCAGATCAAACCATAAATAAAGAACTTGATGAAATAGTGGTTGTTGCTCAAAAGCGTGCGCAATCAATACAAGATGTGCCCGTAACAATAAGTGCCTACGATGGCGACTTTTTAGAAAGCTTAGGTATTGGCGAACTAGATACTTTATCTGAAATAACACCAGGGCTTGTTATTCAAGAGCAAAGCCCTAACAACCCGGGTTTTGTAATTCGTGGTATTACGTCTGATAGTGGGTCGTCTCAATCATCCCCTCGTGTGTCTATTTATTATAACGGAGCAGATGTATCACGCTCTCGTGGCTCATACTTTGAGCTTTTTGATGTAGAAGGGATTGAAGTTGTTAAGGGACCACAAGCGACACTGTTTGGAACAGCAGCTTCTGTAGGTGCTATTAGTGTAGCAACACGTAAACCAGAAAAAGATTTTTCGGCTCAATTAAAAGCATCCGTTGGTAATTACTCAGCCAAAGGTGCTAGTGGCTTTGTAACGGGTGGCAATGATTTATTGCAAGGCCGTGTTGCTTTTACTTATCGTGAACGTGATGGGTTTATAAAAAATATTGCAGGAGATAGTAACTCCCAAAATCCGGCTGGGTTTAAGCAAGATGACATGCATGCTATTGAGCGTTTTTCTTATCGTCCGTCTTTACGTATTACACCTAGTGACGATGTAACGATTGATTTGGTGTATACGTATGAAAAAAATGATGACTCGGGTACATCTTTTAAAAATGGGCTTTATGCACCCACCGGTGGTGATACAAGTCCATATAGCTTTGTTGAAATGCCAGGTAGTCCGTATGCAGAGTCTGTGTTTGGAAAAAAAGACTTAGGTGTGGAGCGCACAGTTAACGATTTAAATTTGACTGTAAATTGGGATGTAAGTAACGATTTAACAATCACCTCAATTACTGCAGGGCGTAATTTTGATTCTTTAGAAGTGTTTGATGCTGATGGTACGCAAGCATGGTTTTTAGAATTTGCAGAAGCTGCTGAGGGCGATCAATTTAGCCAAGAATTACGCGCTGTTTATACGCAGAATAAGTTCACTAGTATTTTTGGTGTGAGTTACTTTGAAGAAGATGGTAGCCAGCGTATTACATTTAGTACAGAGGAGTCTATATTTTTAAATTGCTTAGGCGTATTGGGCTCAGGTGTTCCTTGTATTAATAATGATGGTAGCGTTAATATTTTAACGCCAGTATTAACAGGTGGTGTAGTAAACGAGTTGCCATATTCACTAGAGTTTACAAACTATGGTGAAAACAAAGCGTACTCAGCGTTTGCTGATGTAACTTATGCTGCAACTGAGGCACTAGAGTTAACAGCGGGTCTTCGTTATATAAAAGAAGAAAAGCGCAGTGGTTATAGCTCTGCAGCACCCAATAGTGTTTTAACACAAGCGCCATTGTTTACGGTTGATACAAATGGTGAAACATTCTATGGCGATGCTGATTATGATGATTGGCTGCCACGTTTTAATGCGCTTTATATAATAAACCCTACTACAAATATGTATGCGACTGTTTCAAAAGGGCGTCGTTCGGAAGTACTTGAAGTAAGTTCGGCTAACGATGAACAAGGGAGTGTCGAAGCTTCTATATCAGAAGTCCCAGCGGAAATTATTTGGAACTACGAAACCGGTATTAAAGGCAAAGCGCTTGACGGGCGTTTAGATTACTCTGTCGCTGTATTTTATCAAGATTACTCTAACTTTCAGGTTACGTTACAGGATGATGAAGGCGTTGCGTTTTCTGCAGATGCGGGCTCTGCCACTAATGTTGGCGCAGAGGCTGAAGTAAGGGCGTTAATTAATAATGAGTTTGAGGTATTTGCCAATGCGGCTTACCTTGATGCTGAAATAGATAATGATAGTAATAACGGTAACCTCGCAGGCAATAAATTTAGATTACAACCAGAGTGGACGTTTAGTACGGGGCTGTTTTATTCAACAGAATTGTCGAACTCACTTAATTTAACGAGCTCTTTAATATATAGCTACCGCTCTGAAGTGTATTTTGAGCCAGCAAATGCGCCAATATCAGGCTTAGATATTAGCCAACCTGGGCTTGGATTAGTCAGTGCGCGCTTAGGAATTGCAAGTGATGATGATTGGGCCGTTAGTGTATTTGCCAGTAACTTATTAGATAAAGAGTATTTAGTTGATGCAGGTAATACTGGAGGGGGATTTGGCAACCCAACATTTGTTGCAGGGGCACCTCGCTTTGTTGGTATTGAGTTAACTCTCGGGTTTGGCGGACAATAATACATTTAACTACTTGATATTTTAATTGAGCCACTGCAAAGTGGCTTTTTTATGTGATCACGTTAAAGTGAATTTATATTAGGTAAAAATGAAACAAGATCTAAAAGCTGCTTTACTTACCGCCATTGTTTATCCTGGAGCGGGGCATTTTTCTTTAAAAAAACACCTTATAGGCGCTATTTTTGCGGGTGTATTCTCTGTTCTTTTAATTTTAACCTTTCAAGATATATTTGCGATTGCACAGTGTACTGCAAATGAAATTGTAAACGGAAAAATACCCATGTCGGTTACGGCCATTTTAAAAGCCGCGCAACAACCTTCTGACGCCTGCGCTCAACTCGCTGAATATAAGTATGTACCTTTAATGATTATAATTTGGGTGCTGAGTATGCTGGATGCATATCGTTTGGGCAGAAAAGCGCTGCCTACTAAAAAATAAGCCAGTTAATCAGAACTCGGTTTGGTTGGCTTATTAATATTTACTCTGATATTTAGCTATTATTGATGGCGGTAATAATTATTACCGCTTTTTCCATTTTTATACATATTTTTTGTAACCGAGATTTTTGCCTGCACCATGTAAACATCGTGTAAATACCTGTATATACCCAGTAAAATCCTCAAACCTCGTTAAATTGCTCACTTGTTGATACTTAGTTAATTAAAACCCTTCTCCTTGTACCTTTTTGTTCATTTAATGCTAATAAATAAATGGTACTTTCTGCTCGCCAAATTAACTTTGCTTAGCTATTAAGTATTGGTTTGGTATCAATTTATTACGTCAAGCAATGACGACTGATAATTTCAATTTAAGGAAATACGATGAATAACAGTTCAAATAATCACAAAAGAAAGGATTTTAAAGTGGCGAGCTTATCGTTAGCTTTATTATTAGGATGCTCAACAATAGCCAATGCCGCTGTTGAGAAGTTAACGGTGAGTGGGAACCAAATTCTTGCAGGTGGAGAAAACACAAGCTTTGCAGGACCTAGCCTATTTTGGAGTAATACGGGGTGGGGCGCTGAAAAATTTTACACAGCAGAAACAGTAGCAAAGGCAAAAACTGAATTTAATGCAACATTAATTCGTGCAGCTATTGGGCATGGTACGAGTACCGGTGGTAGTTTGAACTTTGATTGGGAGGGCAATATGAGCCGTCTTGATACTGTTGTAAACGCAGCTATTAGCGAAGATATGTACGTTATTATTGATTTTCATAGCCATGAAGCACATACCGATCAAGCAACTGCAATTCGCTTTTTTGAAAACGTAGCGACCAAATATGGGCAGTACGACAATGTTATTTATGAAATTTATAATGAGCCGTTACAAATTTCGTGGGTTAACGATATTAAGCCTTACGCAGAAACAGTTATTGATAAAATTAGAGCAATCGACCCTGATAACTTAATTGTGGTTGGTACGCCTACGTGGTCACAAGATGTGGATGTGGCATCACAAAACCCGATAGATCGCGCCAATATTGCTTACACTCTGCATTTTTATGCTGGTACGCATGGTCAATCGTATCGAAATAAAGCACAAACTGCACTCGATAACGGCATTGCACTATTCGCCACAGAGTGGGGTACAGTTAATGCTGATGGCAATGGTGGTGTTAATATTAATGAAACCGATGCATGGATGGCATTTTTTAAAACAAACAATATTAGCCACGCTAACTGGGCTTTAAACGATAAAAACGAAGGTGCATCGTTATTTACTCCAGGCGGTAGTTGGAATTCACTAACCGCTTCAGGCACTAAAGTTAAAGAGATCATTAAAGGTTGGGGTGGTAGTACGGTTGCTTTAGACTCTGATGGCGATGGTATAAGTGATAGTAACGATCAGTGCGATAACACTCCCGCAGGTACAACGGTTGATAGTATTGGTTGTGCAGTAATTGACAGCGATGGTGATGGTATTAGCGATAGTGTTGATCAATGCCCTAATACACCTGCAGGTGAAACTATTAATAATGTAGGTTGCGTTGTTGAAGTAGTTGAACCACAAAGCGATGTGGATAACGATGGTGTGAATGATGATATTGATCAGTGCCCAGATACACCTGCAGGTACTAGTGTTGATACAAATGGATGCAGTGTTGTGAGTTCAACCGATTGTAATGGTATTAATACATACCCTAATTGGGTGAACAAAGATTTCTCAGGTGGTCCGTTTACTCACAATAACACCGACGATAAAATGCAATATCAAGGCAATGCATACAGCGCAAATTGGTATACAAATAGCCTTCCAGGAAGTGATGCTTCGTGGACGCTTCTTTATAGTTGTAATTAAGCACGTTTTATAAAATATGCGAAGAAGGTAAATAATACATTTACCTTCTTTTTAAAAGTATTAGCCTTTATAAACACTTTGATGCTGGTTAACTATGTTATAACTTGGGGAGTTTATGTTATCTATATAACGCCAATCGGTTGTGATTTGCTCTTTAGTAATCGTCAGTAACATATATCCACGGTGTGATAAGTCACAATAGTTTAAGTCGTTTATTAGCAATGAAAGCGAGTCTGCCATTTGTTTTGCTTGTGCCGTATTAAGCGCTAAATAATGCTCCATACCTGGGGATGTAACACCTGGTGTTGCAAACTCTACTCCTACGCTTTCGCCTTTTGCATTTTTTAATGTGCCATGCCACGCATTGTGCGTATCACCTGCAACCACAACTAACTTTTTATTTAATGCAGTAACGCTTTTGTATAATGCTTCGCGCTCGCTTGGGTAACCATCCCACGCATCTAAATTGTAAGGCATTAAAGTATTTACGCGTGCGAGTTGCGCGGGTGTTACCGCTTTATTTGCTAACACGGCTTTTTTAATGGCAACAAGCTCTTTTAACACCTGGGGTATTTTGGTGCGATCGGATTGCGAGAATATTTCAGTAGGTAGCCACATTTTAGTCATC
Source organism: Pseudoalteromonas sp. SG45-1 (assembly GCF_014164135.1). Taxonomy (NCBI): domain Bacteria; kingdom Pseudomonadati; phylum Pseudomonadota; class Gammaproteobacteria; order Alteromonadales; family Pseudoalteromonadaceae; genus Pseudoalteromonas; species Pseudoalteromonas sp. SG45-1. The sequence goes on from NZ_JACJEP010000004.1 coordinate 6,529, forward strand.
AATACTTGCTGGCCTAATATTTGCCACTTTGCATTCGATTTAGTTATTGCACTCGTAAGCCAGTTAAGTTGTGTGTTACCTAGTAACTGCCTTTTTGGATTATTTAAATCACTGGCAAAGCGAGCAACATCCATTTGTTTGGTCTCTAGGTTTTTATAGTCGCTGTAAGCGAGTTGTTTATCGCGTGCTATTACGCGAGTATCTAGCATGTGTAAGCTTATTAAATTACCAAAATCGAAGGTGCGGTATATTTGCGGGCTTTGTTCGCCCATTGGCGGCCTAATTGGCAGCCATTCGTAATAGGCTTGAATAGCTGCTGCACGGCGCTTAAAAAAGTCACCTTCATCAGGGGTATGATTTTCAGCACCACTTTTATAGGTATCGTTGGTAACTTCGTGATCATCCCATATTGCGATAAATGGCGCTGCAGCGTGAATTGCTTGTAAGCCTTGGTCTGTTCTGTAAATAGCATAACGCTTACGATAGTCGCCAAGGGTAATAATTTCACCGCTGTTATCGGCTGCTAATTGGCGGCCAATGTTTTCAGCATTTTCGGTAGCGTATCCGCCCATTGGGTATTCGTAAATGTAATCTCCCAAATGCAGTACTACATCTAAATCTTTTTGTTTAGCGGCATCGGTGTAGGCATTAAAGTACCCAGCAGGGTAGTTTGAGCACGACACAACAGCCATTTTTATTTGTTCAACATTGTTTATTGGTAGTGTTTTAGCCCGGCCAATTGGGCTTTGTGTATTTAAACCCACAAATCGATAAAAGTACTCTGTGTTTGGAGCAAGTTCTTGCACATCTATTTTTATTGTAAAGTCTCTGCTTTTATCTGTTTGTTCGCACCCGCTGCGGATGATGTTTTTAAATTGAGAGTCACTTGCCAGTTCCCAAGCAACAGTAACTTCAAAATTTGATTGAGAAGTAGTTGCACGTGTCCAAATTATTAAAGCATTACTGAGCGGATCGCCACTGGCTACACCGTGTTTAAATTCAATAGCCGATAGAGGTTTTTTTGTTAATGTTTGAGCACAACCTGTAATGGCACTCGATACTGCGACGGTAAATATGCTTGCTGCTGAGGTTTTTAAAAAATTTCGACGTGATGAAAGGGTCATACTGCACTTTTTGAATTATTTATAGTGGTGTGCACTTTAGCGGGTAGATATGACGTTTTTATAAACGCTAAATGTATTTAGTGTGACGGTATTAATACATTTAAACCCTTTTATTTATTAACTAAAAAGTAGTCAAAAAAATAAATTAAATGGTTAAATTAACAAGCTATGAATTTTTTAAATTAAAGCGATGCATATAAAATTGTTTAATTACAGTTGCTTACGATTTGTTTTTATGTTGGCACAACCCTTGAGTATGTAACTACGTCTAAACAATACACAAACAAGGAATACCATTATGAAACATTCAATTAAAATCGCTATGGCAAGTTTATTAGTATTAGGTTCTGCGCAAGTACATGCAACAGAAGTGGACCTAGATGTAACTGATATATTAACTCAAAGTGTAGCAAGCTACGTAAAGCAAACCACAATCGAGCTTGAAAAATCACTAAAGGAAACGCTTTATTTTGATGCTAAAACTGTTTTAGAGGGTTTATTAGATAAGCCCGCTTTAACAGATAGCACAGCGCTTAAAAATACTGACACTAGTATAAAAAACGTAAAATAAATCATTTAAAGGATTAAAACGATGAGCAGTGAACTTGGATTATTTGCATTAATGTTAGCACCCGTAGTCAGTATGATTAGCGCTTATTACTCGGTTCAAGTGTTTAAAGCTATGGGAGGTTGGTTTAATCTTTAGCCAATTATATAGCTGGTAATTAATTCGATTCATACAAAGCTGATCGACTTAGCAAAAGCGCACGTAAATAAAGGCAGAGTGTTTGAAAGAAGTAGACTTTATGAAACGTGCGATTTTTCCATTACCCATTTTTATGTTACCAGAAGGCTATACGCGATTACGCATATTTGAGCCTCGCTATTTAAATATGGTTAAAACCGCATTAAAAAACAATACAGGGTTTGTGCTTTGTACATTTGAGCACGACACGCCATTTAATATAAGCGCGCAAGGTTGCCTTGTTGATATTATTGATTTTGACCAAGACGACAACGATGTATTATTAATCGATGTGTTTGCTTCTCAAAGCGTTCAAATAAATGACGTTTATCAAGACGAGGACGAACTGCGACATGGTTTGGTGTCTTCTTGTAATACGCCATATTGGTATAAGGATTCTAACAACTCAGTTGGCGAACATGACTTATTGCATGATGCGCTTTTAAACGTGTTTAAAAGTAATCCAGAACTTAATTTACTGTACAAAAAAACTCACTTTGACAAACTGCCTTGGATTGCAGCCCGTTGGCTTGAGCTCCTACCTATTTCTATTGAGAAAAAACAGCAACTTGCGTTTGAAACGAACTTTGATAACTTACTGAATTTCCTCCATACTGTGATTAATAACGAATTTGCCTAAATTTTATGATCCTAAATTAATTATTGCCCGTATTACTTAATACAAAAGCAATAACGGGATAAATTATTATGGTAAGTCAACAACAATCACCACGTTGTGAACCTAATACAGGTAAGTACACTGCCATGCCAGAAACGCCGAGTAAAGAACTCATGCAAGCGCTTATAGATGTTGCACAGTCACGCGATAAAAAAGCATTTTCCTATTTATTTGAATACTTTGCGCCAAAAATTAAACGCTTTGGAATTAAGCAATTTGGTGTTGAAGCTCAAGCAATGGAGCTTGTGCAAGAGACGTTAACATCTGTTTGGCGTAAAGCACATTTGTATCACAGTGATAAAGGTGCGGCTACTACGTGGGTTTATACCGTTATGCGTAACGCTTCATTCGATATGCTTCGTAAAATGAAAAGTAATAAAGAAGAAAACATAAGCGAAGATATTTGGCCGTTATTAAACGAATCACAAGATACACATCACGAATACAGTGATCATTTAGAAGATAAACAAATTAAACGTTATTTAGACAAATTACCTATTGCTCAACGCGAAGTGGTAAGAGGCGTTTATTTTCAAGACATGTCGCAAGAGCAACTTGCACATCAACTTAATATTCCAGTAGGCACGGTAAAATCACGATTACGTTTGGCCTTGCAAAAATTACGTAATGAAATGGGAGATCAGCATGATTAAACATCACCCGAGTGAAACTTTACTGACACAGTATTGCGATGCATCACTTGCTACATCATTGAGTTTAGCCGTTTCTATACATGTAGATATGTGCCCTGTGTGCCAAGCTAAAGTAGCTAAAATTGAGGCAAGTAACGCAAACGCATTATTTAGCGAAGAGCCAGCGCAGTATGAGAAACCTCAAGCTGAGCAACCTGAGTTACTTGAAGAATTTGAATTGAATGTGCTTGATATGATCACGTCTGATGATTCTATCGACGAAGTTTATGAAGTAGAGCCTGTTTCTATTAAAGTTAATGAGCATAACTATCAGCTTCCACGTGCGCTAACGCGTATTTCTCACAGTAAATTTACCCAAGTGGGTAAGCTTGCGAGATCGCGTATTGCACTTGATGATGGCCCATTACGCTCTAGCTTGTTACATATTGATGCTGGTGGTGAAATACCAGAACACACGCACACTGGCTTTGAAGTTACTTTACTCCTAGATGGCGAGTTTAGTGATGAAGAAGGAAAATATGTCCCAGGTGACTTTATATGGCAAGATGGTAGTCACCAACATACACCTTTAACAAAAGATGGTTGTTTGTGCTTTACAGTTGTCAGTAGTGCGCTACATTTTAATAAGGGCTTCAGCAAGTTACTAAATCCAATAGGTAATTTGATTTACTAAGAGAATTTATGCACACAGATATAATAAAAATAGGTATAAGCGCCTGCTTAGCAGGCGAAAAAGTTAGATTTGACACAGGTCATAAAAAGTCAAATTTCTGTATGGATGAGTTAGGTAAACACGTTGAATATACACGGTTTTGTCCGGAGGTAGCGGTAGGTTTACCAATACCTCGACCAACTATTCGCCAAGTTAAAGTGGGAGATACTATTAAAGTATGTCGCCCAGATGGTACTGGAGACGTAGGCCAGCAACTTACCGAATATGGTAAAAAAGTTGCAACAGAACAAGCTAAAGAGTTGAGCGGGTTTGTATTTTGCGCAAAAAGTCCAAGCTGCGGCATGGAGCGCATTAAAATATACAACGAAGCAGGCACGGGTAATACTTCTGAAGGCGTTGGTTTTTTTGCTGAGCAAATAATGAAGCACAACCCATTATTGCCATGTGAAGAAAACGGACGTTTAAATGACATGCACTTACGTGAAAACTTTGTAATGAGAATTTACGTATTTAAAAACTGGCAAAAATTAGTACAAGAGCCGCTTACGGTTCACAAGCTTACTCAATTTCATTCTCAGTATAAGTACTTGTTGATGGCTCACAATTACCAAGCTTATCGAGATTTGGGTAATCTGCTTGGAACGTTCGTAGGTGACAATATAAATGCAGTTGCGGATGAATATATTTTAGGTTTGATGACGGGTCTGAAAAAGCCAGCTTCTCGCAGAAATAATTGCAACACCCTAATGCATTTACAAGGCTACTTTAAAAATGATTTATCGAAGGTTGAAAAACAAGAACTTCGTGATGCGATAGACGAATACCGCGAAGGATTGGTGCCATTGTATGTACCACTTACCTTGTTAAAACATCATTTGAAAGTTCATCCGAATGAGTACCTTGAAAAACAAGTGTTTTTTAACCCATACCCTCACGATTTAAAACTACGATTTGGTATTTAATGGATACATTATTTTGGTTTAGGCGCGATTTGCGCCTTTTTTCTAATGAAGCGTTAATTCAAGCGCTAAATAATGGCGCTAAACACGCCATTTTTTTTGTGTCTGAAAAACAGTGGCAACAACACCAAGCTGCGCCTATTCAGATTGACTTACTCAAGCGCCGAGTTACTTATCTTCAATCACAACTTGCTGATTACGGTATTACTTTACATATTATTGAAGCGCCTAGCTTTAGTGATTGTACGCGCGAGCTGATTAACTTTTGTAAAGCAAACGATGTAAAACACGTAATTGCTAATACAGAGTATGAGCTTAATGAAGTAAACCGCGATAAAGCAATTTTGCATGAATGCGATGAGCTTTCTATTACTTTTACTTTGTACGAAGGTGATTTAATTGCACCTGCAGGCTCTGTCAAAAATCAAAGTAATGAAATGTATAAAGTGTTTACTCCCTTTAAACGTGCATGGTTAAAGCAGTATCAAGATACACACTTTAGTTTGCCACAATGGCCTTTAACTTCTGAGCCAATAAAATTTGATGAAAGCGACTTACTAAAAAGTGATGGATGCTCAGATAAGTGGCCGGTTGACGACGAAACACTCTCTACCGTGGTCGATAACTTTATATGCGACAAACTTACAAGTTACGACGACCAGCGTGATATTCCCAGTGTAAAAGGCACATCGGGTTTAAGCCCGTATTTAGCACTAGGTATTGTAAGCACAAAGCAACTGCTTATTAATATTCAGCAGCGTTATCCTGATATTTTAACTACATCAAAAAGTAAAACGTTTACTTGGATTAACGAGCTTGTTTGGCGCGAATTTTACAGACATTTAATTGCTGAATTTCCGAAGCTTTCGCGCGGCGATAACTTTAACGAAAAGTATAATGCTGTAGTGTGGCGTAAAAGTGAAAGCGATTTTAAAGCATGGTGCGAAGGGCGTACAGGTTACCCATTAGTGGATGCAGCAATGCTACAACTTAAGCAAACCGGTTGGATGCATAATCGTTTACGAATGGTTGTTGCAAGCTTTTTAACTAAACATTTATTAATAGACTGGCGTGAAGGTGAACGCTTTTTTATGCAGCACTTAATTGATGGCGATTTAGCCTCAAATAATGGTGGTTGGCAGTGGGCTGCAAGTACGGGCTGTGATGCTCAGCCTTATTTTAGAGTTTTTAATCCTATCAGACAAAGCGAGCGCTTTGATCCAACGGGCAAGTTTATCCGTAAGTATTTGCCAGAGCTTGAAAACGTGCCAGATAAACACATTCATTTTCCACACACTTATTTAGCCGCAACAGGCAAAGATAAGGAATGTTACTGGCCAGCAATAGTTGATCATAAAGCGGCACGAGAACGTGCACTTGCTGCATTTAAGGTGTGATATGGATAACCAGTTACCAGTAGATAAATTTGTTGAAATATACCAACAGCTTGATAGCACTAATCTTGATTTATTGAGTGATATTTACTGTGACAAGATACAGTTTATAGACCCGATGCATGAAATTAACGGCATTGTAGAATTGCGCAGGTACTTTGCTAACTTATACAGCAATGTTAAGCATTGCCAGTTTGATATTAGTGATTCGTTTAATAGCGGTAACAATGCTTTTATTTATTGGACTATGCATTATGCACATCCAAAGCTTTCATCAGGTAAAACTATCTCGGTAGACGGTCATAGCAAGCTTATTTTTAAAGATGGCAAAATTATTAAGCACAGAGACTACTTTAATGTGGGCGAGTTGTTATACAAACACATTCCTTTACTTGGTAGCGTTATAAAGCTAATTGATAAAAGGGCAGGTTAATTATGATCACACTTATAACGGGTGCTACATCAGGTATTGGCGAGCAGCTAGCAATTAAATATGCACAGCTAGGAGACACTGTTATAGCTTGCGGTCGTAATAGTGATAAGCTCGCCGAGCTTGCTAAATATGACAATATCCAAGCATGTAAATTTGATGCAACTAACCTGCAAGATATAAAAGAGTCGACAGTTGGCTTTCCTCATTTTGACCGTGTTATTTTAAACGCTGGTAATTGTGAATATATAGATGATGCGCGCAATTTTGATAGCGCGTTGTTTGAGCGTGTAATAAACGTTAACTTACTTTCTATCGGGTATTGCCTTGAGGCGTTACTTCCTAAAATAAATCCAGGCGGCCAACTTGTTTTAGTTAGCTCAAGTGTTACTTACCTTGCGCTACCTCGTTCAGAAGCTTATGGCGCATCAAAAGCGGGTGTAAGTTACTTAGCAAAAAGCTTAGCGGTTGATTTAAATGATGTTGATGTGACTTTAGTTCATCCCGGGTTTGTAAAAACGCCACTTACTAATAAAAATGATTTCCCGATGCCTATGGCCGTTACTGCTGAAAAAGCAGCTGACTACATGATTAAGGGTATTCAAAAACGCCGCAAAGACGTTCATTTCCCTTATCGTTTTACACTTATATTAAAAGCTTTACGCATTTTACCACTGCCGATTTGGCTTAAAATCGCAAAAGGATTAGCCCGTTGAAAAAAATAGCAATAATAGGAACTGGTGTATCTGGTTTAACATGTGGGCATTTGCTTCACAAACATTACGATGTAACCGTATATGAAAAAAATGATTACATAGGTGGCCACACAGCAACGGTTGATGTTGATGTGTGTGGCATCAAATACGCAATAGACACTGGCTTTATTGTATTTAATGACCGAACTTACCCATATTTTGAAAAGTTACTTTCGCGCATTGGTATTGATAAACAAACAACCCAGATGAGCTTTAGTGTGCATAACGAAGCTACTGGTTTTGAATACAATGGACATACGTTTACAAGCTTATTTGCACAGCGTCGTAATATTTTTAGACCTAAATTTTGGCGATTATTGTACGACATTGTTAGGTTTAACAAACTGTGCAAAGCAATGCATGAAAAAGGTGATTACCAGTCTGATCAATCATTAGGGCAATTGCTTAACGATAACCAGTTTAATGACTTTTTTAAATACCATTATATTCTTCCTATGGGCGCGGCTATTTGGTCTACCAGTATTAAAGAAATGGAAAACGTAGGTGTTGAGTTTTTTGTTAAGTTTTTCTTTAATCACGGGCTTTTAGATGTAACCAATAGACCACAGTGGTATGTAGTACCAGGAGGCTCTCGTCAGTACATTAAGCCGCTGATCAGAGGTTTTGCCGACAAAATTAACCTCAATGCAAATATTAAATCAGTTACGCGTCAAAATGATGAAGTAACAATAGAGTTTGCCAATGGTGAGCAAAGTAAATTTGATAAAGTAATATTTGCTTGTCATTCAGATCAGGCGCTTGCACTACTGGGTGATGCTACTGAGCAAGAAAAGTCAGTATTGGGTGCAATAGCTTACACTGAGAACTCAGTGGTGTTGCACACCGATACAAACCTTTTGCCAGATAGAAAAGCGGCATGGGCAAGCTGGAACTACCTACTTAACAACAACACTGATAAAGCTGCTGTTGTAACTTACCAAATGAATATTTTGCAAGGTATACAATCAGATACACAGTTCTGTGTAACGCTTAACCATCTTGAAGGAATAAGCCAAAGTAAAATTTTGCGCGAGTTTACTTATCACCACCCTGTATTTAACCAAGAGTCTATTGCGGCTCAAAAACTTAAACACAGTATTGACGGACACAACAATAGTTATTTTTGTGGCGCTTATTGGTACAATGGTTTTCATGAAGATGGCGTACACAGTGGTGTAGATGTAGCCAAGCAACTTGGGGTCGAATTTGACTAGTGCAGTGTATTTAGGCGATGTTAAACATCGCCGTTTTGCTGTTAAAGAACATCGCTTTAGTTACCCTCTGTATATGATGTGGGTAGATTTAAATAATCCTCAACAACTAAATGGTGTGCATAAACACATAGGTACGTCAGGCTTAAAGGCGTTAAAGTTTAATGAAGCTGATTATCTTAAAGGCACCTCACAGCTTGCTAAACGTCCTCTTATTGAGCGTGCACACGAACAACTTGCCAATTTAGGTATTACTGAAACCTTTACTCATATTTACATGCTTGGGCAACTTCGTTGTTTTGGTGTGTATTTTAGTCCTGTTAATTTTTACTTTTTTGGTCATAACGACACCCGTTTTAAATACATGATTGCTGAAGTAAGTAATACACCATGGAACGAACGTCATTATTATTTAGTACCTTTAGAAAAAAAAGTGAACTTTAAAAAGGTTTTTTCCGTATCACCTTTTATGAATCTAGATATGAACTATCATTGGCATGTTAAGCAATCGCCTGATAAAACATTGATACACATTGAAAATAAGCGAAATGAAGAGCTATTATTTGATGCTACACTTCGCTTAAAACGTAAAGAACTTACTAAAGAAGAAGTTAATAAGTTATTTAAACGTTTTCCGGCCATGACATGGTCTATTTTCAAAGGTATTTATTATCAAGCGTTAAAGTTGTTTATTAAACGAGTTCCTTTTTTAGGCCACTCAGGCAAGCCATAAAGCACATAGATAGTCAGGACAATTAATAGGTATTTCAATGGATAAAGTGTCGAGCTTAAATTGCGAACAAAGCACAAACTGGTTAACTAACATATATAAAAAATTAGTGACTAAAGCCTTCTCGTCAATTGAAACAGGTCAAGTTGTTTTAATTGAAGGGAATGAGCGTACAGTTTTTGGCGACCCATCTTCAGTGCTAAAAGCAACAATTATTGTAAACGATAAAGCTATGTATAAGGCATTTGCATTATCTGGGAGCGTTGGCGCTGGTGAAGCGTATATTTTGGGGCATTGGTCTTGTGACAACTTAACCTCTTTCATTGAGATATTTGCTATAAATGAGAAGCAACTTGATGAGTTTGAGAAGAAATTCGCATTTTTTAGCAATATTGCACACCGGTTTAATCACATAAAAAATAAAAATTCTGAATCGGGTTCTAAGAAAAACATCGTTGCTCATTACGACTTAGGTAATGATTTGTACGAATCATTTTTGAGTAAAGAAATGCTTTACTCAAGTGCTGTATATCCTTCAAAAGAAGCGACGCTTGAAGAGGCTCAACAATACAAGCTGAAACGCATTTGTGAGCAAGTTGAGCTTCAAAAAAATGATTCAGTAATTGAAATTGGTACAGGGTGGGGGGCTTTTGCTATATATGCAGCCACACATTACGATTGCCATGTAACAACAACAACCATATCTGATGAACAACATGATTATGTCGCTAATAAAATTTCAGAGCTTGGTCTTGAAAGTAAAATTACATTACTTAAGCTTGATTACAGGCAATTGAGAGGAAAATACGACAAGCTTGTTTCTATCGAAATGATAGAAGCGGTAGGTCATGAGTACTTACCTAGCTTTTTTACCCAATGTGGTGAACTGTTAAAAGACGACGGTGCAATGCTCATACAAGCTATAACTATTGGCGACCAGCGTTATAAGCACTACTTAAAAAACTCTGACTTTATCCAGCAGTATATTTTTCCGGGCGGATGCTTGCCATCGCTTAACGAAATGAGTGAGCAGATTAAAAATAATACCGATATGGTTATTCACACTGTTAATGATATTGGCGCTCACTACGCACGAACATTAGCAGATTGGCGAACCCGTTTTATAAAAAGCTGGCCTGATTTAGACCGCTCTAAATTTGATGAACGCTTTTATCGTTTATGGTTATTTTATTTTGCTTATTGCGAAGGTGCATTTAGAGCCAGAGCAACAAGTACGGTGCATTTAATGGCGCGTAAACCACGCTTTGTTAGCGATAACGATGATATTGCGCTCGGTTACTAATTTTGTTTTATTTCAAGCAGTGTGGTTTTTATCCTTGCTGCTTGAAGCTGATTCGCTACTTTTTAGCGGATTGATTATTGTTTTAATGTTTTGGTTGTCAAAACAAAAAAAACAAGACACCTTACTTCTAATTAAAGCCCTGCCTTTAGCGCTATTGTTAGAGTTTATTGCAGTAAAGTTAGGCTTGTTAGAATTTGAAGTTTATCCCTTCCCTCTATGGCTCGTCTTTTTATGGGCTGCGTTATTACTTTCTTTAAATACTTCTATGGTTTTTTTGAGTAAATTAAAGCTTTGGCAGGCCTTTTTAGTGTGCATGGCTTTTGCGCCAGCAAGTTATTGGGCTGGAGCACGCTTTGAAGTAATAAGTTTAGGTTTACCTTTATGGCAGTTTTGGCTCGTTTACGGTGCGCTTTGGTCTACAGTGTTTATTGTTATTCTTTTTATAAACCAAAAAATCAAGTTATTCATCAATCGCTGATCGCCCACAATTCCCATTTCGTAACATTACTCATTGACTCAAGGGAGCTTATTTTGAAATTTTTACTAAAGGCAGTTACTTTTTATTTGCTTACAACTTCAATTGTTTTAGCTAACACACAGTTTAACAAAGTAGGTGAAGCACGAATGGAGTATTTATTTTGGGATGTATATGACGCGGTTTTATTTACCTCTTCAGGTAATTACAGCGCAGGAACGCATCCTATTAAATTTAAACTTACCTATTTACGTGACTTTGAAGCTAAAGAAATCGTAAAAGCAACAAATGAGCAGTGGGAGCATATTGGAAAAAAAGAGCTAGCAGACAAATACGACAGTAAATTATTGTCTATTTGGCCTGATATTAGACAAGGTGATTCGCTAACGTTAGTCACAAATGAGCAGGGTATGAGTACTTTTTATCATAATGATGAAAAAATTGGCGAAATAAATGAACCTCAATTTTCGAGTGATTTTTTAGCCATTTGGCTGGATGAAAAAACCTCTGAGCCGAAACTACGAAAGCAACTATTAGGGAATTAATATGAATGTATTTAACGCGTTTAAAACAGCTCTTGTATGCTTATCTGCTTTGTTGCTCATAAGCTGTTCGGCACCAAATGTAGAGCATTATAAAAATACATCGCCAAACTTTGACTTTAAAACATTTTTTAGTGGAAATTTGAAAGCCTACGGTGTTGTACAAGACTTTAAGGGTGAATTGACCCGCAAGCTTGTCGTAGATATGAATGCGAGCTGGGATGGTAACCAGGGCGTTATTGAAGAAGACTTTGTTTATGACGATGGCGAAACTCAAAAGCGTATTTGGAAAATAACGTTAAACGAAGACAATAGTTTAACGGGTGTGGCAGATGATGTTATAGGTACTGCAAAAGGTAGAAGTGATGGCAGCGTATTTCATTGGAATTACGATGTAGAGCTTCCATACGATGGCAGCACTTTAAAAGTGAATTTTGATGATTGGATGTACCTGGTTACACAATCGCGCTTGATAAACCGCACATCTATTGTTAAGTTTGGAGTCGAGGTCGGGGAAGTGACCTTAGTGATCGAAAAAATATAGCTTATTTACCCAGTTGCTTAACTTGCGCCAAAATTGTACTCAAATTAAGTCTTTGTTAACCCAACACGCTGTATTTTACAGAGAATTATTTAAATTTTACTCATTTTTTAAGAATTTAAGCAAAAAATGCAATTTGCTGTTGCTAACTCTTTAAAAATGCATAAAGATAGGTTTTGCGAAGGCAAAATAATAACGAATAGGAATCTAACAATGAATAAAGCTCAATTAGTTGAAAAAATTGCTACTGATGCAGAAATCTCTAAAGCCGCTGCTACTCGTGCTCTTGACGCGTTTACAGGTGCTGTAACTTCTTCTTTAAAAGAAGGTGATTCAGTAGCATTAGTTGGTTTTGGTACTTTCTCAGTAAAAGAACGTGCAGCTCGCACTGGCCGTAACCCACAAACGGGTGCTGAGATCCAAATCGCAGCGGCAACTATCCCAAGCTTTAAAGCAGGTAAAGGTCTTAAAGACCAAGTAAACCCTTAATAGGTTTAACGAATTAAATTAAAAAAAGAGCTAATTAGCTCTTTTTTTTTATGTTTAATAAAGACATCAATTGATGCCTTTATATTTTAAATTTATGCTTTTAAGGCTTTATCGCCTCGACCAATGCCAACAGCGCCAGAACGTACAACTTCAATAATATCGGTTTCATGACGAAGAGTGTCTAAAAATGACTCTATTTTGTCTGTACTGCTCACTAGTTGTAGACTATAGCTTTGTCGGCCCATATCTAAAATAGCACCTTGGAACACATCAACTACTCGCGTAACCGCTGCACGAGTCGTCTCGTCTTGAGCAAATACCTTAACAAGCAATAGCTCACGTTCAATGTGACTCATTTCTGTTAAATCGATAATTTTAAGCACGTCGACTAATTTGTTAACCTGCTTTGTAATTTGCTCTACAACTCTGTCATCACCCATAGTGGTAATGGTAATACGTGATAGTGATTGATCGTCAGTTGTGCCAACAGTTAGGCTGTCGATGTTATATGCACGTTGTGAAAAAAGCCCAACAATACGTGATAGGGCACCTGGTTCGTTTTCTAATAAAATAGATAAAATACGACGCATTATGCTTTTACTCCTTTACGTAACCACATCTCATCAATGCCGCCTAACTTAATTTGCATTGGGTATACATGTTCTTTTTCATCAACGTTTATATCTAAAAAGACTAATCGGTCGTTAATTGACATTGCTTTATCGATAGCAGGTTGTAACTCATCTAGTGTGTTTACTTGTATGCCTACATGGCCGTAGCTTTCAACTAACTTAACAAAATCAGGTAGTGAATCCATGTAAGATGATGAATGACGTCCACCGTAAACCATGTCTTGCCATTGGCGTACCATACCTAAAGAGCGGTTATTAAGTGATACAACTTTTACCGCTAGGTTGTACTGTAAACAGGTTGATAGTTCTTGAATATTCATTTGAATAGAGCCATCACCCGTAATACACACAGACTCTTTATCAGGAAAGGCTAGCTTTACGCCCATTGCAGCAGGTAAACCAAAGCCCATGGTGCCTAAGCCGCCTGAGTTGATCCATTGACGAGGATGCTTAAATGGATAATATTGCGCTGCAAACATTTGATGCTGACCAACGTCAGAACTTACGTAAGCGTCGCCATTAGTAGCTTTATAAACCGCTTCAATTACAGCTTGTGGCTTAATTTTGTCGCCATCAGTGTTGTAGCTTAAGCACTTTTGTTCGCGCCAGCTGATAATTTGTCGCCACCAATCTTCTTGCGCGCTGCGGTCTATTTTAATTGGGCTTTTATCAATACCCGCTTGTAGTTGTTCAAGTACGGTTGCTAAACAACCTACAACTGGTATGTGTGCTTTAATTGTTTTAGAAATTGAAGTTGGGTCAACATCAACATGAACAATTGTGGCATTAGGGCAAAACTTTTGAACATTATTAGTTACCCTGTCATCAAATCGGGCACCAAGCGCTAAAATCACATCGGCGTTAGCCATTGCTTTGTTTGCCTCAAGCGTGCCGTGCATGCCTAACATACCTACAAAGTTTGGATGCACACCTGAAATACCACCCAATCCCATTAGTGTATTTGTAATGGGGGCATTTAATGATTCAACTAAATGCGTTAATTGCTCTGATGTATTTGAAATAACAATACCACCACCAGAGTAGATAACCAGTTTTTTGGCCTCTAAAATAGCTGTTACGGCTTTGCGAATTTGTTTTGAGTGCCCTTTAGTATTAGGGCTGTACGTTCTCAGCTCGGTGGTTTTAGGAAATTCGTATTCAAACTTAATAGCAGGGTTAAGCATATCTTTTGGAAGCTCAACAACGACAGGACCTGGGCGGCCAGTGCTAGCAATATAAAAAGCTTTAGCTAAGATTGTAGGGATGTCTTTAGCACTTCTACAGTTAAAACTGTGTTTAACTACAGGGCGAGAACAACCCACAATATCGGTTTCTTGGAATGCGTCGTCGCCAATCAAATTTGTAGGCACTTGGCCTGATAACACAACCATAGGAATTGAATCCATGTAGGCCGTTGCAATACCTGTAATACAGTTTGTAGCGCCAGGGCCTGAGGTTGCAAGTACAACACCAACGTCTCCAGTAGCGCGGGCATAGCCGTCAGCCATATGTGTTGCAGCTTGTTCGTGACGTACTAATATATGTTCAATGTCATCTTGCTGAAAAAGTGCATCATATAAGTCTAAAACCGAACCACCGGGATAGCCAAATATGTATTTTACCTTTAACTCTTTTAATGCCTGAACTACTAGTTCAGAACCATTATATTCTTGTTTGCTCATCCTCATTCCTCTGTGCGCTTTTTTATGCATAAAAAAACCCCCGCGTAGTGCGAGGGTTTTTAAAAAGCAGTATCACCTTTTAATACATCCCCGCTGGGCTTATAACTAAGACCAGTACGAGTACGACTAAAAGATTAATGTGTGTGTTCATAGTTTTTACTCTACTTAGCAAAACACTGCTTTTAAATTAAAGATTTTGTATAGGTTTATTTTTAAGGGTTTTAAGCCTTCATGTCAACCTTGAAAGCTGTTTTTTGCATTTTAAATTCGTTTTGTGGCTTTTTTTTAATTTAAACCTGCAGAAAGCCTATGTTTAATTGAGTTTACTGGCAGAAATTATGCATTTTAGGTTGTAAGTTCGATTTTAGATATAAAAGAGTGTGAAAGACCATTAGCTTTAATTGCATATGTTAACTATATGTTTTTATCGCATGTTTAAATTTCTATTATTAGGTATGATTGCTACATAATTATGTTTGAGGAAAACACAGTGAAAAAAGTGACGTTAATTGCGCTTTTAACTACGCTATTAAGCCCTATGGTGGCGGCTAATAACTTAAGTCCGCATGATGTTGGTATAACTAACGAAGAGCGTATTTCATATTGGCTTAAAAAAAGAGACCAAATATCTTCAAGTGAGTTAGATAGTTCATTTAAGTCATATATGAGTAACAAAGACGTTGCCAATCACTCAATTAAAAATGGCTTTAGGCAATTTAAATCCTCTTCCAACTTTTTTTCAAACACAAATAAACAACAGGTCGCTTTTTCAACGTCGCTAGTGCCAGATCAAAGCGTTAATGATGTAAAAGTGTTAGGTATCTTAATTGATTTTCCTGATCTTAAACATGACGACAATCAACTTGTAGAGCAAGACACCGACATGTTTTACGCTGATTATTCAACTGAGCACTATCAGCAAATGCTTTTTAATACTCAAGGTTATACAGGCCCTGATGGACAAAGCTTAAAAACGGCTGCTGATTATTATAAAGCGGCTTCGGGGAACAGCTTAAACTTTAGCGGGCAGGTATATGGCTGGGTAACCGCTAATAGTAATGCAAAAATATATGGTGAGCGCCAAGGCACTACACGGGATATAAATGCACCTGCTTTAATTAAAGAGGCTGTGGAGAAGGCGGTTGCAAAGTTTAATATTAATTTAGCGGATTACGATTTAACTGATTTAGATGATATTGATGGCGACGGTATCCTTAATGAACCTAATGGCATTATTGACCATGTAATGATTTTTCATTCAAGTATTGGCGAAGAAGCGGGTGGCGGTTACCTAAGCACCGATGCTATTTGGTCGCACCGCTACTATGTATTTGATGAAAATAGTGGGCCGAGCGAAATTGCAGGCAGCAACATTAAGCTCTTTGGTTATACCATTAACCCTATTGATGCCGGGATTGGTGTGGTTGTGCATGAGTTTGGGCATGATTTAGGATTATTAGATGAATACGACTTACAATCTAACACGGTAGGTGAGCCTGTCGCGTCTTGGTCAGTTATGTCGACAGGAAGTTGGGCTGGTTCGCCAAGAGGCTCAGAGCCAGTTATGTTTAGCCCTTATGCGCTTGAATATTTACAAAAGCGGTACCAGGGTAACTGGGTTAACCAGCTTACGCTTGATATGGATGAGATAGAGGCTAACTCACAGCAAACATTAATTAATACTGCGAGTACTTCACAACAGCAAAATCAAATAAAAATAGCACTACCACCAAGGCTCGAAAAATTTAGGGCTCCAGTAGAAGGTGATTTTCAATACTATTCAAATACGGGCGACAATATTAGCAACAGCTTAGCTAATACAATAGCGCTACCAAGCACAACTGAGACACTTACTTTAAGCTTTATTGCTTATTACAGTATTGAGCGCGATTACGATTTAGTTCAAGTAAAAGTAGATGGCGAGCCAATCGCGAGTAATTATACGCAAGCGCTTAATCCATACTACGGTGATATTGGTCCGTATATCTCAGGTGATTCATTTCTTAATAGTGATGCTAAGCAACCTAACGGCTATTTGACCCATAAGTTTGATTTATCAGCTTATTCTGGGCAAACAATTGATTTAAAAATTGAATACATAACAGATGCGAACACACATTATTATGGTTTTGTTGTTGATGATATGCGCATTGAGCAAAGTGATACTTTAATTTGGCAAAATAATGCACAAGATCAAGTTAACACTGAGTTTAATGGCTTTGAAAAAGTAGGTAGTTACACATATGCATCGCCATCTCATTACTATCTACAACTGCGTTCATACACAGGCGTTGACAGTAGTTTGCAAGCACAGCAGTACTCACCAGGCTTATTATTGTGGTACAGCAATGAATCTCAAGCAGATAATAACACTACCGAGCATCCAGGCAGTGGTTTTGCATTAGTGGTAGATGCTGATCAGCGCTCGATAAATAAAGGCAGTACGCAAACTCCGGCTGCTTCAGCAATTCAAATTCGTGATGCTGCTTTTAGCCTATATCAACAAAGGGCAGGGTTAGGTGATGATGATTTATCAGCTATCACCGGGTTTACTGATAAAACCGATTATAGCTTTGCAGCGCAAAAACCATCGGGTGTTGTGCTTCCACAGGTTGGTTTTGGCTTTAATATTATAAGCCAGTCAGCAGACAGTGAAGATATAGAAGTAGAGCTTACTTACGATGTTACTAAGGGAATTAATTTTACTAAAAACGGTTTAACCGTTAATTTTAGTGTAGAAGGTTTTGCACTTACTCCTGCGGACAAATTTACGTGGAGTTTTGACGATGGAAGCTCCAGCACAGAGTTAACGCCTACTTATGAATACCAAGACTATGGCACTTATAACGTTGAGTTTATGGCAGATAATGGTACTTCACAGCAAGTCGCTGTAGCACAAGTTACATTAGTTGAACCATTAACTGTAAATGAAATTGAATATGTAATAAACCAAGGAGCTTTAACAGCTGAGGCATCGCTTACAGGTGGAATCGCACCGTATACTTATAATTGGCAGCTAGGAGATGGAAGTACTTTAGCGACTCAATCGCTTACGTATAATTATTTGTACTCTGGCGATTACCAAGTAACGCTTACAGTGACAGATGACGAAGGCACTGAACAATCAAAAGCGATTGATGTAACTGCTAATGTTCCGCTTAGCATAAACGCAAACGCTACAGTTAGTGATTTAAGCGCACAATTTAATGCCCAAGTAACCGGCGGCTTTAATAGTTACACTTACAGTTGGGATTTTGGTGATGGCAGTGCGTTATCAAATTTACAAAACCCAAGGCATACTTATCAAGCTGACGGGACTTATAACGTAACGTTGAATGTTACTGATACTCAAACCAATGATACTTTTACTCAAGAGTTATCTGCTACTGTACAAAAACAACAAAGTAGTTCGGGTTCAAGTGGCGGATCACTGGCGGGTTTATTAGGATTACTACTTTTGGGCTTAATTAGGTTTAATACTAACCTGCATAAATACACTAGGTAGTAAACGTAGTTAGCAAACACAAAAAAGCCCGCTAAATTAGCGGGCTATTTAAATTAATAACAATATTAATTATAAACGGTCAATTACTGATTGAGTGAAATCAGTTGTACCGTGGCTGCCACCTAAATCGCGAGTTGTACGGTCGCCTGATTTAATTACATCAGCAACAGCACTACGAATACGCTCTGCAGTATCGCCCATATTTAAATGCTCAAGCATTTGAATAGACGCTAAAATTACAGATGTTGGGTTAGCTAAGTTTTTGCCAGCAATATCTGGTGCACTACCGTGTACAGCTTCAAAAATTGCTGCGTCTTCACCAATGTTAGCACCAGGTGCCATACCTAAACCGCCAACTAAACCAGCACAAAGGTCAGATAAAATATCACCAAATAAGTTAGTCGTAACAATTACGTCAAACTCTTCAGGTGTCATTACCAGCTTCATACATGTTGCATCAACAATCATTTCATTTGATTCAATTTGTGGGTAACGCTCAGCTACTTCACGTGCTACTTTTAAAAACAAACCAGATGTTGATTTTAAAATGTTAGCTTTATGAACTGCAGTTACTTTTTTACGACCTTCGCGTACCGCTAGCTCGTATGCAAAAGTTACGATTTTTTCTGCGCCTTCACGCGTAATTATCGACTTTGCTTGTGCTTCATTACCGTCTTCACTTACTACTTGGCCAGCACCTGAGTACATACCTTGAGTGTTTTCACGAATAGTGATGATATCAATATCGTCGTAACGCGCTTTAGTACCAACAAATGATTTAACTGGACGTACGTTAGCGTATAAACCAAATTGCTTACGAAGTGTTACGTTAATAGATGTAAAACCTTCACCTACAGGCGTAGTTAATGGGCCTTTAAGAGTGATTTTGTTTTTAGCAATTGTATCAACTGTTTCTTGCGGTAATAACTCACCTGTTTTTTCAAGTGCAGCTAGGCCAGCATCAACAAATTCATAATCAAAGTCGCAACCTGCGGCTTTTAATATTTCAAGTGCTGAGTCGATAATGCTCGGACCGATGCCGTCGCCTTTGATCACTGTGATGGTTTGTTTGGCCATTGACTTTTCCTTTAAAGAGTTTGATTTGCACATAAATTATTACTCTGAGAGAGTAACCGCTTGTTAGAACATTTATGTGAACGTGCTTGAAAATTTAAGGGCGCATTTATACCAATTTATCACCCATTTTGCTAGTTTATACAAAAAATACTGGGTATACACGAAAGTTATAATGGGTATAAAGACATAAAATAGCTTCTAATAAACTAAATACTATTAAACAACTCAAGAGATTCTAATTGTTGATAAAAATCAGCTTGGTTATGCCACTTGAGTATTTTTAGCTGTTCGTTTAACGTTTGCTGCTGCCACGGAGTTAGCGAAAGTTCTGGTTTAAACACGTTTTGAGCAACAATCTTAAGTGTAATCCAAAGTTTATGGGCCTCAGTTAAGTGCTTTCTAGGTGTTTGCTCTGCCTCTAAGAGTGCTGCAGTCCATGGGTTATCACTCAATAAATGAGTAAGCTGTTGTGTTAGTTGTTCGGTGTTAATTGCATTTACTCCAAAAAATGAGCAAATAGGGGCACTCAATGTTTTATTTGGTGTGTCGTCAATCAGCGTTTTACGAGAAAGCTGTGTACTGCATTGCGTTAATAAAAAATGAGCGTAAGCGTATAAAGGTAAAGTGATGTGCTCAAACTGGTCGTGATCATTTTTACTAACCAATAAAGCCATTATTTTTACTAATCCATTTAATCTGTTAGTCACGTAGGCTTGCAATGGATGTGGGGTAACATTAACTAATTGTTCAAAAACAACCCGTTGAATTATTGCAGGTGCATTATAATAGCCGACCATAGATAAACTATGTTTTAAGTCTTTTGCGGGCTGATGTTCTTTATTATATGGTTTTACTGCCTCGCATAAATTAGCAATTACGAGAGGGTGAGGCGCCATCAGCAGGCTTAATCCTTTATAGCTGTATTCGTGCTGTAACTTAATATTACTTATTAGCTCAAGTAAAGATTGTGCCTTATCAACCTCAAGCTCACTTTGTAGTTTTACATGTTCACTGTTAAATACTTTAAAGCTAATGGTTTTATCAGTGCAATGCCATTGTTTTGGATTATCGTTAAGCGTTGCTTTTACTCTGTACCAGGTTAATTTATTTGGATTTGCTGTACTAATTAAAACATGCCGTTGTTGTGCATCAGTTGCTAAATAAATCATGGTTTGCTCAGCGTATAAAACGCGGCTTCCCGGTAATAATGGCCCTAAATGCGCTATTAGTGATTTAATTAATTGCAGTGCGAACAAGTTAGGTGTGCGAATGTACAAATCGGTAAGTGCTTTATATAAGCTAATATGTTTATTAGCCGTGTTGCTCGTAATGTTCATGCTAATAATATTTGCTAGAGCAATCAGCGTTATGCCCCCATCGTAAAGCATTATTTTAGGAGCACTTACCAATGCTTGTTTATACTTATTTAATTTAGCTAGTAACTGCGTAACAGGTTTTGCTGAATCGCCACTAGCTAACATTACTTTTGCTGCTAACTGATGACGCATTTTCCAAATTTTTTTATCAGAATCTTGAAAAGGTGTTTGCTCGCAAAGCTTGTTTAATTGCGCTCCAACACATAAATGTTCAATGAGTGTAGCGGCTATGTATAGCTCACTTAAGGCACTATTATAATTTTGAGATTTACACAGGGCAGCAGTTATGACGCTCTGACTAACAACTAAATTTGTTGCATAAGAATAACTTGGATTATAAAGCGTTAATCGGGATTGTAATGCGAATGGCTGTTTGCTGTAGAGCACTCTATATTGCTCAGCTAGCTTACTTGCCATTGGATATAGAGCTGTCCATTTTTGTTTATTGTTATAATAACTTAAAAACAGCTGCGTATTATTAAGCAGCTGCTCTAAGGTAGTTGAAACAGCTTCATCCATTAAACCTTCACCTAATTTTGTTCTTGGTATTTATTGTATGCACTCGGGCCCCATAAAAACAGCTGCCCATTTTTAAATAATAGGCCAGTACATTCATCCATAGTGGTAATACCGTCAGATGTTTTATGTTGTGTACGATAAAAAACTATCTGAAATACTTGTTCACCATCTCGTTTGGCATAAGTAAGATCGGGGCTGCCTAAGTAATCAAGAACACTATTTAGTGTTGTTGGCTGCTCAAGTGATAGTTTTTCGATGTAACGTTTATTGAAAGCCTCTCGGTCTTGCCAAATCATAGCTTGAGGATCGTCTTTATAAAAGGTAATCACCAATGCAGCTATCAGTGCATATAGCCCTAAACCTAAAATTAAATATCGGATAAATTTTTTCAATATGGCTTACTCTGACTCCGGTAACTAATATCAGTATACGTTTTGTAATGTTTAGAGGCTATTAACTTGCGACTAATTAAGTCTTAACTGCTTTAAACTAAAACCTAAATTTATATCGGTGCGTAAACTAACCAAGTGCTTTGAAATTACGTACATATCCATATTAGCGGCTAACTTTGCTTTAATACTCGGGCTTAGAGACTCATCTTCGGCTGCTTGTTCAATTGAGTTATAGTTATTAACTATTTGCTGCGCAGATTTAGTACCTATTCCTTTAACTCCCGGAATATCATTTGTTTTATCGCCCGCTAATGCCCAAAAATCAACGAGTTTATTTTGCTCAACACCAAAACGCTCTTTTATACTTGTCTCATCTAAATATAGCTTTTTAAAGTAATCGTAAACTGTAATGTAAGGGCCAATATAAGGTAAAAAGCCTTTATCAGTAGAAACAACAGTGCTCGTTATTTGATTATTTGATGCCTTAAAGGCAAGCGTTGCAATAATATCATCAGCTTCATCGTTAATAGGCTCAAATACTACAATACCTGTTTCTTCAATTGCGGCTTTAAAATGCAATAGAGCATCTTTTAATACTTGGGGCATTGGCGCGCGTGAATGTTTGTAGTCTTTATAAAAATGATAACGCCAGCTTTTGTCACCATCGAACACAGCAATGGCATGGGTTGCATTACTCGTATCTAAAAGCTTTTTACAGGCGTGGGCTACACGTGCACAGCACGTTTGTATCATTTGCTCGTCGCTATGATGTTTTTGATTCGCGTCAACGGCGTAAATGCGCCTAATTAAATTAAGCGCATCTATAAGAAGTAAATGGGGTTTCAAACTATAAAACTCATGCTTTTATTTTGTAACATGGAACATATTTACTACCAGGGAGCTTCATGCGACCTTGAAGAACAAATGCCTGTAATAATTTATCCATATTTGTCATAAGGGCAGGTTCGCCACTTAAAATGTATGGACCGTTTTGTTTAATGGCTCTAACGCCTTCGTCTTTTACATTACCAGCAACAATACCAGAGAAAGCTCTACGCAAATTAGCCGCGAGTAGCTGTTTAGGCTGATCAAGGTGTAAATCTAAACTTGCCATATTTTCATGTGTTGGTGCAAAAGGTTGTTGAAAGTCGTTATCTATTTTTAATGTCCAGTTAAAGTAATAAGCATCACCTTCACTTTTACGGTAATCACGAACATTAGCCATCGATGACTTTAGTTTTTGACCGACTAATTCAGGATTATCAATAATTACTTCAAACTTATCCAACGCTTCCTTACCAAGTGTCATTTCAACGAACTCGCATAGCTCTTTAAAGTACGCCTCGCTTTGTTTGGGGCCTGTTAAAATAACAGGTAAACATTGCTTAGTATTATCTGGGTGCAACAATATGCCTAATAAATATAACAACTCTTCAGCAGTACCTGCGCCACCAGGAAAAATGATAATTGCGTGAGCTGTTCTAATAAAAGCTTCAAGGCGTTTTTCAATATCAGGTAAAATAACGAGTTCGTTTACAATAGGATTTGGTGGCTCGGCAGCAATAATGCTTGGCTCTGTTAAACCTAAGTAGCGATTATCGGTGTTACGTTGCTTTGCGTGGCCAATAGTTGCGCCTTTCATTGGGCCTTTCATGGCACCAGGACCACAACCGGTACAAATATTTAATCCACGTAAACCAAGTTCGTAACCTACTTGTTTTGTGTACTTATATTCAACCTCGTTTATTGAATGTCCGCCCCAGCAAACAACCATGTTAGGCTCGCTTTTAACACGCAGTGCACCTGCATTTCTGAGCATATCGAACACCATATGGGTTATGGCTTTTTGCTCTTTTAAATCTTTTTCGTATTTTTGACAAATAAACAAAATATCACGAATAACAGAAAATATATGTTCGTGAATACCGGTAATTATTTCGCCATCAACAAATGCGGTTTCGGGTGGGTTTTCAAGTTCAATTTTAATACCTCGTTCGCGGCTTACTAAACGAATATCAAAATCTTTGTATTTGTTGTATATATCGTTACTGTCGTCGGTATGACTACCTACATTGAGGACTGCAAGTACGCAGTTTCTAAATAATTTATAACGCTCACTAGCAGACGATTGCTCTAATAAATCAACTTCTAATTGCGACAGTAAATCTAAAACCCCAGTTGGGTTTAACTGTATTAACATAGACGTGCTCCTACTACTAAATCGTAAAACTACTTGTCATAAAAGTTATAATAGCTATGACATTATTTACTGGTACAAAGTCTATCTCGCCCTGAATTTTTGGCTTCGTAAAGTGCATCATCAGCTCTATCAAATGCCTTTAATAGGGTATCGCCTTTCTTAAATTGAGTTGCACCTACCGAAATAGTGATCTCAATTTGTTTTTCTCTAAATTTAAAAGGTATATTTTTAATTACCTTTCTTACTTTATCCAGGGGTAATGTTGCGTTTTCTAGCGACACACCTGGCATTAATAGTACAAATTCTTCACCGCCATAACGCGCTATAAAATCAGACTTTCTTACCGATTTTTGCAACGCTTTTGATATAACTTGTAAGGTAATATCACCTGCGGTGTGGCCAAATCTATCATTGATAGATTTAAAGTGGTCAACATCAATAACTGCAAGCGTAACATCTGATGGCTGCACATTAAACAAATGCATTTCGTGATTGTAACGTTCGTCAAATGCAGCCCGGTTAGGCAGTTTTGTAAGCCCATCTAGTAAGCTTTTAAAGCGCTGTTCGTTTAAGCGTTTTTTATACGTTGTTAACTTATCTTCTAAAGTAACAATTCGAGTATTTATTTCATTAAAGCTAGCGCTAAGCATTTCTCTGTCTTTTCGTTCTAACTTTTCTTTTGCTATAAAATCTTCGCTTATTGATTTTAATTCGTTATCTACGAGTTCTTTTAAAGATGAGATTGATGTAGCTTTTTGCGTTTGCTCATTAAGATTTTTTATTTTTAGTTCAATGCTTTTATTAAGTGAGTCAAACTCAACTTCCATAGACTCAGAGTGCTTGCTAGTTGAGACGATAGAGTTATGAAGATCTTCGAGGGTTTGATTTAATGAAACTAAAAAGCTTTGCGCGGATTTACGCTCTTTACTTATATTTTTTACCACTACATCAATAATACTAATTGCAACATCAAGTAATGTATCGATTGAGTCACTTTCTGTAATATTATTTTTTATATTATTAATTTGTAGCGTAGCTTCTTCTTCAAGT
This sequence comes from Pseudoalteromonas sp. SG45-1, assembly GCF_014164135.1. NCBI lineage: Bacteria > Pseudomonadati > Pseudomonadota > Gammaproteobacteria > Alteromonadales > Pseudoalteromonadaceae > Pseudoalteromonas > Pseudoalteromonas sp. SG45-1. The sequence goes on from NZ_JACJEP010000004.1 coordinate 31,665, forward strand.
ATAAGTTCATTTGCGAGCTCAAGTAGTTTTTTTGCACGCGCCTGTTTTACTGGGCGCTGCTGATCAACTTGAGGGTTTTGCTTGGTAAGCAACGCTTCATGATAAAAGCTAATAAGTTGATCAAGTAGCGGAATGTAACCATGAGTTGAATGAACGTTATTAATCTCGTGATCGAGTAAATTTCTTAGAGTCCTACGAGTATCGTCAGGTAAACCTTTGGTTTTTTGTAATTGTTTACCGGCACTTTGCACACTGTTGTATAAATTACGTTGCTGAGCTTGTTGAATCGATTCTTGGTTTTTAAGTAGGATTAAAGTTTCACTAATAAGGGGAGCAAGGTTTTCAAAACTCATGCCTTTATTAAGCGCACTTCTAAATTTGGCGAGGCGATTATCTAACTCGATATCTAGTCCTTTACAGCTCAACGATAGTTTAGCTGTAAAGTCACATAGAACATCTACTTGATGTTTACGAGCGCTCTCAACAGCCATACGCGCATCAATTGCTTGTTTTAGCTTTTTATCTGTTGCGTTAGATCTTTGTGACACCTAAGCATACCGCCATCAAATTAATTTCATTATCTTCAGTTTACAACAAATTTTTATTATGTGTAGTTATCTAGTAAAAAACTTAGAAATTTTAATAAGCTACTACTTATAAACTCGTATATAGGGTCATTTATCGTATTTAATTCACTTTTAAATAGGGGCTTGTTAGTCTTGTAAGCAATTAAGTTTCCACTAAGAGTCTCTATGAAAAAGTTATTAGCCCTTTCAATTTTAGCTGCATGTTCAGCGCCTGTATTTGCCGATGTAAATTATTCTTTAGAAATCTCGCAACCACAGCATCATTTAGGTGATGTAAGTGTTGAGTTTCCAAAAACAGCGCAAGCACACCTTGATATAAAACTTCCTGCGTGGCGCACGGGTCGCTACGAAATGTTAAATCTTGCAAATGGCATTCGCTACTTCAAAGCCAAAGATGAAGATGGCAAAGAACTAAAATGGGAAAAAATAGATCACAGTACATGGCGTGTACATCTTAATGAACCTACAGAAGTAAATGTTGACTACCAGGTGTATGCAAATGAGCTTGGTAAACGTGCTCGCCACATTGACGACAGCCATGCATTTATAGATGCGTCAGGCTTTTTTATGTTTAGTGAATCATTTCGCCAAGAGCCTGTAACCGTTAATTTAGACGTGCCTAAAAAGTGGCGTTCTGTATCGGGTATGAATAATTTAAAAGGCAAAAATTCATTTAAAGCAGCCGATTACGATGTACTTGTTGATTCACCAATCGAAACGGGTATTAACCAACTACACACATTTGAAGTAGAAGGGCGTGAATACGAGTTAGTTATATGGGGCGATGGTAACTACGATGTAGAGCTAATGCTTACCGATCTTAAAAAATTAGTTGCCACGGGTAATGTAATTTGGGATGGCTATCCGTATGAGCGTTATGTATTTATGGTGCATGCAACATCAGGAGCTGGTGGTGCAACAGAGCATTTAAACTCAACAATTATTCAACGACCACGTGACCGATTTGGTAGCCGCGAAGATTACTTAGGTTTTATTAGCACCGCTGCGCATGAGTTTGTTCATACATGGAATGTTAAAGCATATCGCCCTCAAGGTTTAGTGCCATACGATTACACTAATATGAACTATTCAAAACTGCTGTGGATTGCAGAAGGTTCAACAAGTTACTTTGAAGATCATTTATTAGTGCGCTCAGGCATTCAAACAACAGATGAATTTTTTAAAGTAATGAGTAAAACCATTAACCGTCATTTGCAAACACCGGGCCGTGAAGTGCAAAGCGCAAGCGAAACAAGCTTTGATAAATGGATTAATCAAGGTGGCGATCACGCACGTAACTACAGCACCAATATTTATTCAGAAGGTTCGTTACTTTCACTTGCTTTAGATATTGACTTACTAGAAAAAAGCCAAGGTAAAATAAGCTATCGCGACGTGCACAAAGCACTTTATAACAATCATAAAATGCCCGCTGGATTTACAGATACAGATGTACTTAATATCTTAAAAGATTTAACAGGACGTGATTATTCAAGCTGGTGGCAAGAAAATGTAGAGTCGCCTGCAAGTATTAACTTTGACGATTTACTTACTAAAGTAGGTTTAAAGTTTGAGCGTCCTGAAAAAGCAAAAGCACTTGCAAGTATTGATGCTACCGCCAAAAATACAGGTGAATTACTGACGTTAAGTTATGTACGCCGTGGTGGCAGTGCGTGGAAAGCGGGTTTAACTACCGATGATAAAATTGTCGCTATAAACAAACATCACGTAGGTAAAGATTTAAAAACTAGCCTAGAAACGTTTAAGGCAGGCGACAAAGTAACCGTTGACTATCTTCGTCGCGATGCACTTGAAAGCTTAACATTAGTATTATCAGAAGATTTCGATAAGCCTAAAAAAGTAGTTGCTGATAAAGAGGCAACGCCACAGCAAAAAGCACTATTCAAAGCATGGATTGGCGTGGAACATCCAAATGATGTGACAAAAAAATAAATTCAGTTTTTATAGAGTTTAAATACAGTTAACAATTATTAAAAAAGAGCTTCGGCTCTTTTTTTGTTTTGTATAATGGCGTATATAATGTACATGGAAATTTAATATTAAAATTAAATTTAATTATTATTTGGTGTTTTTTATTACTAAATAAAATTACTTATGGATATAGCCTCAAAATGCAATTAGACGACGTTGCTTCAGACTTAACCAACTAATTTGTAATTAACGACTATTTGCACCAGTTATTTGATGCGGTAAATGTAATTTCTGTTCAAGGTTATGACAATGAGCGTCGTGTTATTTATTGGAATGAAGGCAGTGTGCGACTTTACGGATACACCAAAGAAGAGGCCATAGGGCAAAAAATAGAAGACCTTATAATTCCAGAATCAATGTGTGAATTTGTAATTGACGCACACAGTGATTGGGTAGAAAAAGACCTAGAAATTCCAGCATCCGAAATTACCCTAAAAGGTAAAAATGGCGAAAGTGTATCTGTTTTTTATAGCCATGTTATGTTTACAAATCAATATAATACAAAACAAATGTATTGCATTGATATTGACTTATCTGAGGTTAAAAAGGCACAAGCAGATGCATCATTTAATGAGGATATGCTAAAAACTATTTTTGAGGCAATTCCTGACTTATTTTTCTTGATGGAAAATGATGGAACTATTATTGAGTATCATGCCAGTAATGAGACCGATCTCTACACCAAGCCAAAGCAATTTATTGGTAAAAAAATGGGTGATGTACTTCCGCGCGCTGTAGCCAAAAAATTTGAAACCTATATCAGCCTCGTATTAGAAAAAGAGCAGATGATGAGCTTTAAATATGAGCTAGCTTTACCCCATGGGCTCGTTTTTTTTGAAGCAAGAATAAATAAAATAACAGAACATAACATAACCAGTTAATGGTTATTATTCGAGATATTACAGAACAGCATAAATCAGATGAACTAATTAGACATCAAGCGTATTACGATAGTCTAACTTTACTCCCTAATCGTTTTTTAGCACTTGATCGTTTGTCGCAATTGCTTATTGAAGTACAAAGAAATAACGAGAAAGCTGCGGTACTGTTTTTGGACTTAGATGACTTTAAAAAAATAAATGACTCTTTAGGCCATGAAACAGGAGACAAACTTTTAATTGAATCAGCGCAAAGGCTACAAGAGGCACTGCGAAAAGACGATACGTTAGGGCGCCTAGGTGGAGATGAGTTTATCGTATTACTACGAGGTATAACTGATCACCATGCAGCGCTAAAAATCACTGAAAAATTGGTCAATAACTTTAGAGCCCCTTTTAAAATTGAGGGCCGAGAACACATACTAACAGCGAGTATTGGTGTAGCCATATACCCAGAAAATGGTACAACTGTTGCTGATTTATTACGAAATGCTGACACTGCAATGTATCAAGCAAAATCATATGGTCGTAATACTTATTCATTTTTTACTAAAAAATGAACGTAATTATTCAGCGCCGACTAGTAATAGAAGAGCAGATGCGTGCCGCCCTTGAGCGTAATGAATTCGAGTTATTTTACCAGCCCCAATTTGACGCCAAAAATAAACACATCATTGGTGCAGAAGCGTTATTACGCTGGCATAACCCTGTGCTAGGTAATGTAACACCCGATGAGTTTATACCTATTGCCGAAAATACAGGATTAATTGTACCTATTGGCAAGTTTGTAATTAGCCAAGCATTACACTTTTTAAACACATGGCAAAGTACCTGTAAACGCCAACAAAAATATACAATGGCTGTTAACTTATCTCCTCGCCAATTTAGAGACGTAGGGCTGCTCAGTTTTATTCAAAACTCATTGAGTGAAGCAAACGTAAATCCCGAAAGTTTAGAGCTTGAAATAACTGAGGGAGTGCTGATGAGTTGCCACACTAATGTTGTCGATATATTGACTGAAATAACAGCATTAGGCATTAACTTATCAATGGATGACTTTGGTACAGGTTATTCATCATTAAGTTATTTGAGGGAGAATCCGTTTAATGTACTTAAAATAGATAGAAGTTTTATTGACGGTATTGTACTAAACAATGAAGATTGTAATCTCGTAAAGGCAATTATTGCCATGTCGCACAGTTTAGGGCTGACAGTGGTAGCCGAAGGCGTAGAAACAAAAGAGCAGCTTACTTTATTGAACGAATTAGGCTGTGATTTTATTCAAGGTTTTTACTTTAGTAAACCCATACCAGCAAAACAGTTTCTTGATTTTTCGATGAATTTTGATAAAAAGTAAGATTAAACACTCGATTGTAACAATTCATTGCACGGCTATTGACCTCATTAGCTACTGACGAGTAACCTGTTATAGAAACAAATAAAAAGGATTCTATAATGCGTTTAAAACCTCTTGTAGCTACATTAGCAGCCACATTTTCTTTATCACTTTCAAGTAGTGCCATAGCCGACGAAGGCATGTGGCAACCACACCAACTTCCAGAGTTAGAATCAATTTTAAAAGCCAAAGGGCTTGAAATTGATGTTGAATCTATTTCTAAATTAACCGAATTCCCAATGAATGCGGTAATTAGCCTAGGTGGCTGTACAGCATCGTTTGTATCGCCTAAGGGTTTAGTTGTGTCAAACCATCACTGTGTTTATGGCTCGGTGCAATACAATTCAACACCTGAAAACAACATATTAGAAAATGGCTTTTTAGCTAAAAGCCCTGTTGAGGACTTACCAGCAGCGCCGGGTTCACGCGTATACGTCACAGAAACAGTTACTAATGTGACTGACAAAGTTAGTAAAGGTATTGAAGAGCTAAGCGGTAAAGCACGCTACGACGCAATAGTAAAAAACGAAAAAGCGCTAGTAGCCCAGTGTGAAGCCGACGAAAGCTACCGTTGTAACGTGTATTCGTTTCATGGTGGTTTAGAGTTTTACCTAATTAAGTCACTTGAAATTAAAGACGTACGTTTATCTTACGCACCAGCTATGGGCGTAGGTAAATACGGTGGCGATATAGATAACTGGATGTGGCCGCGCCACACAGGCGACTTTGGTTTTTACCGCGCTTATGTAGGCAAAGATGGAAAACCAGCTGAGTACAGCGAAGACAACGTACCTTACGTACCAGACTCTTACCTAAAAGTAAGTGCCAAAGGCGTGCAAGAAGGCGACTTTGTAATGGTTACAGGCTACCCAGGGCGTACTAACCGCTACCGTATAGCAACAGAGGTAGATAACGTATTTAACGACAGCTACCCTAAAGCACGCGTTCATAACTCAAAATACGTGTCGCTTATTGAAGAAAACTCAGAAGACGGCAGTAAAGCGCGTATTGCTTACGAAAGCACCATTGCAGGTTATAACAACTATATTAAAAACTATGGTTCGATGATCGAAAGCTTCAAAAAAGGCACTATGCTTGAGCGCAAAAAACAGTTTGAGAAAGAGTTAACACAATGGATCAATAGCGATAGTGAGCGTAAAGAGCAATACGGAAGCGTATTAGGTGAGCTATCTGAGCTAATTGCACAATCACAAGAGCACAGTGAACGCGACCGTATGTTAGGTTATGTACATCGCTCACAAATGATCAGCACAGCACGACGTTTATACCGCCTAGCTTACGAAAAACAAAAGCCAAATAGCGAACGTGAATCTGGTTATCAAGAACGTGACTTACCTCGCATTAAAGCAGGGCTTGAGCGCATGACGCGCCGTTATGATAGCAAAGTAGACAAAGCTATTTTACTGCACTTTTTAGAGCTGTATGCAGCACTTCCAAAAGAAGAGCGTTTTAGCGAGGTTGATAACGTATTTAAAGTACAAAATGGGTTTGATAAAGCAACCCAAAGCGCGTTACTTGATAGCATGTATGAACAGTCAAGACTTGATAATGCCACTGTTCGCAATTCATTATTTGAACAATCGTTTAGCCAGCTAAATCAAAGCCAAGACCCATTTGTGCAGTACGCTAAAGCAATCTTTAAAGTAATGAAAGCAGAGGAAGATAAATCAAAAGCACTTGCAGGTAAATTACAAGCAGCTCGCCCAAAGCTAATGAGCGCAATAATTGCGTTTAACAAAGCTAAAAACAAACCTGTATACGCCGATGCCAACAGCACATTACGAGTAACCTATGGCACCGTAGGCGGCTACTCACCTCAAGATGGCTTGGTAGCAACACCTTTTACCTCGCTTGAAGGGTTACTGGCTAAAAACACCGATGTTGACCCATTTAATGCACCTAAAAAGTTACAAGAGCAAATTAAAGCCAAGCTTTACGGTGATTACACGGGCGGCATGAATACAGTACCCGTTAACTTCTTATCAAATGTAGACACTACCGGTGGTAACTCAGGTTCGCCAACACTTAACGGCAAAGCAGAGCTTGTTGGTTTACTGTTTGACGGTGTTTACGAAAGTATTATTGGTGACTGGGATTACAACCCTGAGCTTAATCGCTCAATCCACGTTGATTCACGCTACATGCTGTGGGTAATGGATAAAGTAGATAATGCACAAAACTTATTAGACGAAATGACAATCGTAAAATAAGTAATTAGTGAGATAAGAGAAGGGCGCTTACCGTAAAGGAAGCGCCTTTTTTGTTAATCATAATGGGTTACGGTTTGTATACGTCAGTAGCATAACTTAGTTTTGCTAAGCACGCTTCTCTTCATCGCGAAGTGTTAAAACTTCGAAGCCCGTTTCTGTTACTAGAACGGTATGTTCCCACTGAGCAGAAAGTTTCTTGTCTTTTGTTACGACTGTCCATCCATCTTTTTTAGTTTTTACCTTCTTGGAACCTTGGTTGATCATAGGCTCTATAGTAAAGGTCATACCTGCTTCAAGCACTAACCCTGTATGAGGTTTACCATAATGCAAAACTTGCGGCTCTTCATGCATTTCTTTACCAATACCATGACCGCAATATTCACGTACTACACTATAACCAGAAGATTCAGCGTGCTTTTGAATAGCATAGCCAATATCACCAAGCGTTGCTTTTGGCTTTACCACCTTAATACCTTCCCACATAGCATCATAAGTCGTTTTAACCAATCGTTTGGCTTCTGAGCTTGTCGCTGCAAAAGTATACATTTTACTTGAATCACTGATATAACCATTTTTCTCTAAGGTAATATCAATATTTAAAATATCTTTGTTTTTTAATTTATAAATATTATTGGGTACACCATGGCACACTACGTCATTAACAGATGAGTTCAATGAATACCGATAGCCATATTGGCCTTTACTGGCAGGACGAGCATGTAACACATTGGTAATATAGCTTTCTACTTTAGTGTCTATATCTAACGTAGTTATGCCCTCGCAAATAAAATCATCAAGCATTTTAAATACCTGAGCTAAAAGCTTTCCTGATTCTCTCATGAGCTCAATTTCTGCATCAGTCTTTATTGTTGCTTTACTCATGCAAAAGATCCTGAATAGTAAGCTTTTCTTTTATGAGTTGTTTTTTAATTATTTCATGGTAGGTAAGTGTCGGATTTAACTCAGCAAGCATGCCTATTTTAATCCAAAACTCTGCTTGTGAATTGATAGATCTGGACATGATATTACTCGATTTTCTAATTTCTTCATGCAGCCCATCTGATATTTTCACTATTCCCATTATATATACCATATATGATTTATGCATGTATCGTATATAATGAAAACATGGATGTCAACTTGGAGGTCTTACAATCAAAAGTGTATTTCTCGGCCACTTCACAAGAAAAATGATTAATAAGTAATACTTTATGTTTGCATTGAATTGTATAAGCAATCCTTTTAAACTGCATTGGGGCAACTGATAAATTTAATGGGTTATAATATGAGATTGAATGTGACAAGAAGTGCGACTAGTATTTTATATAGCGCTATTTTGTATTTTCACTGTATTATTTTTGCACTAGGAATGGTTGAATCTACTTTTTCTGGGTATGAATTAATGAAGGTGATAAGCCCCACGACGGCAATAATTTCACTGTTAATTGCAGGCGTTTTAGCAACCATAAAAAAAGTAAGTCTATATACAAAGAAGTATTGCATCGCAATAGCTACAGTTGCTGCATTGTGTTTTCTATTTATTCAGTTTTCTTTTTTATTTCATATGCAGGTTAATTTCGATCTGGGAAGCCTTGATAACAACCCATTTACTTTATCATTGTACGCCATTTTTATGTTTACTTGTTTTTCAGCAATTACTATCAAAGCTTTTCATAAAAATATAAAAATAAATGAAATGAAAAAAATAAAATTAGTCGTATTTATAGTTGTATTAATCGGTTCAACTGTGTGGCATCAGTCAACTTTGAATCTAGTCAGAACCCAAGATGCTAATGCAAGAGAAAAAATACACTTATTAGAAACAATGATAAACCGCTCTTTGGCTTCACAGAAAAAAGCTCTAGCTAGAATAAAGACTAGAGTAGAAAAAGTTAGTTTTGAAGATTTTATGCGTCTAATTAATATAGACTCAAAAAATTACATTAGTGATTATAATATAATCAAAGGTGTTTTAGTTCTTGATAATGAATTAAATTATATTTCAGGCGATAATTTTTCTAGCAGTTTTTACTTAAATGGAATGCTAGAAAAACCTACAATAAAATTATGGCTTAAAAGAGATATAGAGGAAGTCCAATTTGCAGCTAACTCATTAACTCTAGACTCCGATATACCAATTTTAATGTTTTTAGCCCCTGTTAAACTTGCGAATCAAAGTCGTTTTTATATATTAAATTTACTAGATATGAACTTATTATTAGAGAAAAGTTATTTAAAATATCTTAGTCGGTATGATACATATTTAGAATTAACTCCAAATGTATACTTTTCACTAGACTATAAAAATAAAACTCAGTCTGATTTAAACAAGCTAACTAGCCGTTATAACCATTTTATCACTGAAAAAATAAATGTGATGGGTTTAGTTGAACATAATGTCTATACCTTTATCAATGACTATGAAGCAATACACATTGATACTATAATTGATCAATTAATATTATGGTTTACGTTTCTATTTATATTTATTTTTGTACTGGTAGCTGATTCATCAAGAGCCTTAGAGTTTAGTACAAAGCATGATGAATTAACTGGTTTACTGAGATTGAAAGCTTTGGAAGAAGAGTTTCTGCAACTTAGCTCGGTTAGAGGATATAGTAATTTTGCAACTGTAATAGTTAAACTAGATTTTTATGAAGAGATACATAACTCTTTAGGTTATGAAATCAGTGATAAAATTCTGAAAAAAGCTTCTGAAAGAATAAGTATAAATGTTGACAACCGAGTATTAATTTCTAAGGGAATTAACGATAGCTTTGTTTTATATTTTACAGATACTACACCAGCTATCCTTGAGCAAAAAATTGAGGCTCTAATACTCGATTTATCTAAAGCGTACTGTATAGACACATTTGACTTCAATCTTACTGCAAGTGCTGGAGTGGTATTTTATCAAACCCCCGAATTATTTAATTTTAAGCTTAACCTTCAGCAAGCAAATATAGCCCTTGAAAAATCTACAGAGCTTGGAGGGAATCAAATACACTTTTATCAACAAATAATGGATGATAAACACAGCGAAAAAATTATTATCCGAAATAATTTACACACGGCTCTAAAGAACAACGAATTAGAAGTGTTCTACCAACCTATACATAACTTGAATGGGAACCAAATTGTAGGTGTTGAAGCGCTAGTTAGGTGGTGTTGTAACGGTGAATGGATCTCTCCGGCAAAATTTATCCCTGTAGCAGAAACTACGGGTCAAATAGTTCAAGTAGGTAAACAAGTTTTAAATCAAGTCCTTCACGATATAAAAAAACATTCGCAACTGCAAAATATAACCGTAGCAGTTAATTTTTCAACCAAGCAGATTATTAAAGACAATTTTTCTATCGACTTACTCCATTTACTTACTCAAAATAACATCACATATAAAAATTTCACTGTTGAAGTCACTGAATCCTCCTTTCAAGAAAAGACATCTATAGAGAAAACATTACTTGAATTAATTAATTCAGGTTTGAATGTTGCTATAGACGATTTTGGGACTGGTTTTTCAAGTTTGTCATATCTTGCTAATCAGCCCGCGAACATTATTAAAATTGATCGAGAGTTTACTCTTGGAGCGGATAAAGATACGAAAGAACGAAAGCTTTTAGATACCATTATCAAAGTTTGTTATGACTTAGGCAAAAAAGTAGTAGTAGAGGGGGTAGAAGATGAAAAGCTAATTACACACTTATCTAGATATAAAGGTATTAGGATTCAAGGATACTTTTTCTCAAAGCCGCTTCCTGTTGACCAACTTATTGAATATATTCGAGCCATACAATACAAATAATATTAGTAATTTATGTTGTCCTCTAAAGTTTCTAATACATATTTCGATTAAGCTTGTTTTATTTAGTGCTTAATACTAATTCATTAAATATAACCTTAAAATAACTTACTACCTAATGGAAGAACACAGCCATATAAAGTTTTTTTATATGGTTTTTCTAAAAAGTTCAAAAGAACATAATCCTTGAACTCATAGCTATTAACCGCCTTAGCTTAAATCAAATCACCTTAACACCCTTAAATATATTTCATGTACATTTTATAACCAAGAAGTGCTAGGTTAGTGGTAAATTAATTGAAGGAAATAATTATGAAATTAGAGTCATTAGCACTGCACCACGGTTACGAATCTGAGCCTACGACCAAATCGGCAGCCGTGCCTATTTATCACACTTCTTCTTATACATTTGACAACACGCAGCATGGCGCTGATTTATTCGATTTAAAAGTACCTGGAAATATTTACACCCGCATAATGAACCCAACCAATGCCGTACTTGAACAACGTATTGCCGCGATGGAAGGGGGCATTGGTGGGCTGGCTGTTGCCTCAGGGATGGCGGCTATTACGTATGCTATTCAATGTTTGTGTGAAGTCGGTACTAACATTGTGAGCACCAGCCAAGTATATGGCGGCACGTATAATTTATTTGCCCATACATTACTACGCCAAGGTATTGAAGCACGTATGATTAAAGCTGATGACTTTAGCGCATTCGAGGATGCCATTGACGACAGCACCCGTGCTGTTTTTTGTGAATCTATTGGTAACCCGGCAGGTAATATTGTTGATATTGAGCGTTTAGCACGTATTGCACACAGCAAAGGTGTGCCGCTTATAGTTGATAATACCGTGGCTACGCCGTATTTATGCCGTCCATTTGAGCTGGGCGCCGATATAGTGGTTCACTCACTGACAAAGTATATAAACGGGCACGGTACTGCTATTGGCGGCATGATTGTCGACTCAGGAAAATTTGATTGGAAAGCAAATGCTACACGTTTTGCAATGATGAACGAGCCCGATCCGTCGTACCACAATGTGGTTTATACCGAAGCTTTTGCTGAAGCTGCATTTATCGGTCGCTGCAGAGTAGTGCCACTTAGAAATACCGGCGCAGCGCTTGCCCCTAAAAACGCATCTGACATTTTAATCGGCCTTGAAACCTTAGGCTTAAGAATGGATCGCCACTGCGAAAATGCACAGCACTTGGCTGAGTATTTAGAAAATCATCCAAAAGTGCTTTGGGTTAATTACGCAGGGCTTGAATCAAGCCCGTATAACGAAATGAGTCAGAAAATTACCAGTGGTAAAGCATCGGGTATTTTAAGCTTTGGTATTGCTGGTGGCCTAGAAGCAGGTACTCGTTTTATTGATGCGCTAAACATGATTTTACGCTTAGTTAATATTGGCGATGCCAAGTCGCTTGCGTGCCATCCTGCGTCTACTACACACCGCCAATTAAATGATGAAGAGCTTGCTAATGCGGCTGTAAGTCGCGATTTAATTCGTTTATCGGTTGGTATTGAGAACATTGCAGACATAATTGCTGATGTAAGCCAAGCGCTCGATAAGGCTTAAAATTAAATTATTTAGAAATGCTTGTTCAACTTTACTGTAAATACAGTATCGTTGGTTAAAAAGGTTTAAGTTTTCTAAACCTTTTTAACCAATCATTTAGCAACAGTTTAAATACAGGCGGTAGGCTAAATATTTATTATTTTAACTTAAATAAAAATGGCTAAAAGTAGTGATTTTTCACAATAGTTGGTATGTTACAAGTAACATTTTATTTAATTGTGTGTGATGAAAAAAAACAAACGTTCTTCTCTTCAAGATATTGCCGATGCGGTTGGTGTAACCAAAATGACGGTGAGTCGTTATTTACGTAATCCCGAAAAAGTATCAGAGTCTACTCGCACTAAAATTAGTGCAGCTATTGATACGCTAGGTTACATTGCAAATAAAGCCCCTGATTTACTCTCTAATGCTAAAAGCTACTCTATTGGTGTACTAGTCCCATCGTTAACGAACCACGTATTTGCTCAAGTTATAAAAGGTATTGAAGATGTAACAGGGCCTGCAGGATATCAAACAATGTTAGCCCATTATGGTTACAACCCTGAAATTGAAGAAAAGCGGGTTGAGTATCTATTGTCGTATCACGTTGATGGTTTAATTTTATCAGAAACCACACACACAGACAGAACGCTAAAAATGATTGAAACGTCAGGCGTACCTGTGATTGAAATAATGGATACTCATCACTCTCCTATGCAGCAAGCGATTGGTTTTGATAACGTTAAAGCCGCTTTTGATATGACGACGGCACTTTTAAATAAAGGCTATCGCAATATTGTTTATATAGGTGCAAGGCTCGATGTACGAACACGCCTAAAATTTCAAGGTTATTCAGATGCTATGTTAGCTAAAGGTTTTACGCCTAAAAGTGTGATGACTGATCAAGCTTCATCTTATAGTTTAGGTGCTGAACTTTTACAAAAAGCGCGTACTGACTACCCAAATACTGACTGTTTGTTTTGTACTAATGATGATTTAGCAATTGGGGCTATTTTTGAATGCCAGCGAAACAACATTTTAGTGCCTAGCCAAATGGGGGTTGTGGGTTTTCATGGCCATGATATTGGCCAGGCAATGGTGCCTCAATTAGCAAGTGTGATCACCCCTCGTTATCAGATAGGTAATGTTGCGGGAAGAGAGTTGTTGAGCCGGATTAATTCCGATTTAGATACTAGCATTAATTATAAGCAAGTAATTGATACTGGTTATATAGTTCATCTAGGTGAAAGTGTTTAAATACTCTAATTATATGAGCCTAATTACCTGTGCCTAATTACCTGAGCCTAAATATCAAAAGGCTCAGGTAATTTTTATATGTGTGATGATAACTCTACATACTGTAATTTTACAAAAACAGAGAAATAATCATAGCGATAAGTGCGCCAACAGTACCAATAATAGTTTCCATTACCGTCCACGTTTTAAGAGTTTGCATTTCGCTCAAACCGAGATAGCGACTCGCTAACCAAAATCCTGAGTCGTTTACATGGGAGAGCACAATAGAGCCCCCACCAATAGCGATAGTGATAGCGGCAAGCTGCGCTCCATCAAGGCCTAAAGGCTGAAGCATTGGAATAATTAGGCCACACGCTGTAAGCATAGCTACTGTCGCAGAGCCTTGAATAACCCGCACAGCGGCTGATAATACAAAAGCGAGTATTACAATCGGTAATCCTGAGCCAGCTAAGTAATTACCTAGTGCAGTACCTACTCCTGAATCAACTAATACTTGTTTAAATACCCCACCGGCACCAGTGACAAGAATAATAATTCCTGCAGGTTGTAAGGCACTACCACAAATTTCCATGATTCTAGCATTAGGGACACCGCGCCTTGCACCGAGCAAATAAAATGCCATTAGGCAGGCAACTAAAATTGCTGTAAATGGATGTCCTATAAAGGCTAACCAATTATATAAATCAGAGTCTCTTTCAACAAAGCGACTACCAATAGTATTTAAACTAATCATAATTAACGGCAGAGCAATTAAACCTAATGCTAATCCAAAACTAGGCGTCCCTTTACCAACTCTTTGGTTATCGTCGATTTGTTCGTGCTGTGGGAGTTCTACATGAATAGATTTAGAAATAATAGAGCCCCAAATTGGACCTCCTATAATCATTGCCGGTATGGCAGCAATAAGGCCAAATAAAATCATATAACCATAGTCAGCGCCTAATTGAGAGGCAACCAAAATCGGCCCTGGCGCAGGAATAAGAAACGCCTGACAAGATGCTATCCCAGCAAGTAGCCCAATACCAATTTTAACAACGCTGCCACCGCCTTTTCGTACCACAGCAAAAACAATACCGATTAAAAGTACAACGGCTACATCAAAAAAGAGGGGGAGGGCACAAATAAAGCCCGTAAAGGTAAGCGCCCAATTAGCGTTTTTTTCTCCAAAACGGTGTAAAAGTGTGTGGGCAATGCGATCCAGCGCGCCGGTTTCTTCCATTACTTTGCCAAACATGGCGCCTAAAGCGACCACCACCGCTACAAAGCCTAGTGTTCCGGCCATTCCTTTTTGAATTGTAGCGGCAATTATTTCTGGGCTCATTCCTGAGAATAATCCTGCAATCATAGAAACAAGGATCAAAGAGACGACAGCATGTAGTCGTACTTTCATTACTAAAAAAAGCAATAAAAATATGGAGCCTACCGCTGTTAGTATTAATGATAAATCTGACATTTTTCCCTACTTATATTCAGTGTGAATTATGATGTTTAGTGTGTGTTTAACTTCACTTTCGTATTTGTTACGCGTAACATGTTACCCGTAACTCAATATAATATATACATTGAAAATAATTAATTATTAAATTAAGGCGAGGGTAAATACATGAGTAACACAAATGTAGGTCGTATTTATATTGTAATGGGGGTTTCAAGCACAGGAAAGTCAAGTGTGGGTGATGCATTAGCAAAGCGCATTGGCGCTAAATTTATCGACGGAGACGACTTACATCCCAAGGCTAATATATTAAAGATGTCATCTGGGCAGCCTTTAAATGATGCTGATCGTGTGCCTTGGCTCGAAAGAATACGTGATGCTGCATTTAGCATTGAAAAGAAAAATGAAGTCGCGGTAATAGTCTGCTCAGCATTAAAAAAGAAATACCGAGAACAAATATGTGATGGAAATATAGGCATTACCTTTTTACATCTTTTTGGTGATTTTGAGCTGGTTAAAAGCCGTATGCAAGACAGAAAAGGGCATTTTATGCCTGTTGATTTACTCAAAAGCCAATTTGAAGCGCTAGAAGTTCCAAAAGAAGATGAGCCCAATGTTATAAATATAGATATTAATAACTCATTTGAGCAAGTAGTCGAAAGCTGTATTAGCGCAACTAAAATGAATAGCCACAACAAGTTAAAAGTTTTTAGTTAATCAATTAACTGTTACTTTTAACATTTAGGGGCTTTATTTGTTATGAGTTAGCGTCTGCTCGTGGTGTTTCTAAAATCGCTTTTTTTTCATCTTCAGATAATATTATCCAATCAAAAATTTCTTCGTTAGTACGCCCACAACCGGTGCAGTAACCGCTGCGCCTTTCGCATATTCCTAGGCAATCAGTTTTAAATTTAGATTGTTTTTTGTTTTGATTTAATTGGCGCATATTAAAGTCCTAGTGGTGGTGCAATTTCAAAGCGAGAAGAAAACCCGTTACCTTCTTGATTAGTAGAGAGTGTAATGACTGGGGTTTTAGTATCAAGTACAAAGGTGCTGTAAATTGAACTTGCTGTTTCTTTTTGGCTTTCCAACCAACCTGTTTTGGTTAAGCATTGGCGCAATTGCTTAGCCAGTTTTTGATGAGACTTTATTGTTTGCGTTTGTGTTTTAACAGGTGTTTGGCATTGGTAGCTTGCTTGCTCTGACTTATTTAAAGTAACCGTACAGTTTGCTCCAATCATATGAGCACTAGTACGCCATTGATTAGTAAACTGGTTATTTACTTTATCTGTTTTGATTGAATTAAAACCAGACTCATAACTGCTTATAAGGTTATTTATGGTGCTGCATTCATCGGGTGTTACTGTGGTTTTTACAGACTGATTCGTTGTAGTAGTAGTGGTTGTTGTAGTTGTAGTCTGATTAGTTTTGCTGGTACAGCCCGCTAAAATAAACGCGACAATAGAAGGAATAATATAGTTTTTCATAGTTCACAGTAACCGAGTAATTTAGCCACGCACTATATCACACGTGATTTACTGTAAAAATAAAAAGGCCCATATAAATATGAGCCTCTTTGTTAGTCACAACTAATGCTATTTATGGCGACCTTGCAAGCATTTAACTACATCTTCAAGGGCTAAGCCTTGGCGTTGTAGTAATACAGTCAGGTGATAAATTAAATCAGCAGATTCGTTTGTTAGCTCATCGTTATCGTGTTTCATAGCGGCAAGGGCAACTTCTACGCCTTCTTCACCTACTTTTTGACAACTACGGCTTAAGTCTTTTGCAAATAATGACGCTGTGTAGCTTTTTTCAGGGTCGTCATTTTTACGCGCAACAATCACATCTTCTAACTGTGCTAAAAAGCTTAAACTTGGTTTTGCTTCATCACCAAAACAGCTTTGTGTACCTAAGTGACACGTTGGGCCTTCTGGGTTGGCAAGTACTAAAATTGAATCGTAGTCACAATCTGTATGCACAGATACTACGTTTAAGTAGTTTTCTGATGACTCGCCTTTAGTCCATAAACGCGATTTTGAACGCGAGTAAAACGTTACCTTATTGGTATCAAGCGTAACAGCGAGTGCTTCGCTGTTCATAAAGCCTTGCATTAAAATAACACCAGAGCGGGCATCTTGAATAATCGCAGGGATCATATCACTTTTAGCGAAATCGACCTGAGCTTGGTTTTGTTGTGTTACTTGCATAATCTTGCTGCCACTTGGTTATCTGTTAAAAATTTTTTTAGTTCGCCAATGTTAATCACATTTTTATGAAAAACGCTGGCAGCTAATGCACCATCTACTTTGCTTTGTTTAAATACATCAACAAAATCTTGCATACTACCCGCACCGCCAGAGGCGATTAAAGGAATGTCACACAGCTCGCGAATTTTACTTAGTTGCTCGTTGTCGTAACCGTTACGAACGCCATCTTGGTTCATACAGTTTAATACAATTTCGCCTGCGCCTAGGTCTTGTACGCGTTTAACCCATTCTTGTGTTTTATAGCGCGTACGGCTTGATGCATTAGGATCGCCGGTTAATTGGTAAACTAAATACTCGCCGGTAATTTCATCAAAAAAGCTGTCAATGCCGACTACAACACATTGCTTACCAAACTCATCGTGTAATTCTTTAATAAGTTCAGGACGCGCAATAGCAGGGCTGTTAATGCTTATTTTGTCTGCGCCGCGCTCAAGTACCCGCGCTGCATCAGCCACTGATTTAATACCGCCCGCTACACAAAATGGAATATCGATATTACGTGCAATGCTCTCTACCCAGTTTACATCAAGTAGGCGTTTTTCAACGCTTGCACTGATTTCGTAAAAAACCAGTTCATCGGCGCCAGCTTCGCTGTAGGCTTTAGCCATTGTTAAAATATCGCCAACTATTTCATGGCCTTTAAACTTTACGCCTTTAACTACTTGACCGTCTTTAACGTCTAAACACGGGATTATGCGTTTTGATAACATGCCAGTGCCTCCTCAACGCTAAATGCGCCATCAAGCAATGATTTACCTAAAATAACGCCGCCCACACCAAGCTCTTTAAGCTTTTTAATGTCATCTAGTGAGCTTACGCCACCTGAGGCTTGCACTTTAATTGTGCTGTTATGGCGAGTTAAATCTTCGTAAAGCTCAAACGATGGACCCGTCATGGTGCCATCTTTACTGATGTCCGTGCATAAAAAATCAATAACACCTAAGCTTACATAAAAATCTACCAGCTCAAGTAAACCAAATTCAGATTCACTTAACCAACCGTGCGTTGCTGGTGCCCAGCCCGTGGCTGTTTTATTTACATCAAGAGCAATTACAAAATGCTCTGCGCCAAATTGCTCAATCCAGGCTTTTACTTGTTCGCGTTTTTCTACTGCCATTGAACCAATAACAACTTGGTTTGCACCGGCTTTTAGCCAATCACTTACATCTTGCTCTGAGCGAATACCGCCGCCCACTTGGTACGGTACGTTAAGTGCTTTGGTTGCAGCTTGAATATGTTTCCACTGTTTTTTACTTGGATCGCGTGCACCTTCTAAATCCACAAGATGTAGTTTACCTGCGCCACTGTCGGCGTATTCTTTTAAACGCGCGCCAAGTTCGAAAGGGTAAAACTGTGCTGTGTCGTATTTACCTTGGTACAAGCGCACAATTTGATTTTGTAATACGTCTAATGCTGGAATAATCACAAATAATCTCTTTTTTGTTAGTTAATGGGCAGCTTACAATTGCCAATCAACAAAATTTTGTAATAAACGTGCGCCAACTTTTGCGCTGCGCTCTGGGTGAAATTGCATGCCTGCGTAGTTGTCTTTAGCAACAATGGCTGAAAAGGTTTGACCATATTCGCCGCTCACTAGTGTGGCGTCGTTTACGGTGTGCGCAAAGCTGTGAACAAAATACACTTGCTCATCAAGCGTTAGCCCTTTAGTTAATGCATGCTCTTTGTTAACGCTTAAGTTGTTCCAACCCATATGCGGCGACGTTAAATTGCCTACATCAAGCGCTTTTACTTGTCCTGGTATTTTACCTAGGCACTGTACGTTACCTTCTTCGGTGCTTTCGCACAGTAACTGCATACCTAAACAAATACCCATAAGCGGGCGCTGGTATTCATTTATAGCTTGTTGCCAACCGTTATCGACTAGGCGTTTCATAGCAACCGATGCATGGCCTACACCTGGCAATATAGCGCGCTCAAAACCCGCTAATTGCTCTGGTGATGTTATTACTGTTGGCGTTTGGCCTAAGCGTTCAAACGCAAAGCGTACGGAATTAATATTGGCACAACCGGTATTAATTATGGCAATCATAAACATCCCTTAGAGCTGGCTGTTTGTTGGGTCGTGTCTTGTGCTACGGCCATACGAAGAGCACGTGAAAACGCTTTAAATAAGCCTTCTACTTGGTGATGACAGTTACCGTCGCTTACCGATAAAATAAGGCTAATAGCGGCGTTATCACTTAAGCTTTTGAAAAAGTGCTCAACCATTTGTACGTCTAAATCGCCAGCTTTTTCGCGACTAAAGTTAGCGTTTAATACAAATGATGCACGGCCCGATAAATCAATTTGTGCTTCGGCTTTACACTCGTCCATAGGAAGCGCAAAACCATAGCGTGCAATTTGAGATTTGGTGCCAAGCGCTTGTTTAAGTGCAACACCAAGAGCAATACCAATGTCTTCAACAAGGTGGTGCTCATCTATGTGTAAATCGCCTTTGGCTTTAATGTTTAAACCAATGTTTGCGTGGGTGCGAATTTGATCTAGCATGTGATCAAAAAAGCCAAGTCCGGTGTCTATGCTGCCATTTTTAGTTTGATCTAAGTTTATGGCTACATCAATTTGGGTTTCTTTAGTGTTGCGTGTAACACGACCTTCGCGGTTTGCGGTAGTCAATTTTGTCACTATCGCACTCCAATCGCCGTCGTATAAAATACCTTCACAACATAAGTTTTGAGCAAGGCCAATATCGGTCTGGCGATCGCCAATAACAAAAGAGCGCGCTAAGTCTACTTTGCCAGAGCGCATAAGCTCGGTAAGTAAGCCCGTTTTAGGTTTACGGCAATCACAGTTTTGCTCATCAAAGTGTGGGCAAATTAATACTTCGTCAAAGCTAATGCCTTGGCTTTGCATTATGTCCATCATTTTGTCTTGTGCTATGTCAAAATCAGCAGTAGGAAAGCTATCTGTGCCTAAACCATCTTGGTTAGACACCATTACTAAACGGTAACCTGAGGCTTGTAATTGTAATAACGCAGGAATAACACCAGGTAAAAATGCTAGCTTTTCAAGGCTATCTACCTGTTTGTCGGTAATTGGCTCTTCAATAATAGTGCCGTCGCGGTCTATAAATAAATAGGGGTTACTCATGATACTTCGTTTCCTGCTAAAGATGCTGCGGTAGCCGGCGTTTGTAAGCCATCTAACCAAATTTTTACTTGTTCAAGTTCTTGTTCACTGCCAATTGAAATTCGTAGCCAGTCGTCTTCACCGTATAGTGTAAAAGCGCGCATAACCAAACCTTGCTCAAGTGCAATTTTAAAGTAGTTTTTGTCGGCTAATTTTAAAGTAACAAAGTTACCTTCACCAGTGAGAATTTTTAATGCAGCAGGGGAGGCGTTTAGCCAATCTACCAACTTAGCTTTTAAGCTATTTAGAATAGTAACTTGGCGGCGCATTGATGTAATTGCATCGGGTGCAATTGCTTGCGCTGCAATACTTGCTACAACACCTGATACCGGATACGGCGCAATGACTTTACGAATTGGCGCTAGTACGCTCACTTGTGCAAGCGTAAAGCCTGTTCTGAGCCCTGCTAGCGCAAAGGCTTTAGAAAGCGTACGCAAAACCACTACATTACTAAACTCATTAATAAGTTTAGTCGCGCTTTGCTCTGGGCAAAACTCTATATAGGCTTCATCAACAATAACTAATGCTTTACCTGCAAGTGCTGTTGCAATCGCTTTTACTTTATCAAGTGGCG
Source organism: Pseudoalteromonas sp. SG45-1 (assembly GCF_014164135.1). NCBI lineage: Bacteria > Pseudomonadati > Pseudomonadota > Gammaproteobacteria > Alteromonadales > Pseudoalteromonadaceae > Pseudoalteromonas > Pseudoalteromonas sp. SG45-1. The sequence continues at coordinate 52,797 of NZ_JACJEP010000004.1, forward strand.
TTAAGCTGCCAGTTGGATTATTTGGGTTACAAATAAATACCAGCTTTGAGCTGCCAACAGCTGCAACTATTTCATCAACACTGCCACTTAATAATAATTCTTGTGTAAGCGCGTTAATACTAACGTTGTGTGTATCGGCGGTAACTTTGTACATACCGTAAGTTGGTAAAAATAGCGCAATACTATCTTTAGCTGGCTCACAGTATGTGCGCACTAAAAGCTCAATGCCTTCATCTGCGCCGCGCGTCATTAATACATTTTCGCTTTCAAGATCTGTATAAGCTGCGTACCTGTCAATAACCAGTTGCGGTTGTGGGTCGGGGTAGCGATTTAAATCCTCAATACTCAGTTCAAGATTTTTAGCATACGGGCTTTCGTTAGCATTTAGCCACGTAGTACCGGTTAGCTTTTCACTTTTTGCAGAGCTGTATGCAGCAAGGGCTGCAATATTCTTAGGTAATAAGCTAGACGCTTGTGCGCTCTCATTGCTCATTTTTAATTGCCTCTAAACGAATTGAAACCGCATTAGCGTGGGCATCAAGGCCTTCTGCATCTGCAAGTGGTAAAATTGCTTTTGAAAGCTGCGTTAAACCACTTTTAGTAATTGTTTGCACTGTGTATGTACGGAAAAAATCAAGCAAGTTTAAACTCGAGTAAGTTGCACTGTAACCATATGTTGGTAACACGTGGTTAGTACCCGATGCGTAATCGCCTGCAGATTCTGGTGTGTAGTCACCTACAAATACTGAGCCTGCATTTTTAACTTTATCTAGGTAAGGTGTTGCATCGCCTAGTTGTAAAATTAAATGCTCTGGGCCGTATTGCGCCGATACATCAAATGCTTGCTCAACAGAATCAACCAAAATAAGTGAAGAATTAGCGAGCGCTTGCTCGGCTGTTTCTTTGCGGCTCAAATTAGCTAACTGGCGTGTAAGTGCCTGCTGAGTTTGTTCTATAATACTTTCGCTGTTACATAATAAAATAACTTGCGAGTCTGCGCCGTGCTCTGCTTGTGAGAGTAAATCGGCGGCTATAAATTCTGGGTTTGCACGTTCATCTGCAATAACTAATACTTCAGAAGGACCTGCTGGCATATCAATTGCCATACCTGGGATAGTTTGCGCAACGAGCTGTTTAGCCATTGTTACGAAGCTATTACCTGGGCCAAAAATTTTGTTTACTTTAGGAACCGATTCGGTGCCATAAGCCATTGCTGCAATTGCGCCTGCGCCACCACTTTCTATCAAAGTAGTAATGCCACATAACTTAGCTGCATATAAAATAGCAGGGTTAATTGCTTTATCACCTTGTACCGGCGTAGCTAGTACAACGGTTTTAGCGCCGCTTAACTGTGCTAATACACCTTGCATAATAACCGACGATGGCAGTGGAGCACTGCCACCGGGTACATAAATACCGACTGCTTCGATGGCTTGATATTTCAGTTCACATACAACGCCTGGTTGGGTTGATAATTTAATATCTTTTGGCAACTGCGCTTCGTGAAAACGTTTAACATTTGCATAAGCGGTGTCAATTGCGTATTTAAGCTCTGCACTTAGTGCTTGCTCAGATGCGTTAATTTCATCTAGCGGTACGCGCAAACGTGGGTTAGCTCTATTATCAAACTCTTTGGCCATGCTAAGTAAGGCCTCATCGCCTTGCTCTTTTACATTAGCTAAAATAGTTTTGCATATTGCTTCAACCTTTGCGCTTACAGAAACTGCAGGGCGCATTAGCGCCGCTGCTTGTACTTGTGAAGATTCCTCATTCCAACGAAGCATGGTACTTACTCCATCATTTTTTCAATTGGCATAACTAAAATAGAGTTAGCGCCTAGGGCTTTTAACTGCTCCATTGTTTCCCAAAATAATGTTTCGCTGCTTACCATGTGCAGTGCTACGTATTCTTCATTACCCGCAAGGGCAAGTAGAGTCGGTTGACCAGAACCAGGTAAAATTTCACAAATTTCATCAAGTTTGTTTTTTGGTGCGTGTAGCATGATGTATTTGCTTTCTTTAGCTTGTCTAACACCACGTAGGCGCGGCATAAGCTTATTGATTAGTGCTAGTTTGTCAGCGTCTTGCAGATCTTTATTTTGAATTAAACATGCGTTTGATTCTAAAATTGTATCACCTTGAATTAAGCCGTTAGCTTCAAGTGTTGCGCCAGTAGATACTAAATCACAAATTGCATCAGATAAACCTGCACGTGGTGCTACTTCAACAGAGCCAGTAAGCATTACTGTACTTGCGTTGATGCCTTCGCGCTTTAACCACTGAGTTAAAATTTCTGGGTAGGTAGTTGCAATACGTTTGCCTTCAAACCAGCTCTTATCGCGAGCGCCTAGCTCTTGTGGCCAAGCAAGTGCAAGACGACAGTAACCAAAATCTAGTTTTGAAAGTTTGTTTACTTCGCTTGGAACACCTTGGCGTTCACGTTCTGCTTGAACTTCTACTAGTACGTTTTCGCCAACAATACCTAAATCACATACACCGTCCATTACTAAACCAGGAATATCGTCATCGCGCACACGTAGTACGTCAATTGGCATATTAGTTGAGTGTGCAATTAAGCGTTGTTCACGAAGGTTAAGTTTAACACCTAACTGTTTTAACAGATCTTGACAATCTTTAGATAGGCGGCCGCCTTTTTGGATGGCGATACGTAGACGATTTGTGTTACTCATTATTCATTTTCCTTTAATTTAAAAACTAAAAACCCCGAGGGGAACCTCAGGGCGAAAATGAATCAATGTTTTTTGAATCGCCAGAGGTTCCTTTTAGGAATAACCTCTCAGCGAAAGACCTGACAGGTTATTCCGGTGAATGGTGGTGATGATGTACTGTTGTCAGGTTTAAGCGCATTTTTTATCCTATTTAACTGCTCGTTGTTATAGTAACGTTCAGTTGTTATCTGTTTAAATAAATTTCGCATTCATAAAAACATAAACAGCCATATTATGGCAAGTTTTTTTTAGCTTAATTAAAGCATATCTTATAACTGTCGATAATATTAAGAAGGGAAGTGCATTTTTTGCATATATTTGTTTGTTTATTAGCCAAACCAAGCGTTTAGATAATTTAACAGTAAACTAAGGAAGTGTGTATGGATATCATGATTCCTTATTTAGGAAGAATAACCAGACTAGAAGTTGAGTCAAAAAGTGCTTTTCATATTGCGGGTGTGCAAAGTGGATCGGCCGCTGAAAAAGTTGAGCTAGAGAATAAAAAAAGGCGTGAGTTACAAAAAAAGAAAAAGCTCAATATGCTTGACGACCAAAATAGTAAAAAAAAGTCTAACGTAGATGATGACGAAAACCCCCATTTAGATACATGGGCTTGATAATACCAATTTTACTAAATACATAAGCAATTAACTAAAAAGGCCCTTGCGGGCCTTTTTACTATGTATTTTGCTTATGCCAATTAGCTTAAACTCTTAAGCAGATAGGCATTACTATTGGTTTTTGCTTTTAAATATATAAAAGCTAAATATAGCGAACACACATACCTGAGCTACAATACCTTGCCATGTTGACTTAATACCAAGCCATGCTATTTCAAAGCTCATTGGTAGCGACGCAATACCTATTATATCGGCCTCTTGTAATGCAATAACGGCTTTGCCCATAAGCACAAACGAGAGTGCAAATAATAGGTAAGTGGTAATTGCAAAAAACTTAGCAACCGGTAATTTAATTGAGTACTTAATTAATACCCACGTAATAATAGCCAGTATTGCTACAGCTATCGCGAAACCCGATGCAATAGATGAATATTGAGCAGGCGAGCTTTGCGTTAATAAAGACTGATAAAACAATACGGTTTCGAATACTTCTCGGTACACGGCAATAAAAGAAAGCCCCGCTAATCCCCAAAGTGTTCCCGACTCAAGACGCTTATCTATATTGTCTTTTATATATTTTTGCCATTGTTGCGCACTTGTTTTACTGTGCATCCATACGCCAACATACAGTAAGATTACAGCGGCAAACAATGCACCAGCACCTTCCATAACTTCGCGACTTGCACCACTTATTTCTATTAATGTTTGCGCAGCAGCCCATGTTAAGCCACCGGCAATAAGTGCGGTTACCCAGCCAACATGTACGTATTTAAGCGCATCTTGACGTTTCGTTTTAATAAGCACAGTCATAAGGGCAATAATAACTAAGAGTGCCTCTAAGCCTTCTCGCAGTAATATTATTAAACTCGCTGAAAGTAGAGCGCCATCAGTTAGCTTGGTTTCGTTTAGCATGCTATCTGCTTTAGCGAGTTGTGTTAGTGCGGCATTTACTTTTTCGGCAACGACGGCTGTATCTTTTTCGTTTTTGAATGTTTGGCGTAGGTTCATCAGTTGTACTTCGATGTTTTTACGCAGTGTTTCGTCGTAGGCATTTAAGTTGTTTTCAACAAGCTCAAAGCCATCTAAGTATGCGCTAATTGCTAAATCACTTGCTTGTGAGTAATTGCCTTTAGCATGCGCAGCTTGCGCTGCAAGTAACTGCGTGCGAGTAACTGTTATCGGATTTTTGTTAGCGCTAAATAATTGCTCTGGATTACCACGAAGCCATTTAACGTAATGTGCTTGTGCCTCACTTTGACCTGCCGATAATTGTGCAGGGTTTAGGTTTACAATCTGCGAAGCGGTAATGTTTTGTTCTACATTTTGTGGTTTTTGAACATCTTTAAATGCCAAGCTACCTACATAAAAAGCTAAAGACCATCGTTGTTGTTCATTAAATTGGGTAAAAGCAACCATAGGTGTGTCGTCAATGCCGTTACTTACAGCGTCAAATAACCCCATTAATGAGCGGTTTGTTGCGCGCTCTTCGTCGGTAAAGTTGGTAGGCTCTGGCGATAAATTTTTTGCAAGCGGACCGTCGCCTTGACCACTAGGGCCGTGACACATTGAGCAGTTAGTAGCAAAAAGCGCTTTAGTTTGCTCAACCGGAAGCAGCGATGTAGGTAACGATAGTTGTGGCATAAATGTAAGCAGCGACTCACGAAGCGCTGAGCTTGCTGCACGTACATCGGCAACACTCGCTTTATTGGCAATCGCTGTATGCAGTGTTTTAGCTTGTGCCTTTACTGTATCAAACTCATTGGTTTGGCTTGATAGCTGTCCAGCTTGCTCAATAATAACGTGCGAAAATTCAGTCATTTCTTGATATTCGTCGGGGTCTAGTATTTCACCATTTCCAACAGCTGCCACGTAATCTACACCTACATACTCTGCAAGCTGTGCAATTTGTTTTATTTTTGTTTGCTCATTAGGTGAGGCCGACACATTAAAGCTTGCCATAGCCATTATAAAAAGCACAATAAAACAATGAAGTTGTCGTTTGCCCAGAGATACCAAATTTAAAAACACGTGAGAATTATTTTTGGACATTGAAAAGCCCTACAGAGGAAAAGCCAAAATTATAATTGTTTTCATTTGCATTTCAAGCGGATTAATTTAAACAAAGAAGATAAATAAAAAGGATAACAATTTATAGAACTTTAAAGTGTTTTTGTAACACGTGAGTAACAGTAACCAAGTGATTTATATAATAACTTGGTTACTGAGTTGATTGCTCACAAAGCATTTATTACTTTGCTTGCTCAGCTGATTTAATACTGCTTTGAATAAGCGGTGAAATAGTTAAGCCTTGTACAATAATAGAAAATATAACCACAACGTAGGTAACAATCACGATTAGGTTATGTAGGTCAGAGCCACCTACAAAAACTTGCTCGCGTGGAATTGCTGCCGCCATTGCCAGTGCAAGACCACCGCGTAGCCCACCCCAGGTTAAAATTTTAACACTGTGTTTATCGTAACTTCTAAAGCGTTTAAAGATGACAAAGGGTGCGCCTACGCTAATAAAGCGTGCTAGTAATACTGCAGGTACCATTAGTAAGCCTAAGCCAATTTCACCAAGCGTGATTGGCATCGTCACTATTAGCATACCTATTATTAAAAACAGTAGGGCATTTAAAAAGCTATCGGTTGCATGCCAAAAATCTTTTACGTAACGAGTGTCTTCAGGCCCCGTGCGCTCAGTTGCTTTAGTACGAGTAATGTTACCCATTAATATGCCGCTTGTTACCATGGCAAGTGCGCCTGATATTTCCCAAATATTTGCAGCAGCAAAACCTGCGGTAGGAATAGTTAAGGTTATCAATAAGCGAATGTTTACATCGCGGCTGTTAATAATTAAAAAGTGGCCAACCAAAGCGATAACCAAACCAAACGCAATGCCGCCTAGGGCGTCTACAAAAAAGAGTTCTGCTATATCGCCAAATTGTGCATCGGTGCCATAAAAAGCAACCGAAAAAATGGTCGTAAATATTACTAAACCAATACCGTCGTTAAATAGTGACTCACCTTCTACTTGAACTGAGATTCCTTCTGGCGCTCGCATTTGTTTAATAATTGCAAGTACGGCAATAGGGTCGGTTGGGCTAATAAGCGCGCCAAATAATAAACAGTATATAAACGGTACATCAAAGCCAAATAAGGCAAATAGATAAAAACTCAAATAACCAACTACAAAAGTGGAAGCAATAGTAGAAAATAGCACTAGTGCGGTTATTTCCCAGCGCTGTTTACGAAGCGCCATAAGGTTAATTTCCAATGCGCCAGCATAAAGTAAAAATCCGAGCATACCTTTGAGTAATAACTCGTTAAAGTTAATACTGGAAACAATTTGGGTCATGGCTAACGCATTTTGATCGCCTAATAATTTAACGGCAATAATCAATAATAAAGAAATAACAACTGAGCCTGTAGTAATGGCAATTGTAGTTTGCATTTTGAGGATATATTGGTTTGCAAAAGCAATAAAAATTGCAATGGCAGAGAGAAAACAAATGAGATACCAAGCATTCATTGGCTAACCTTACTATTTTTTTAACGACACACGAAAAAGAGGATTATAAACCCGCGTATGGTACTCCTGTAATATTTCAGAGTCACAGTTTTTATGCCTAAATATAGCTTTTAATACGGATTATTTTTAGTAAGAGTTAATAGAAAATTAGGCTTTGTAAATATTGTCATTATTAAATTAAATGTACGTTATAAATACACAGTGTATTGTAAAATCGAATGATTAATCTCACTATTAAAGTGCGTATTAATTCGTAAAGTAAAAGTGGGTTTTGTAATTACTTGCCCTTAATGCTTTGCTTACGTAAAATCCCGCTATTATTTATTTTAAAGTGATTGGTATTATCAAACAGCTGTTTAGTGCAACCGGGCCTTTAGCGTTATCTTTAGATGGGTATACGCCTCGCCAACCACAAATTGATATGGCAGTAGCTGTTGCGGATGCATTAAAAAACAGTTCGCAATTAGTTGTTGAAGCAGGCACGGGTACGGGTAAAACATTTGCATATTTAGCCCCTGCACTTAAGTCAAAAGGGCGCACGATAATATCAACAGGTTCTAAAGCTCTACAAGAGCAGCTTTATCACCGAGATTTACCGCAACTAGTTAAAGCTTTAAGTGCTTCAAAAAAAACCGCCTTATTAAAAGGGCGCGCCAATTACCTATGCACCTACCGACTTAATCAACATGTTGCACATGTACCTACTGACGACTCCGACGTAATGCATCAACTAGCTATGGTAGCTAAGTTTGCAAGCGAAACACAATCGGGCGATTTGGCCGATTGTATAGGTATAGAAGATGATGCCAAAGTACTGCCTTATGTAAATTCAACAGCCGATAATTGTTTAGGTAAAGAGTGTCCAGATTTTCAAAGCTGTTATATACGCAAAGCACGTTTAACTGCGGCCGATGCCGATGTGGTTGTAATTAATCACCATTTGTTTTTTGCTGATATGGCTGTAAAAGAAAGTGGCTTTGCTGAACTTATGCCAAAAGCCGACGCATATATATTTGATGAAGCCCATCAGTTAAGCGAAATTGCCAGCGATTACTTTGGTGAAAGTGTTAGCACTAAAAAGTTGGTAGATTTAATTAATGATTTACGTGCTATTTATAGAGCTGAAATTCCCGATATGCTGCAACTTGGTAAAAGCTTAAACAAGCTTGAGACAAGCGTTGCTGATTTACGTTTACAATTCGGTGTTGATGGCAGCCGTGGCGATTGGCGAGAAAAACTAAGCGATAAACAAATTTGCGCGGCGCTCCATCGTGTGATCAGTGATTTAGATTTTGTTTATCAAGTACTCAAGCTTTGCCTAGATAGAAGCGACAAAATTGAGCATCCATTTGAACGTGCACTTGCGTTTAAAGGGCTGTTAGAGCGGGTTTTTGATACAGCCCAAACCGGCTTTAGTTATTGGTATGAAACAACGCGCCGTTATTTAACAATTAATATAACGCCATTGAATGTATCAGCTAAGTTTGCTCAAATGATGCAAGACACGGGCGCAGGATTTGTATTCACTTCTGCAACACTTTCGGTTGATAACAAACTAGAGCATTTTAATGCAAGCCTAGGTTTAAAGCCAAAACAAAGCATGATGGTAGATAGCCCATTTGACTACCCTAATCAGGCGCTGCTGTGTTTACCTCGCTACTTACCCGAATCGCATGCTGATAATATGCCACATGCAATTGTAAAACTAACGCTTGAGCTTATAAAATCAGCACAAGGGCGTTGTTTTGTGTTATTTACTAGCTATCGAATGATGCACTTAGTGGCCGAAGGGCTAACTACACAAATAGACTACCCAGTTTATATGCAAGGGCAAATGTCTAAGCGTATAATTTTAGAGAAATTTACTCGCCATGGTAATGCGGTATTACTCGGCACGGCTTCTTTTTGGGAAGGTGTCGATGTACGCGGCAGTACATTAAGTTGTGTTATTATAGACAAATTGCCATTTGCAGCCCCTGACGATCCATTGCTACAAGCTAAAATGCAAGATTGCCAAATGCAGGGAAAAGACCCTTTTTCACACATACAATTACCGCAGGCTGTAATTGCGCTAAAGCAAGGTGTAGGGCGTTTAATTCGAGATAGTAAAGACAAAGGCGTACTTGTAATATGTGATAATCGCTTAGTTACACGCCAATATGGCCAAGTATTTTTAAAAAGCTTACCACCGATGCGCCGCACGCGAAGCTTAGAAGATGCCAATACATTTTTAAAACAAATTAATTAGAGTACTAAAATGATCAAAAGTAATATCCTTGCCCTTGATGCTTCAACTGAAGCACTTTCAATTGTTTTACATTACCAGGGCCAAACGTTTCATCATTTTGAAGAGTGTCCGCAGCAGCACAGCCAAAAAATACTTCCACTTGTGGATGAACTTTTAACTAAAGCAAACTGTAAATTAAAAGACTTAGACGTAATTGGTTTTGGCCAGGGGCCAGGTAGTTTCACCGGTGTACGTATTAGTGTTGCTATAGCGCAAGGCTTAGCGTATTCAACTAATTTGCCGCTTGTTGGTGTGTCTACACTGGCTACTATGGCTCAACAAACGTTTGAACAAAAAGGCAGCCTGAGTGTTTATCCAAGTATAGATGCGCGTATGGGGGAGATATACTTTGCACATTACCAAGCGCAAAATAATCTAATGCTTTTAGTTAACCAAGAATGCGTTATAAAACCTGATTTACTAAATAATGACTATATAGCGACCACTGAGCCATCTGTAGCTGTGGGCACGGGCTTTAAAACCTATCCTGATGCGCTAAATGACTTTGAAAACGTGACAATTAATACTGATATTACATTGCCTGATGTGCGTTATATGTTAGCGCATGTTGAAGCCGCGTTTTTAGCGGGTGACGTTGTAAAAGCGAGTGACGCTCAACCTAAATATGTGCGAGATACGGTAACGTGGAAAAAGCTACCAGGGCGTGACTAATCATATTATTTGCAAATTGGTTGTTTTTAAATCATAATTTTATACAATATTAAGGTTGGAGACGCGTAATGACGCTGCCTATTGGTTCAGGTTTTTTTACCGGGGATATTCCGGGTAGGGTTAGCCCTACTAAAGTTGTTACTAATAAACCACAGAGTTTATTAGACCAGCCGGCTTCTCAAAAAACGAATACCGATTATGTAAAAAGCAGTGTCGAGGGCGTCGAACTTGCTAATCAGCTGTTTAAAAGCAGTGCTAAAAGCAATGAATACAGCCAAACAATTTACGACCAACCGACAGCTCAAGTAAGTAAAGCGATTTCTACTTATACTGAATTTGCTAATTTAGAACGTAGAGCCGAAGTACAAAATTTAATAGGTGTTGATATATACGCTTAAAGCTTAATTGAGCGCTTTAGATAAATACAGCGATAAAATTCAATAAAAAGCCCGAACATGTGTTCGGGCTTTTTGTGTTCAAAACGAGGTGAAATTTACTGCTCAATAAAGCCAATCAGCTTATCTGCAATATCAGTATTATTTTGTGAGCCGATAAATTGCTCACTGCCTTTGCCATAGGCAAATACTTGAACGTCTACAGCGGTGTGTCCGCCAGTTGTCCAGCCAGTAAAGCTTGCATCACTAATAATACTTTTAACAGCTAAATTAAGCGCTTTTTCGCCCATTTTTTTAGCTTGCTCAAGTTTGATTTGGTTTTCAGTTGTAAATTCAATATTGGTGTTAGCAGTCCATACTGGTTTTAAGTCTTTAGACTCCATAAGTTTGTCTGTTAACTTACTAGCCGTTGCCTTAACACCTTTAATTACGTCTGTTTCCCATTTAAATTGGCCGTGCGAACCAATAGTTAAGCCGCCCGTTGAGTGATCGGCTGTAACTACAAGTATAGTGTCTTTATTTTTATCAACGTACGCTTTTGCTTTTTCGATTGATTTAGCAAAGTCGTCCATTTCAGCCATCGCACACGCTATATCGTTAGAGTGACCACACCAATCAATTTGGCTGCCCTCAATCATCACAAAAAAGCCTTCTTCATTCTGGTTATCTAGTAAACCAAGCGCTTTAGATGTTAACTGAGTAAGGCGAGTTGGGTTCATATCAAGGGCAAATGGCAAGCCTTTGCTTGCATACAAACCTATGGCAGGTATTTGTGTAATTTGTCCCAGATTATTAATATCGTCACCGTATTGGTAACCTGCCGCTTTAAATTCTTCAACTAAATTACGGTCGTCACGAATAAAATATTTAGTACCGCCACCTAGCATTAAATCAACAGGTAATTTACCAGCAATCTTATTATCAATATAATCGTTGGCAATATCATCGTAGTTGTAACGAGATTCATTGTGGGCTGTAAAGCTAGCAGGTGTTGCATGGTTTATTTGTGAAGTTGCTACAAGCGCTGTTGTCATACCGCGCTCTTTTGCCATTTCAAGCATGGTTTTAACTGGCTTTTTATCTGTATCTACAGCAACTGCACCATTATAACTTTTATGGCCGCTACTAAGCGCTGTAGCACCCGCAGCGCTGTCTGTTACATAAGTATGGTCATCAGGGTAGGTGTGAGCCATGCCTTTTAAAATAGTGTCAAAAACCGTGCCTTCTACTTCTTTTGTTGCAGGGTCATCTTTAAAATAGCGATAAGCCGTGGTGTAAGCCGGACCCATGCCGTCACCAATCATATAAATTACATTTTTAGGTGCTGATTCTGCGTAAGCACCAGAAGCGGTGCATAAAAGTGCCAATAAGCTGATCTGTTTTTTCATGGTTGTACCTTATGAGTGTACCTTATTTAATAGCCGCTGATATTGTATACAGATAGTATGATAAATAAATGAATATCTAAGATATTTATAATTTAGGGTTATATGGATAGAATTGTAGTTAACGCTGTTAGTTCTATTTATTTAAATTATACTGGTTATAGCTTAACTACATATGATGCTATCACCTTTTAATTGTTCAAAAGGCATACAAAGCAAATATATTTAAAAAGATCAGCTTATTTTTTTTGTAATTAAGCTTATGATATCGTTTAAATTTTATTTTATATTTTTTACTTTCTTTAGAACATCAAGATAATTAAATAGCGAATTTGGCACCATTTTCTCGGTTAGTGGTCTGACAACTTGTATGCTATAAATAATGATGCTCTAAATTAATAAAGGACTTGCCGTGCAGCCATTTAATATTGAAACCAATAACTTGAATATTCATGGCTTAAAAGTAGGTTCTGGGGATGAAATAGTAATAGCGTTGCATGGTTGGTTAGATAACTGCCACAGTTTTATACCAATGTTAAGTAAAGCTAAGCCAAAGCACACTTGGTACTGTATTGATTTTGTCGGGCATGGTTTATCATCTTGGCGAAGTGATGATGCACATTATTATTTTGTTGATTATATTGATGATGTGTACCAACTTATTAATGCGCTTGGTGTTAAAAAAGTGCATTTAGTTGGGCATTCGATGGGAGCCATGGTTGCAGGGCTTTTTGCTAGTTGCTTTGGTGATTATGTAAAATCTGTTACCTTTATTGAGGGGATTGGGTGTGTTACAACTCCCAGCGAAGGCGTATGTGAACAGCTAAAAAGTGCAGTATTAAATAGAGCGCGTTTAAAAAATAAGAAGCAGAGAGTTTATAAATCGAAAGAGCTTATTTATGAAGCACGTGCTCAAACAACCGATTTGAATAGTGAGCTTATTGCTCTTTTAATGCAGCGAAATATAAATTCGGTTTTAGATGGTTATACATTAACAACTGATCCAAAGCTTAAAAATCACTCAGGTTTTAGGTTTAATGAGGCGCAATGTATTGGTGCAATAAAAGATTTAATTGCACCGTGCCAATTAATTTTAGGTAACGAAGGTTATTCGTTTGTAAAACAAAATCTGGCAAAGTATATTAGTTATTACAATAGCTTAAAGGTCATTAATGTAGATGGTGGGCACCACTGTCATATGCAAAGTAGTGAACTATGTTTTAAGCATATTCAAGACTTTATGCTGCAAAATGGTGCATGTTAATTGTAAGTTTACGTAAAATGTGGGATTATTCCTCCATTAGAGTATTTGCTCAATTGTTAAAGCGCCTTACTTAGATTAAGGTTAATAAAAATATAATTATAAACAGGGGCTAAGAGTGGAAAAAATCTGGCTTAAGCGCTACCCAGAGGGTATGCCTGAAACAATCGATCCTGAGCATTACAACTCGTTACTCGAAGTGTTCGAAAAAAGTTTTACTGACTACACCGATTTACCTGCATTTACTAATATGGGTAAAACGCTGTCTTATAGCGAAATAGATACAGCAACAAAAAAAGTTGCTTCCTACATTCAAAATGATTTAGGTCTTAAAAAAGGCGACAAAGTTGCCGTAATGATGCCTAACTTACTACAAACACCAGTCACCATTTTAGGTATTTTACGTGCAGGTTGTGTGGTTGTAAATGTTAACCCACTTTACACTGTGCGTGAGTTAGAGCATCAGTTAAAGGATTCTGACACTACCGCTATTTTCATTTTAGCAAACTTTGCTGACACACTTGAAAAGTCACTTGCACACACTGATGTTAAACACATTGTAGTAACGCAAGTAGGCGATATGGTTGGTGGGCTTAAAAAGCACATAGTCAACTTTGTTGTTAAGCACATTAAAAAAATGGTGCCAAAGTTCAACTTACCAAACACAATTAACTTTTCAGACGTTCTAGCTGCAGACGAAACTAAATATACACGTCCTGAAATGAGCTTGTCCGATCTTGCTTTTTTACAGTACACCGGTGGCACAACAGGTGTATCAAAAGGGGCAATGCTGAGCCATGGCAATATGGTTGGTAACCTTGAGCAAGTTTCAGGCTGTTTAGACAAAGTGTTAAATCGTGGTACAGAAGTTGTTGTTACCGCTTTACCGCTTTATCATATATTTGCTTTAACAGCTAACTGCCTGACGTTTATGAAGTACGGTGGTTTAAATATATTAATCACAAATCCACGAGATATGCCTGGGTTTGTTAAAGAGCTAGGTCAGCATAAATTTACAGCTATTACTGGTGTTAATACGTTATTTAACGGTTTATTAAACACACCAGGTTTTGCTGAACTTGATTTCAGTCATTTAAAAATGTCACTTGGTGGCGGTATGGCCGTGCAACGTCCTGTTGCTGAAAAGTGGCAAAAAGTGACTGGCTCAAAATTAATGGAAGGCTATGGCCTTACAGAATGTTCTCCATTAGTAACTATTAGTCCTTATGATTTAGAAGCATATAACGGCTCTATTGGTTTGCCTGCGCCTAATACTGAGATTAAGCTAATACTTGATAACGGTGAAGAGGCCGCTAAAGGTGAACCGGGTGAAATGTGTGTGAAAGGCCCGCAGGTTATGGTGGGCTATTACAATCGACCAGATGCAACAGCTGAATGTTTAAAAGATGGCTGGTTTGCAACAGGTGATATTGCAACTTATGACGATGAAGGTTTCTTCTTTATTGTAGATCGCAAAAAAGACATGATCATTGTATCTGGCTTTAATGTTTTCCCTAATGAGATAGAAGAGGTAGTGGCTATGCACGAAGGTGTGCTTGAAGTTGCTGCTATTGGTATTCCTCACGATGTAAGTGGTGAACAAGTTAAAGTTTTTGTTGTTAAAAAAGACCCTTCTTTAACTGAAAAAGATATAATAAGTCACTGTCGTGATAATTTAACTAATTACAAGGTCCCAAAACTGGTAGAGTTTAGGGATGAGTTACCTAAAACTAACGTAGGTAAAATACTCCGAAGAGCCTTGAAAGATTAGCAACCTATAAAAAAGCCGACATATGTCGGCTTTTTTATTGTAGGAGATTAAGTGCAATACCAATTGATCGAAACCCAAAATCAACTGAACACTTTTGTTGAACAAATAAAAAATAAGCCTATTTTAGCTATTGATACTGAGTTTATGCGTCGTCGCACTTTGTATCCAGAAGTTGCACTTATCCAAGTTTTTGATGGTGAGCATTTAGCGCTTATCGATCCGTTAGCTGAGCTCTCATTATTCGATTTTTGGGAAATACTAAAAGATCCTAGTGTTTTAAAAGTACTGCATTCTCCTTCAGAAGATATTGAGGTTTTTCAAAAATACGCAGGCTTTGTTCCATCCCCACTTTTTGATACACAATTTGCGTTGCAGTTACTTGGGGAAGGTAACTGTATGGGCTTTGCCCTCATGGTAAAAGAGTTGCAAGGTATTGAAATAGATAAAAGTGAGTCACGCACTAACTGGCTACAACGTCCGTTAACTAAAAAACAGTTAGATTATGCTGCTGCAGATACTTTTTACTTATTGCCGTGTTTCGAGCTGATTATAGAGCGTATTAATGCCGATGGGTTCTTTGACATTGTAATAAACGAGAGTGAGCTGATAGCTAAAAAACGTGCGTTTCAAACACCAGACGAGCTTTTATGTAAAGATATTAAAAATGCATGGCAACTCAAACCGCACGAACTTGCGGTTTTAAAAGAACTTGCTGTATGGCGCAGAAACAAAGCCATTAAGAAAAATTTAGCGCTAAATTTTGTGTTAAAAGAACATAACATGACTGAAATTGCCAAACGTGGTCCTTCAAGTTTAAATGCTCTACGTCAAATTCCAGGAGTTGAAGCTATTGAAGTTAATCGCTCTGGTGTAGATATAATCAAGTGTATTGAAGTTGCCAAAGCAGTACCAGATGCTGAGCATCCTGAAGTACTTAAGCGCTTAATTGATTTTCCTACTTATAAAAAAGTAGCCAAAGATATTAAACAAAAGATCACTAAAGTCGCTAAAGAGCACAATATACCAGAAGACGTTATGGCCTCTAAAAAGCAAATTAATCAATTGATTAGTTGGAATTGGAAGTTAACTAATGAGCAAAAACAAAGCCATATTAAGCCTGATTTATTAAGCTCTTGGCGCTATAACTATGTTAAAGACGCTTTAAAAGAATGGGATACTTAAGACTAGATATTTTTTTTACTGTGTAATACTTATACCAATCCGCAATAATACTTAATCATTTTGCGGCGCTAAACGTGTCGTTACCTGTGTTAAAAAATCTCATTTAGAACAACTAAATAGCGATTTTTTTGCTTAGCTATCAACACGTTTTTCCATCCTCAAAATAGATCACTTAATTAAGCGAATTGGTATTATCTATAATTTTTGTGTTACATAGTGAAAAAGTTTTAGTTGCATGCAAGGGATTAAAACGTAGATATTTAGAAAGTTATTAAAAAGTAAATGAAAATAAAGAGGGCGCTTATAAAGCGCCCTTTCTTCAATTACTTCTTTTCTTCATCAGGTAGTGTAACGTTTAGCTCAAGTACGGCTAAATCGTCTTCGTTTTGATCAAACTGAACCTGAACTGCATCGGTACTTACGTTCACGTATTTACGGATCACATCTAAAATATCTTGTTTTAATTGTGGTAAGTAATCCGGCGTTCCTCGCTGAGAACGCTCGTGCGCGACAATGATCTGCAATCGCTCTTTTGCTAGTGACGCACTGTTTTTCTTTTCTGAGCGGAAGTAGTCAAGTAAAGACACGTTAACCTCCAAAAATCCGTTTAAATAAGCCTTTTTTCTCAACGTCTAAGAAGCGAAAATCGACGGTTTCACCTAGTAAGCGGTTAATTGCATCAGAATAAGCTTGGCCTGCATCAGATTCTGTATCCAATATAACAGGTTGGCCTGAGTTTGAAGCACTTAATACCGCTTGCGATTCAGGAATAACCCCTAATAATGGGATTGACAGAATATCTTGCACATCTTCTACCGATAGCATTTCACCTTTTTCAACACGACCAGGGTTATAGCGTGTTAATAGTAAGTGTTCTTTAATATTTTCTAGGCCTTCTTCAGCACGTTTTGATTTGCTGTGTAAAATACCTAAAATACGATCTGAATCTCGAACTGACGACACCTCTGGGTTTGTTGTAACAATTGCTTCATCAGCAAAGTACATCGCCATCATAGCGCCAGCTTCAATACCTGCTGGTGAATCACATACTATGTAATCAAAGTCTTCTTTTAGTTCATTTAGTACGCGTTCAACACCTTCACGTGTTAAAGCATCTTTATCACGAGTTTGTGAAGCAGGTAGTAAAAATAATTTATCTACACGTTTATCTTTAATAAGCGCTTGGTTAAGGTTTGCCTCACCATTAATTACATTTACAAAGTCATAAACAACGCGGCGTTCACAACCCATAATTAAATCTAAGTTACGTAAACCAATATCAAAGTCGATAATAACTGTTTTATAGCCTTTTAACGCTAAGCCTGTGCCAATTGCAGCACTTGATGTTGTTTTACCAACACCGCCTTTACCTGAGGTAACGACAATTACTTTTGCCATGAGATTTATCCTTTAACCAAAGCTGAAATTTCTAATGATTCGTCTTTTTGTTGTATTTGCACTGCATTTCCCCAATGTTCACCTTGTAGCGAATCACTGATCCAGTAATTACCATCTATTGAAACCAGCTCGGCTTCAAGTTTTTGGCAAAAAATGTGTGCTTCTTTAAAACCTTTTGCGCCTGCAATAGCGCGACCGCGTAGGGTGCCATAAATATGCACATTCCCATCGGCAATGACTTCCGCACCATGACTAACTGCGCCAAGTACTATCAAATCTCTATCTTTTGCATAAACTTGTTGTCCAGAGCGAACTGTACCGCTGATAATTTGCGCTGGTAAATGCACCGTTTTTTCTACAATCGATGTATTGGGCTCTTGTTTAACAGGTTCGCTCTTAACGTCTTGTGAATAATTTAAAACAGATAAGCCAGCAGCCTTTGCTTGAGTATGTTGCTCATCTGAGCCATTACACACACCAACCGCATTAAAACTCATTCGCTCGATTAATGATTTTAAGTGAACAAAATCAAGTGAACTGTTTTTGATTTCAATTAAATTAACGACAATAGGCGCACCCTCAAAAAACTTAGGGGCCTGGGCTATTTTTACATACAGTTGTTCTGCTAAAAGGTTTATATCAGTACTATAAAGATGCAAAACTGATAACGTAAAAAGATTCCCTTTTAACTCAAAAATTTGGTCCGACATACACGCTCAATTGATTTGTCTGATTAGAAATTAATTTTAGATAAACGTAGGCTGAATAGGGCCTTTATTGAAATTTCTAATCTAATTTTTCTAACTTATTATTACTCTCATGTTATAGTGTGCGGCATTGTTAAGCAAGAATTTATAGGGCCATAATGCTCACTGCAGTATATAAAAGTAAGAAAAAAGCGGATACGTTCTTATTTGTTGAAAAAAGAGATGATTTTAGTAAAGTTCCGGAACCTTTGATGGCTATGTTTGGTCAACCTGTTTATGTGATGATCATCAATTTAGCAAAACGTGAGCATTTAGGTGGGGCAGATTTAGAAACTGTAAAAGCAGCGTTATCAAATCCTGATAAAGGCTACTACTTACAAATTCCACCACCTGAGCAAAATTTGCTAAGCCAATTACGAAAAGACAATGGAGTTGATAGTGATTAAAAAACTTATCGTTATATTATGTGGTGTATGTTTAAGCTCACCTGTTATGGCAAAAACTCAGGCTGAATTTCAAGATTATTTAGCGAATTTAAAGCAAGAAGCTATCGCAAAAGGTTACGAAGCCAAACTTATTGACGATGCGTTTGCAACAGCAACGTATAAAGAAAAAGTGGTTTCGGCTGACAAAAACCAGCCAGAAGTTAAAGAAACCCTTGAAACGTATTTACCAAAACGTGTACCACAATGGAAAATTGACCGCGCACGTAAGCTTTACGCAGAAAACAAAGAGGTACTTGAAAAAGTAGCGAAAGAGTTTGGCGTACAAGCACGCTTTATAGTCGCGCTTTGGGGGCTTGAAAGTAACTTTGGTACAATTCAAGGCGGTCATAACGTTATTTCATCATTAGTGACACTTGCTTTTGATGGACGCCGAGAAGCACTTTATAAGCGCCAGCTTTGGGCTGCACTGGATATTTTAAAGTCGGGCCACATAACGCTTGATAAATTTAAAGGCTCTTGGGCAGGCGCAATGGGGCAAACGCAATTTATGCCTACCTCTTTTAATGCTTACGCGGTTGATTACAATAACGATGGCCGTAAAGATATTTGGACTACAAAAGAAGATGCATTTGCCTCAATTGCTAATTATCTAAAGCAAGAAGGCTGGAACGACTCTCTTACGTGGGGTCGCCAAGTTCAGTTACCTGAAAACTTTGATAGTAAATACGTTTTAGTGCGTGGTACCAAAACTCGCAAGCAGTGGTTAGAATATTGGAACGACTCAGAGCGCTCATTAGCTGATTGGCAAGCACTGGGTGTTCGTAAAGCTGATGGTTCTGATTTACCTAATGTAGACGTACGTGCTGCGCTGGTTATGCCTGATGATATAAATGGTCGTATGTACTTAGCGTACGATAACTACAAAGTGTTTATGCATTGGAATCGCTCGTATTACTTTGCTACTAGTGTAGGTTACTTGTCGGACAGAATTGGTTATCCAAAAATCTAATTTTTAAAATATACCTATAAATAAAGCCGCAATTGCGGCTTTATTCTTTTTTGAATATCTTTTCTTTTAGGTCAATAACTTTACCAATTCCAGAACCTAGCTTCATTAGCTTATTAAGTTGCTCTGGCGTTAAACGCTGTAGTTCTGATGACCATTTAGTGACGGTTTCAAGTAGGTTGTGAATCTCACCCATTTGTTTTTGTGCATAAAGCTCATCATCGTTACTGGCTTCGTCTAATAAGTTATCGCGTAGTAGTGTTAAGGTGGGCTCAATTTCACGTTTTTTACGTTCTTCAAATACGCGATTTGCCATATCCCAAATATCGCCAGCAGGGGCGTAGTACTCTTTACGATCGCCAGGAATATGCTGTACTTTAATTAACTGCCACGATTGCAGCTCTTTAATGCCCATACTTACATTACCGCGAGAAATACTAAGCGCATCTGCAATCTCATTAGCTGTCATTGGGTTTTTAGTAATAATCAGCAAACCACACATTTGTCCGATCGTACGATTGAATCCCCATCGGCTGCCCATCTCACCACAATGCATTACAAAGGCAAAATTCTTTTCGGATAAACTCATAGCTTAGTAACTTTCAGTAATTTCAGAAAGTAAATGCTAGCACGCTCATTATGGATAGCAAGTTCTTAGCAGGCTTATAAGTTAATTTAAATGACTAAAATATGATTTAGATTAATATTTATACATCTATATTAGGATATGTTGTACACAACAATACATAAATAAATCCTTATCTTTAATTTTCTTCACATACGATGGAATGACTATGAAAGCTGCAATTAATACTCAATACAAAGGTAAATTAGAAATAACAGACTTACCAATTCCTGAGGTGGGAATAAATGATGTTTTAGTAAAAATAGCGGCCTGTGGCGTTTGCCATACCGATTTACATGCCTGTCATGGGGATTGGCCAGTAAAACCAAAAATGCCATTAGTACCAGGGCACGAAGGTGTCGGTGTTATCGAAAAAGTCGGAAGCAACATTAAGCACTTAGAAGTTGGCGATAGAGTCGGTATTCCTTGGCTCTATAGTGCATGTGGGCACTGTGAGTTTTGCCTAGATGGTAAAGAAACACTGTGTTTATCGCAGCACAATACTGGCTATTCTATTGACGGTAGTTATGCAGAATATTGTTTAGCGCATGGTGACTACGTTGTAAAAATACCAGAAGAACTCGGTTTTTCTGAGGCTGCTCCATTATTTTGTGCAGGTGTTACAACCTATAAAGCATTAAAAGTATCCGGTGCTAAACCAGGGCAGTGGGTTGCTATTGTTGGTGTGGGCGGGCTTGGTCATTTAGCAGTACAGTACGCTAAAGCAATGGGTTTTAATGTAATAGCTGTTGATACAGGTAAAGAAAAACTCGCGCTTGCTAAAGAGCTAGGCGCAGATATCACCCTCGATTTTAAAGAGGTGGTTCCAAGCGAAGCTATTTTTGAACAAGTAGGTGGTGCGCATGGCGTTGTGTGTACTGCAGTGTCTAAAGCTGGATTTGAACAAGCCTATAAAAGTGTACGCCGTGGCGGTAAATGCGTATTAGTGGGATTACCTCCAGAGGATATGCCACTTCCTATTTTTGATACTGTGCTTAATGGCATTTCAGTAGTTGGCTCTATTGTTGGTACACGTAAAGATTTGCAAGAATGCTTGGAATTTGCAGCGCAAGGTAAAGTAAAAGCGATTATTGAAGAAAAACGCTTAGAGGACATTAACGAAATTTTTGATGATATGCTCAAAGGTGAAATTAACGGTCGCATAGTGGTTACCATTTAATTTAGATTAAGCGTTTATAAAACACAAAAAAGCACGGCTTCTAAATTAGAAAACCGTGCTTTTTAAGTCTTTAACTAACCTGAGCGCTGAAAATAGCTGCTTGAGATAGATTTATTATCCAGAGTTCAGGTTAGCTAGTTAAAGTGTGTAACTAAAACTTAGTTTTGCATTACGCTCTTCCCCTGGCATACCACCTAAAAACATCGCTTTTGAGTAATACTTTTTGTTGAACAAGTTATTTAAGTTTAACTGCATATGCCATTTATCAGTTGTATACGATACAGCTGTATCGTAAGTCGTATAACTTGGTACATAACCATCAGGAATCGAGAATGAACTTGAATTAGTACTTCTGTTATCTACAAACGTAATACCACCACTTATATTTACAGCTTCAGGTAAATTAAACATATCTGCGTAGTAGGTTACCCACGTACTTGCTGTTACGTAAGGCACACCTTTTTGGCGTGTGTCGTAACTGCTGCTATTAGGATTACTTTTGTCACGTGCATCTTGATAAATACCGTTTACGTTTACTTTCCATTTATCGTTCAAGTAAGCATTTAAATCAAGCTCAACACCTTTTGTTTGCTCTTTACCATCATAATAGCTTTCAGGTACATCTGAGCCTGATGTTAATGCGTCATAAAGCGGGTTTGCGTATTCTAAATTAGTACGAGAGCTTTCAAATATAACAACAGATGCGAGTAGTTGGTCATCAAATGCTTTAAATCTAAAGCCTAGGTCGTTACTTATAGACTCTGAATCTTCACGGTCAGCTTCGTTTCCTGCCACAGAGCCTAATACACTATACGCTGTACGCCCTTTTGAATGATTTACAAATACAGATAAATCTTCAGATGGCTGATACGTTGCACCAAGGTTATACGTTAAGCCAGAATCTGATGTACTCGCTTCAGGTGTTGGCTCTGCACGGCTAGAACTGTAGCGCTCATCAACACCAAAGTGCTCATAAGTTTGCTCAATTCGGTTATATGCCACACCAATACGCGTTGTAAGTTCTTCAGTTATGTAACCAACATGTTGAATGCCTAAGCCCCATGCTTGTACTTTTTTATTGTAGTCACTTGTTTTAAGCGGATCGTAATCTTCAAAGTTACCGGTTGGCCAATTTGGTTCTCTTATATCGTAAATATACGGCAAAGAACCTTGGTACGTTACATCACCATCATTGTTTGTGAGTACGTAATCTTGATCCCATATTGAGAATTGTTTAAAACGAATATCTCTATCTTCGTAGTTGGCGTTAACTAGTAATTCGTTATCTACGTCGCCTAACATAAAGTCATAACGTAAATCTAAGAAGTACTGCCATGATTTTTCATCTGCTTCTACTTGGCGGTATTCTTGGCGGCGTGCTGCATACGGGTAAAGTACACCGTCTTCAACTAATGGAGCACGAGGGTCGTTATTAATTATTCCATCGCGTGTTGAATAGACGTAGTTATATGCACCTGTTTGGCGCGCAAAACTTGATGTGTAGTTACGGTACTGTAGCTGCTGGTTTAAAAACAAATCGTCAGTAATGTAATAGTTATGCGTTAATTTAAAACGCAACTCTTCACCTTCGTTAGCATCAGCCATTGGTGAAATAATACCATTTGTGCCAAAGCTATAAGGTGTTAAGCCATCAGATGCAGATAATGAATTAGCAAGTTGGTCGCGTTGTGCATCACTTAACTGTACGCCGCTTACTGTCGGATCGTTTACTAAATCGGCACCAGTTACTTCCCCCGCGCTTAAGCCGTTTGCAGTTTCTGCACTGTAAATACGAATAGGATGACCAATAGAATCAACCGCTATTTCATCTTTTATATAGGCTGCAGAAAGCATGATGTTTTGTCTGTCATTAAGCACGTATTTAAGTGAGGTATAAATTTCGTCGCGATCTTCTTTTAAATCGCGAAAGCCGTCACTTGACGCTGTTTTAGCCATTACACGATAAGCTAAATCATCTGTTATAGCGTTAGTGCTATCAAACGATAATGAATAGCTATCCCACTGGCCAAGCTCAGCCGCAACTTTGTGTTTTTCTTCAAACTCTGGTTTTTTTTCAATTAGGTTAATTACGCCACCTGCACTACCAATGCCATATAAACCTGTTGCTGGGCCTTTTAAAACCTCAACAGATTCAACATTTGTAAGTGAACGAGTTGGGTTAAATGTATTCCCCAGGCCTGCACCACCATACATACCATCGTAGGTGTAGTTTGCATCTAAACCACGAATTACTAAGTTATCACCAATACCGTAATTATTACCTGCTTGTGTTAAGCCACTTACGTTTCTAACTAAATCTTGTAAGCTATCTACACCTTGAGATTCAATCAGTTCTCGGTCAATAATTACTACCGGTGCAGGAGTTTCCATTAAAGACATGTCTGATTTAGTAGCAAGACCAGAGCTCATCACCACGCGGTTTTGCTTTTCGTATACGCTGATGCGTTCAATATCAGGATTAACTTGTGTATTTTGGGCAAATCCCACATTTGCATTTAAACAAGCAAGAGTAATAAGAGAGTACTTAAACGTTTTCATAGAGTGATAACTATTCGCGTTATTGAATTTTCGCGAATGATAATGGTTATTGTTTTTAAAGTGAATAGAAAGTTCATTTTATTTGATTAAATAAAACTGTTCGGATAATTAATAGACAAAAGCGAGTCTAATAGGGGGGCGGTGACCCTTTTATGGCATATTCAATATAGGTGAGAGTTTTATTAAGGCTGAGTAAACTCAGCCTTAATAGCGTGTATTTACAACTGGTTTTTATAAACAACACCTGCTTTCATTACAAAAGGTACTGCCTCTAAGGTTTTAATACTTTTAAGAGGATTTGCTTTTACCGCAATTATATCAGCTGCAAATCCGGTTTTAATTTGTCCTAACTGAGTATCCATTTTTAATAACTTAGCGCTATTAATAGTTGATGCTTGAATGGCTTGTAGTTCTGTCATGCCAAATTCAACCATGCGGCTAAACTGTTTTGCATTATCTCCGTGCGGGTAAATTGCTGCATCGGTACCGAACACCATTTTAACACCCGCTTTTACGGCACGGCTAAAGCTATCACGTTGCCTTTTAGAAACTTGGCGCTCTTTATTTAGGTTTTCTTCGTCTACGCCGTTTTGCTCGCCATAAGTGAGTGTGTATTCGGTGTTATAAATATCCATAGAAAGCCAAGTTCCATGCTCTTTGGCAAGCGCTATCGCTTCGTCATCTAAAAAGCTGGCATGCTCTACGCTATCAACACCTGCTTTAATGGCTGTTTTTATACCGCTTGTACCGTGTGCGTGAGCAGCTACTGGTAAATCTCGCATATGGGCTTCATCAACAATGGCTTTCATTTCTTCAAAAGAATACTGCTGTGCACCTACTTTAGTCCCTTTTGAAAATACTCCACCTGTGGCGCAAAACTTAATAGCATTTGCCCCGTATTTAATATTTTCGCGTACTTTTATACGCGCAGCCCATGGACCGTCTGCGACGCCACTTGAAGTATATTTAAGCTCAGGAGGCAGGCGGTTGTTATCACAGTGCCCGCCAGTAATGCCGAGTGATGGGCCTGCAGCCCAAATACGAGGGCCAACTATGTCACCCGCATTTATGCCGTCACGCACGGCTATGACGCTGTAACCTTCTGCGCCAACATTACGTACTGTTGTAAATCCAGCTTCTAAGGTTTTTTTAGCAAAATGAGCCGCTTTAATCGCCATTCTAGGAACTGACTGGCCTAAACGCTCACTGCGCGGCACCGTAGGGTCACTCGTTAAATGCACATGCATATCCATTAAACCTGGCATAAGGGTTAAATCAGGGAGTTGAATGTGTTTATCATCTTTAGTCAGCGTTGGTTTTTTATTTTGTTCAATGTTTGTAATTACGCCATCATCAATAGTAATTAAGGGTGATTTAATGAGCTTGCCATCTTTAACATCAACCATGGCTTTAGCCGATAGGTATGTAACTGCATGGCTATTAAAAGTGGTTAAGCAAAGTAAGGCAATAGAGGTGCTGAGTAGTTGTTTTTTCATTTTATTTTTCTTTTAAATCATATTTGAATTAATAGAAATGTAACAAGTTCAGATAAAAGTGCAAATTTAATACGATGAATGCAATCTATCGTAATTTCTTTATTAAGCACGGTTTAATGCGCATAATTAAAAAACGATATTAAAAAGGATTATCATGAAATCAATTAAATTAGCATTAGTTGCCAGTGGCGTTATGTTTGCTTTAAGTGGCTGTATGAATACTGAGCTTAGTACACAGACTAATACCAGTACGCAGTTAAACACAGTTAACGCATCAGCAGGTATTGTTTCAGAGCTTTCAGCAGAGCAACAACTCGATGTACTTGTTGCACAGTATTACGATGAATCGCTCACATATAGCCCCATCAGCGCAACGTACAATGGTCGTAATGAGTTTAACGATCAATTCACGCCTGTGATTTCAAAAGAAAATAGAGCAAAAAAAGCCGCTTTTTATAAAAAATATCAACAGCGATTAAACTTTATAGATAAAGCACAGTTAACAGGGCAATCGCTTTTAAGTTTTGAAATATTAGAGCGTGACCTTGCACTTAAATTAGAAGGCATGCAGTTCCCTGATTATTTACTACCAATAAATCAAATGGCGGGTGCGCATAACACCTTTGCAGGTTTTGGTTCAGGTCAAAGTGCTCAGCCGTTTAATACCGTTGAAGATTACACCGCTTTTATCTCGCGTAGCGAAGGTTTTGTAAAGTGGCTTGCAAGTGTAGAGCGTTCAATGGCGCAAGGCATCAAACTAGGTATTACGTTACCAAAACCACTTGCTGAAAAATTACAGCCACAATTTGCAGCTCATGTAGTTAAAAATGCCGAAGACTCATTATTTTGGAGACCAGTTAAAAAATTACCAGAATCGTTTAGCGAACAACAAAAGCAAAAAATTACAGCGCAGTATCGTCAATTGATTATGCAGCACTTAGTACCGGCTTATAAAAGTATGAGTGACTTTTTAGCTAATCAATATATTCCTAATAGTCGAGAAAGCGTAGGTTACAGTGACTTACCAAACGGTAAAGCATGGTACGAATACCAAATTAAGAAAAACACGACGCTTAGCTTATCTGCAGACGAAATTCATGACATTGGTTTAAGTGAAGTGTCGCGCATTTTAAGCGAAATGAAAAAAGTAAAAGAAACCGTAGGCTTTAAAGGTGAGCTATCTGAATTTTTTGATCATTTACGCGATTCAGATGAATTTTACTACGACACGCCTGAGGAGTTAATTGCGGCATATGAAAACGTTAAGAAAAAAATAGATGCGCGTTTACCTCTACTTTTTAACATAGCACCCAAAGCACCTTACGTTGTAAAAGCAGTTGAAGCCTACAGAGCGCAGTCGGCAGCAGGTGCATCCTATGCATCTCCGGCGCCTGATGGCTCTCGCCCTGGTATTTTTTATATCAATGCTTATAACTTAAAAGCGCAGCCTAAATTTTTACTCGAAACTTTATCGATTCACGAAGCAGCCCCGGGTCATCACTTTCAAATAGCACTTCAGCAAGAAATTGAAGGCTTACCTGATTTTCGTAAATTTGGTGGTTATACCGTGTTTGCAGAAGGTTGGGCGCTTTACGCAGAAAGCTTAGGTAAAGAGCTAGGCTTATTTACCGACCCTTATATGTGGTATGGACGTTTATCGGATGAGCAATTACGCGCAATGCGTTTAGTGCTTGATACTGGTTTTCATGCAAAAGGGTGGACGCGTCAACAAGGTATAGATTACATGCTTGCAAATTCATCTATGGCTAAAAGTGATGTAATTGCTGAAGTAGAGCGATATATTGCATGGCCAGGACAAGCGCTTTCTTACAAGTTAGGGCAATTTAAAATTCAAGAATTACGTGATTTTTCTAAAAAAGAACTCGGCAATAAATTTGATATTAAAGCGTTTCACACGCAAATATTAATTGATGGCGCATTGCCAATGCCAATCCTTGAGGAAAAAATTAAGCGTTGGGTTAAATCTCAAAGCTAATTTGTAGCGCAAAGCCAGTACTTTGAAAGGGTATTGGCTTTGCGCCATTTACAGCAATACGGTAGAATGCGCGCTCTTTAGGGGGCACGAGTAAACTATGTTTGATCAACAATTAGCAAATACACAATTTTGGCTTAAAAAAAGCTTAAGCGACATGAGTCAAAACGAATGGGAAGCCATTTGTGATGGATGCGGAAAATGTTGTTTAAATACGTTTATTGATAGCGAAGATGAAGACGAATTTACCGCCACCGATCAGTTACGCGAAGGTGAGCAATTAATATTTACTAATATTGTATGTCAGTATCTTGATAACAACACCTGTGGTTGTAGCGAATATGAAAACCGCCAAACGCTTGTTCCTTCTTGTGTAAAACTCACAAAAGAAAACCTTAAAGACATCTTTTTTATGCCACAAAGCTGCAGTTACCGTCGTTTACATGAAGGTCGTGGTTTGGCTTCTTGGCATCCGTTATTAAATAATGGTGATAAAACAAAGATGCATGAGCTAGGTATTTCTGTAAAAGACAAAACAGTAAAAGATTGCGATGTAAAGCTCGACGACTTTGATTTGTACATTGCAGAATGGCCAACAAAGGACGTAGATTAATGAGTAAACAACAAGCCGTAATTGGTTTAATCAATCCTAAAAGCCCGACTAATGTTGGCGGTGTATTGCGAGCAGCTGGCTGTTATGACGCTAAACAAGTTTTTTTTACAGGCAATCGCTACTTAAATGCCAAAAAATTCCATACAGATACAAAAAATGTAGTGGAGCGTATTCCTTTAACCGAAACAGATAATTTAGAAGCAATAAAGCCACAAGGCGCAACGGTTGTGGTTATTGAGCTTATTGAAGGTGCAACACCTTTACCTGAGTTTAAACATCCTGAAAATGCATTTTATGTATTTGGTCCCGAAGATGGTTCTGTATCAAAAGACGTCTTAAAGTGGTGCGATGAGGTTGTTTATATTCCAACTATTGGCTGTATGAATTTAGCGGCAACCTGTAATGTAGTTTTGTATGACCGCTTGGCTAAATTAGGCGGCGTTGAGAGTAGTGACGATACTATTATTAGCTCTCGTGATACAAACAATAAAATGAGGTGGCAAAAAAGCTGATTAGTTAAGGTTTATTTGTGCAAAAGTGTTAGTAGTAGCTAAACTTAAAAACACTATTAATCACAAATAGATACTAAAATGCGCTGGTTTTATTTTATATTATTGCTAACAACTAGTAATAGTTTTGCTGAAACATCGGTTGAGTATTTTCAAAATGCTACTCAACACACTTTAACTGGGCATTCCCATAAATCAGGGGTGCTCTATGAAGCTAAAAACTCCAAACAAACACTTCATCTAGCCACGCTCGATTGGCCTCCCTATATTGGTAATAATGTATGTAATAAAGGCTGGGTTTATCAATTTTCAATTGCCTTGTTAAATAGTAAGGGCTACAGCGTATATATTGAATTTTTGCCTTGGGCAAGAGCGGTACGAAATGTAGAACTAGGCAGGGCTGACATACTAATGCCTGAATACTTTATAGAAGATACAGCCCCCTCCGATTATGTTGATGGTAAAACACGTCGAGAATTACTCGGCTTATCTAATTCGTTTAAAGGTGGCGAAATTGCTTTTTTAAAAAGGAAAGGCGATACAGACCATTTCACAGGAAACTTGAACTCGCTCAAAGGGCTTAAGATTGGTGTTGTTCGAGGGTATCAAAATACGCCAGAGTTTGATGCCATGATGGACAATGGTGAGTTTGAAGTTATCGCCTCTGTTGATGACTTACAGCTTGTTAAGCTACTGACTGCTAAACGTGTTGATTTGGTTATTGGCGATCCTCAAGCTTTGAAATCATCTGTGGCTTACTCCTCTTTAACTAAACCTGAAAAACATTCTTTGCTTTCTTCCATTGAGCAAGAAAGCATTCCTTTGCAATATAACTCGTTATATTTTGCCATTAGTAAGCGTGCACATAATTGGCTTTTAGTATTAGAGGATATAAACGAAGGGCTTTATCAGTTTAATAACAGTGGCGAAATAGACCGAATTGTTAGAGCGACCAACACGCAATGTGAATAACGCCACTGGAACGTTCCATAAGTGCGCTGACTAATTTATATTTAAACATGTAAAATCGTTTTCAACTTGTTAATGGAGTGAAAACGACGTGAGTGAAATAAATACAAACCAATCATTCGCGGTCAACGAACAGCCAAATAAAAATTATCTGTTTCCACTGACTGCAATGACGACCCTATTTTTTTTATGGGGTTTTATTACTGTTTTAAACGATGTACTAATACCACGCTTAAAAGGCGTATTTGATTTGAGCTTTTTTGAAGCGATGCTAGTACAGTTTTGCTTTTTTGGGGCTTACTTTATTGTTTCTATTCCTGCGGGGCTTTTAGTTAAGCAATTTGGTTACAAAAAAGGAATTTTAACTGGTTTAATTGTGGCTTCAATGGGGTGTATGTTGTTTTACCCTGCTGTTGTAGTACATGAATATTGGCTATTTTTAGGCGCTTTATTTGTACTTGCTGCTGGTGTAACTGTACTTCAGGTTTCTGCTAACCCTTATGTTGCAGCTCTTGGCAGTGAAAAAACAGCTTCTTCTCGTCTAAATTTAGCACAAGCACTTAATGCGCTTGGTACTACCGTTGGGCCTTATGTTGGTGGTTTATTATTTTTCGGTACGGCAGGTAGTTTAGCCGCATCGGCAGCAACTGCTGAATCTGTAAAAGTGCCTTATTTAATGCTTGCTGGCGCTTTATTGCTTATCGCTATTGTATTTGCCTTTATAAAGCTTCCAGAAATTGAAGCCCACAAAGAGGAAAATAATACAGCAATTGAATCTCGTTCGTTAATGCAAGCACCGCACCTAACTATGGGTGTACTTGCTATATTTTGCTACGTAGGCGGGGAAGTTGCCATTGGCAGCTTTTTAGTTAACTACTTTGGTGAGGCGCACATAGCAGGGCTTGAAGAGCATACTGCGGCCGCACTTATTAGTTATTACTGGGGCGGGGCAATGGTAGGGCGTTTTATAGGCTCTGTATTATTACAAAAGATAGCACCTTCTAAAGCTATAGCGTTTAATGCATTTAGTATTATTGCGCTATTATTGATCACTATTTTTACTCAAGGTGACGTCGCTTTATACTCAGTATTGGTAATTGGTTTATTTAACTCAATTATGTTCCCGACTATATTTTCAGTTGCAATCGAGCGACTAGGATCATTGACGAGCAAAGGTTCTGGCTGGTTATGTTTAGCAATTGTTGGTGGTGCACTTGTACCATTACTGCAAGGGTTTATAGCTGATACAGTAAATATACAGCAAAGCTTTTTTGTTCCAATGTTATGTTATGTATTTATTGCATGGTACGGTTTAAATGTTGTTCGCTTAGCAAATAAGTGGAAATAACAGACTATACAAGAGTGACTGAATACGTATTCAGTCACTTATAAAGCTATATTTAATGGGAACGTTCCATAAAAAATAAATCTAGTCATTAATTATTTAATATTAGCCAGTTACCCACGAAAGCCTTTTGTTTTACAATCCTTTATTCTTATTTTTCATCAATAACCTAACTGTAAGTCTCTTTTACTAGGACATTTAGCTAAATTTTTGCTAAAACAGTAAGGCTAATAACGATAAATAATAAAAAGGGTGTATATGCTTAACTCGTTGAAATTTACTTCCAAAGTGACTATTGCAGCCTCCTTAATTTTGGTTTTGGTGCTAGGGTTATTTACTTTTAATAACTACATTGCGATGCGCAAGCAAACCGAGCAGCAGTTAAGCTTGGTATTGCAACAAAATTCCGAATCTGTTTCACAAAATATAGCGAGTTGGTTAAATGCAAAGTTGGCGATTGTTATATCAATTGCTAAAACCCATAAAGCTAATGATTCTAAAGCACTCACCCTTTCACAACTAAATACAGCAGAGCTTGCTGGAAGCTTTAAAAATACGTATATAGGTAAATCCAGCGGCACGTTTATATTAAACGATCAAACGGTTGTATTACCTGCAGATTTTGATGCGACTTCTCGTCCTTGGTATAAATTAGTCGAAAACAAATCAAATACCGCTTTTACAACTCCTTATATTGATGTAACCACTAACGAGCTTACAATTTCAGCGGTAGTACCCATACTCCAAAATGGTCAGTTTAGCGGCGTTGCAGGTGCCGATATTGATATGCAGACCGTGACAAAAATTATCAACGATATTGACTTTTTAGGACTCGGTTATGGTTTTTTACTCGATAATAAAGGCCAAGTGTTAAGCCATCCAAATGCTCAGTTAAACTTAAAAAATACATCAGACATATTTGGCACGAATACGCCTTTACAAAGTGAGTTTACCCAGTACGAGATAAACGGAGAGTCTAAGCTTATTTCGTTTACAAAAATTAGTGGTATTGAAAACGTAGATTGGTACCTAGGTGTTGTTATAGACAAAGATAAAGCGTATGCCAGTGTCTCTAATTTTGGCCAAACCGCAGCTGTTTTTATGGTGATAGGAATTATCACTATTATAATTATGATGCAGCTTTTATTACGCTATTTAATGCAGCCAATGAATCGTTTAAACGATGCTATTAAAGATATAGCACAAGGTGAGGGCGATTTAACAAGGCGTTTAACCGTTGAAAACGACGATGAATTTGGCGATTTAAGCTATTCATTTAATATTTTCATCGAAAAAATTCAGCATTCAATAGAACAAGTAAAAGAGTCTACAAAGCAATTAGATACAGCTATTGAGAGCTTGGTATCACAAACACATTCTTCGCTGTCTATGTATGATGATCAAAGTAAACGAACCGATAGCGTTGCAGCAGCTATCAACCAGTTTTCTGCCACATCAATGGATATTTCAAGTAATGCAGAGAGTGCATCGCAGCTTGCTAAAAATGCAGATGAACACTCAACACAAAACCAAGAAGTATTAAGCCACAGTGTTGCAACTATCCACCAGCTCTCGGGTAATATGGAAAAAGCTCAGCAAACTATAAACAGTTTAAATACGCATACAGCCAGTATTGGCCAAGTGCTTGAAGTTATTAAAGGTGTAAGCGAGCAGACTAATTTATTGGCACTTAATGCCGCAATTGAGGCGGCTAGAGCAGGAGAGGCGGGACGCGGTTTTGCCGTTGTAGCAGATGAAGTTCGCCAATTAGCGCACCGCACTCAACAGTCAACGCAAGAGATTGAAGACACAGTGAGCCAGTTACAAAAAGGCTCAAACCTTGCTGTAGAGCTTATGAAAACAAGCCTTCAAGACAGTGAAAAAAGCGTACAACAAGCAGATGCCGTCGGCAATTTAATGAGTCATGTTATTCAAGCTATTAAGCAAATAAACGATGCAAATCATTCTGTGGCCAGTGCAACAGATGAGCAAAACCAAGTTGTTAAGTTATTAGATACTGATATTCAAACAATTAGTGCGCTTTCTATACAAGGCAAGGCTAACTTAAATGACACGCTTGACGAATGTACCAAACTAAAACAGCAGTTTAGTGCCTTAGAAAATATGGTTCAAAAGTTTAAAGTATAAAATTAATGACTAAAAAAAATGTGAATAAACCAAATTGGCTCAGTCTAATAAATATCGACAGTGTTTATAGCTCAGACATGCAACGCAAAGCGTTTTCTTTATTTACCATGATTGGGATTTCAATTGTGGTGATCGCAGTATTAGTGTTTTTTAATTATAAGCTTTATTCGCCACTACTGACCGCTTCATTAATTATCGTTAACATTACAAATATATGCTGTTCTATCTACTTTATAAAAACGGGTAACCTGCAAGTTGTGGCATTAATAAGTATGAGCATTGTGTGCATGATGTTTGTTGCACTTGTTTATACCGGCGGTAAAGATAATACCGCGCTATATTGGCTAATGTTTTATCCTGTCGTAACGTTTGCATCTTTAGGGGTTAGACTAGGTGCTTGGTTAGGCTGTACCTTACTGTTTTCTTGTATTGTTATTTTATACGGCCCTGACTTTGGTCAAGTTAGCTATGGCAACGTAGAAAAAACACGTTTTATAGCGTCCTTTTCTATGGTGTTTTTATTCTCATTTATTGGTGAGTATTTTAGGCATAAAAGCCACATGGCTATTGCCGATATTACGCTAGAGCAAAAACAAGATGCTTATACTGACCCCCTTACTGGCATAGCAAATAGGCGTTTTATTACCTCTCATTTTTTAAAGCTTGCTCAAACACGCCCAGAGCAGTACTTACCTTTTTCAATTTTGTTAATTGATTTAGATAATTTTAAATCTTTAAACGATACGCATGGCCACGATTTTGGTGATACGGTATTGATAGAATTTACCAAACTTCTTGAGTCTCAATTTTTGGCAACTGCGTTAAAGGCCCGTTATGGCGGTGAGGAATTTGTTGTTATTTTACCGCAGCTCACAG
Organism: Pseudoalteromonas sp. SG45-1; assembly: GCF_014164135.1. NCBI lineage: Bacteria > Pseudomonadati > Pseudomonadota > Gammaproteobacteria > Alteromonadales > Pseudoalteromonadaceae > Pseudoalteromonas > Pseudoalteromonas sp. SG45-1. The sequence goes on from NZ_JACJEP010000004.1 coordinate 86,500, forward strand.
CCTCTGCAGCCTCTGTAATTGCGAACAAATTTCGAGAAGCCGTGGCAGGGCATGTTATATTTACTGATGACAAGCAGCGTATTTCAATCACCTGTAGCATTGGTATTTCCCAAGTAAATAAAGTAACTGATTATGATGATTCATTAAAGCAAGCTGATGAAGCTCTTTATAGTGCAAAGGCTGCTGGTCGTAATAGTGTCGTCTCAAACTAGTTGAAGGATTAATATGTCTCAAAGTAAGTTAATATATGTTCATGACCCAATGTGTAGTTGGTGTTGGGGTTACTCACCAACCTGGCTTAAGCTAAAATCAGAGCTTGCTGGTAAAGTGGCAATAGAATATAAAGTAGGTGGTCTTGCTCCCGATAGCCAAGACCCAATGCCACAAAATATGAAAGAGATGCTTGAGGGCACTTGGCATAAAATTTCAGCTCAGCTAGGTACGCAATTTAATTATAACTTTTGGCGCAATTGCCAGCCAAGGCGTTCAACGTATCCCGCATGCAGAGCTGCACTTATAGCGCGTAAAGCGGGTAAAGAAGCTCAAATGGTGGCTGCTATCCAACACGCTTATTACCTAAACGCACAAAACCCGTCTGATGAAAGTACATTAATTAGTTTGGCTGAAAAAATTGGCTTAAATAAAGATGAGTTTTCGGCGCAGCTAGCGTCAAGCGAGCTTAATGATGAATTTAAAGCTGAGTTATCCTTTGTTCGCACTTTACCAATTCAAGGTTTTCCCTCACTAGTGCTTATTAAAGATAATAAAGCTTACCCTATAGAAATTAATTATACCGATTGGCACTATTCCCTTAATCAAATTAATTCAATTTTGGATTAACCACCTTCTTGCATCTTCTTAATAGGGGGTATTTGGCCAGCAAGTACCCTTATTCGCGTTAAAACCTCCTTGTAAGTCTCAATTGTTACCATTGTCATAAAAGCGACTTTTTTGCGCAACATCCTTGTCATGTTTCATCTATAAACTCCTGCTCATTGAATTATTAAGTCATAAATTATTTATATAACAAAGTTTATGACCTAAAAAAACAAACTAGCAAATCCGCTAACTAACGAGTAAAGGTGTATGCGATGAAAGGCGTTAAACCATTAATCTTAGCTGGTATTGTGGCCGCAAGTGCAGCAGTACACGCAAACGATTTAGATAAGGTTATTGATAAAAGCAGTGAAATTAATAAATCAGCTGCGCAATCACAAACAAAAATAGACAAGATTGCAGATTCAATGCAAGGACGTTTACAGCAATTTAAAACCCTCAATAAAGAGATTGATGGTTTAGCTGTATACAACGCCCAGCTAACTAAACAATTAAATAATCAAATAGAAGAGATGGAATCTTTAAACCTGTCAATGGATCAGGTTTCTATTATTGAACGTCAAATTACGCCGCTAATGCTTAGAATGATTGAAGGTCTTGAGCAGTTTGTATCTTTAGATATTCCATTTTTAGCTGATGAGCGCACTAAGCGCGTTACGTCTTTAAAAGAAATGATGAATCGTGCTGATATTAACTCAAGTGAAAAATTTCGCCGTGTACTTGAAGCGTATCAAGTAGAAGTAGACTACGGGCGCACTATTGAAGCTTATACCGCACTTTTAAATGTGGATGACAAAGAGCGTGAAGTTGATTTTTTACGCATTGGCCGTTTAGAGCTTATTTACTTAACACGCGATGGCAAAAAAGCAGGTAGTTGGAATGCAGATACAAAATCATTTGAAGCATTACCAGACTCTACAATAAGCCAAATTAATAAAGGTTTACGCATTGCGCGTAAACAACTTGCCCCAGATATGTTAACTCTGCCAGTACATGCAGCAGAATAAGAGGTTGAAAATGAAATTGTTTACTCAAATGACAAAAATAGCTCTTTTTGCTGCAAGCCTAAGCATTACTGGTGCAAGTATAGCGGCAGAGCCAATGAACTTAGATTCATTACTTAAAACACTCGAAAATGGTAAATCAGCTCAAAGCGAGCAAAATAAACAACGTGAACAAGAGTTTGCTGCTCGCCAAAACGAGCAAGTACAAACACTTAAAAATACCCAAGCAAAGCGCAATCAAATGCTGGTGGAATCTGAACGTCTAGAAACGCAATTTGAAGAAAACGAAGTAAAACTTGCTAACTTAACAGACACGCTTTCTAAACGCATGGGTTCGCTTAAAGAGTTGTTTGGCGTTCTTCAACAAGTTGCAGGGGATTCTAGTAATAAGTTTGCGACATCAATAGTATCTGCTCAGATTGCTGGGCGCAGTATGTTTATGGATGACCTTGCTCAAAAGATGGGTTCAACTTCAAAACTTGCTTCAATAGAAGATATTGAAAAAGTATGGTTTGAATTACAACGCGAAATGACCGAGCAAGGTAAAGTAAGTCGTTTTAACGCAAGTGTTATTGTTGAAGGCGGTACTAAAGCACAGCAAGAAGTTGTGCGAGTGGGCGCATTTAACCTTATATCAAACGGTAAGTATTTAGAGTTTAACTCCTCGACTAATTCTTTGAGTGAATTAACACGTCAACCTGTATCGCGCTTTACTGCAACAGCAGAAGAGCTACAAAGCACTAAAAGTGGCGTGGTGCAATTTGCACTTGACCCAACAGGCGGCTCTATTCTTGGTTTATTAGTACAAGCGCCTGATACACAAGAACGTGTTCATCAAGGTGGCACAGTGGGTTATGTGATTTTAGGCGTAGGTGTTATTGCACTTCTTATATCACTTGAGCGTTTTTTCTCACTATTGATTATGGGCGGTAAAATTCGTCGCCAGCTTAAAGATACAGTTGCACGTGATGACAATCCGCTTGGACGCGTAATGAAAGTAAAAGATCAATTTCCAAGTGTTTCACACGACACACTGGAGCTTAAACTAAGTGAAGCTATTTTACGTGAAATGCCAAAAGTGACGCGTAATTTAACACTTATCAAAATCATCTCTGTTGTTGCGCCGCTACTAGGTTTATTAGGTACGGTAACCGGCATGATCAATACATTCCAAGCAATCACCTTATTTGGTACTGGGGATCCTAAGCTTATGGCGGGTGGTATTTCTCAAGCGCTAGTAACAACGGTATTGGGCTTAGTGGTCGCGATACCAACGGTATTTTTATACACCTTACTTAATACGCGCGCTAAAAATATCTTGTTAACTATTCAAGAGCAGAGCGCCGGTATTATTGCAGAGCGAAGCGAGAAAGGAGCATAAACCATGGTGCTATTGATTGACTCAATCAATGCTATCCGTGATTTTCTCGACACCGGTGGCCAAGTTCTCTTGGTCATCGGGGTGTTAATCTTCGCGATGTGGTTATTGATACTCGAGCGATTTATTTACTTTTTTAATGGTTTTAGAAGCTATAAACACGCTCTTAAAGCCACTTGGATTAACCGTACAGAACGAGATAGCTGGAATGCAGAGCAAATACGCGAAGCGATGATATCGCGAGCTGGTATGCGCTTAAACACCAATCTTTCTTTAATTAACGTGATGGTTGCTTTGTGCCCGCTACTTGGTTTGTTAGGCACGGTGACGGGCATGATAGAAGTGTTTGATGTAATGGCAATTACTGGCACAGGTAGTGCGCGCTCAATGGCATCAGGGGTATCAAAAGCAACTATCCCGACAATGGCAGGCATGGTAGGTGCGTTATCTGGGGTATTTGCCTCAACGTACTTACAACGAAAAGCTAAGCGCGAAGTAGAACTACTACAAGACAGCATGGTTTTAGACCATTAAGCAAAATTTTGATAAGCGGCTTATATAAAGCCACTCATCCTAGGAGAATAAAAATGAGAGCCCCGTTAGGAAACCTATTTCAAGAAGACGAAGCTGAAGAAATAAACATGACCCCAATGTTAGACGTTGTATTTATCATGCTTATTTTCTTTATTGTAACTGCCTCTTTTGTTAAAGAAGCCGGTATTGATGTAAACCGCCCAGAAGCCGCAACAGCTGTTAAAAAAGAGCGTGCTAATATTTTAGTGGCTATTTCTGATACAGGCGAGATTTGGATTAATAAACGTCAAATTGATGTACGCGCAGTACAAGCCAATATCGAGCGTTTAAAAGCAGAAAATCCACAAGGTAGCGTTGTGATTCAAGCGGATAAAAAAGCCACTACCGAAATGTTAATAAAGGTGATGGATGCCTCGCGCGCGGCGGGCGCATTTGATGTATCAATTGCCGCACAAGATGCGTCTTAAGGGCTAGTTATGTTGCGATATTTAGTTGCATTAGTGATAGCCGGTGTAGTGACCTTTATGTTGTTTTTAGGCATGCAGGCACTGATCACTGGCGGTGAAGGCGCTATGACGGATCCGGTAAAGGGTAACGTACTTGATTTTGTTCGCTTGAAAAAAGAAGAAACCGTACAAAAAAAAGAGCGTAAGCCACAAAAGCCACCAACACCAAAAGAGCCGCCACCACCAATGGAATCACCGCAAATGCAAAATAGTGATGCTACAGCAAATGCTAACAACTTTGACTTTGGTGCCAATGTAGATGCGGATGTAAATTTAGCCGGCGGGTTAGCACTTGAAACAAGTGATGGTGAATACTTACCGATTGTAAAGGTGGCCCCAGTTTATCCGCGCCGTGCGTTATCACGTGGCATAGAAGGCTACGTGATTGTTGAATTTACAGTAACTAAACAAGGCACTGTACGCGACCCACAAGTAGTAAAAGCAGAGCCTGAGTCACTTTTTGATAGAGCTGCGATGGATGCAGCCCTTAAATTTAAATATAAACCGCGCGTAGTAAACGGTGAAGCCGTTGAAGTTGCGGGTGTTCAGAACAAAATATCTTTCCAAATTAGCGGTTAATTAGTAATTAACCACGAGTAAACGGACAGAAATGCGAGGCGATTATGAAATTACTACCTACAGCTAAACTTTTAAAGTTAACACTATTTTGTACCGCTGCGATCAGTACAAGTATTGTTACACCAAGTGCTCTAAGCCTAATTCCAGGGCTACATGTAGCTACGGCATATGCAGAGCAAGAACAAAAAACGAAACGTGTACCAGCACTACGTGAAAAGGTTTATAGCCAGCTTGCTCGTGCCCAAAAACTTGCAGACGATGGTGATGTTAAAGGTGGACTTGAAGCGCTTGATAGCATTCAAGAGCGAGCTGCAAGCATGAACTCGTACGAAGTGGCAATGATGCATAACTTTTACGGGTTTATTTATTACAACGAAAACGACTTACCAAAAGCGATTGCCTCGTTTGAAAAAGTGGTAGCTGAGGAAGCCATTCCTGAGTCACTTCGTTTAAGCACTACATTTAGCTTGGCTCAACTGGCTATGGCTAATAGTGATTACACTAAAGTTATCTCTTTTTTAGATGATTGGGACAGTATTAACACTCAGCCTAAAACAGAAGGCTACTACTTGTTAAGGGCTCAAACATACTATCAGTTAAAGGATTATAAAAAAGGGCTTGAGTATATCTCCCAAGTTATCTCCTTAAGTGATAGCGAAGGTAAAATTCCTAAGGAAAACTGGTTAGTACTTCAGCGTGCAATGTATTACTCACTTAATCAAGCTGACAAAGTTGTTGAAGTACTTGAGCGCATGGTAAAGCTTTATAATAAGCCTGAGTATTGGGTGCAGTTATCGGGTATGTATGGTGAAACAGGTAGGGAAAAACAACAGTTGGCGGTAATTGAAGCCGCTTACCAGCAAGGATTTTTAACCTCTAAATCTGATTTACGCCAATTAGCGCAAGTGTATTTATACAATGGTTTAGCGTTTAAAGCTGCAAAAGTGATGAGCGATGCCATTGATAAAGATATTGCTGAAAAAACAGCAAAAAACTACGCTTTTGTTGCCGAGGCGATGATCCAAGCTAAAGAAGATGAAAAATCTATTACCTACTTTGCAAAAGCTGCTGATTTATCTGAGCACGGTAAATACGATCAACGTTTAGCCGAAGTATTTGTAAATACAGAGCAATATGAAGAAGCCGCCGATGCAGCGCGTAAAGCACTTGATAAAGGTGGTCTTGATTTTGAATCAAATGCATTTGTTGCACTGGGTATGGCGCAGTACAACATGCAAAATTTTGATGCATCAATTTTAGCGTTTGAGCAGGCAGAAAAACATAAAAAATCTCAGCGTTTAGCACAGCAGTGGATCAAATATGTAAAGCGCGAAAAAGTGCATGCAGAAACACTTAGAACAGCTTTACTGTAAATTTTAAAGCGCTTTACTAATTAACAAGTAACGCGTGTAAAACCAGTTCATAATCGCAACACTAAAACCGCCTCAGGGCGGTTTTTATCGTCTCTAAAAGCATCCAATTGCTTGATTTTAAATAAGTTACTTTTGTCATCTTATGGTTATTAAACTGTAACTACTTTGTCATAAGTCTCCCGTATTGTAACCGCAGCTAAACTCAAGTGACCTTAAAGCATTATTTAAGTGTTTTATGGTGACTTGAGTTTATTTGAGCACCTAAAAAATAATTAAATACTTTAACGGAGTGAACAATGAAATTATCTGACTTATTCAAAGTAAGTTTGATTGCAACTGCAGTATCTTTAGCTGGTTGTGGTGGAGACTTAGTAGTATCTGAAGGCAACACAACTATTAATGAAGGTGATACAGTAACTAACGTTATTGAAGGCGGTGACGATACAAGTGGTGAAACGTCATCACGTGATGATTCACAAAATGCTACCACTGGCTTTCCTACTGATATTGATAATGCACTAACTCAAGGTTTAGCAACTGATGTTTCTAGTGAGTTTACATCTATTACAGATAAGCCCGTATATCGCTTAGCTGCAGATACCGTGTTCACTACTGATGTATCGTTAACAAACGACGCACACTGGATCTTAAATGGCCGTACTGCGGTTGGTAATGATCGCGCAGATAACGCCAAGCTTTATATTCAGCAAGGTACAACGATTATTGGCGAAACAGGAGATGACTTCCTAGTTGTTCGTCGCGGTTCACAAATTGAATCGGTAGGGACTGTAAGTCAGCCCATTACAATGACCTCAATTCAAGATGTTACAGCTCAAGAAACAACGATTGGTCAGTGGGGCGGTTTAGTATTATTAGGTAACGCGCCAGCAAATTCTTGCGGCGACCAAGAAGGTGAAGCAACAGCTGATGAACTTGCTAATTGTGGTGTGTCGGCTGAAGGTGATGCAGGTCAGTTTGGTGGCGATATCAGTGATGATAATTCAGGTACTTTAAAGTATGTACTTGTTAAGCAAGCCGGTAAAACGTTAGGTAATGGTGATGAGTTAAATGGTATTACGTTTGCCGGTGTTGGCTCTGCAACTACGGTTGATTATATTCAAGTACATGAAAATCTTGATGATGGTATAGAGTTCTTTGGTGGCACAGTTAATGTAAGCAATGTTGTACTTACAAATATTGGTGACGATTCGCTAGATTGGTCTTTTGGTTGGACGGGCTCAGCTACAAACGTTTATATTCAGCAAGCGGCTAACGTAGGCGATAACGCTATCGAAGCTGATAACTCTGAATTTGATTCAAGTGCAACACCATTAACACTACCTACTATTTCAAACGTTACAATTGTGGGTGCTGAGGGCAATAACGGCATTCGTTTACGTGCGGGTACTGCAGGGGTTCTTAAAAATGTATTTGTAACGGGCCCAGCTACTTATGAAAACTGCTTACGTGTAGGTTCTGATTCAGTACCTCGTGCAGAGGATGGCACACTTACGATTACAAACTCTATAGTTGCTTGTCAAACTGCAGCGAATAACTTTGGCAGCGAAGTTATTAACGGTGGCGATGTACAATCTTGGTTTGAAGGCCAAGACGCTAACCAAACACTTACCCCAGCTGATTTAATGCTAGATGACAACGGTTATACACCACTTGCTGGCTCGCCGCTTATTGCAAATACGCAAGTTGGTGCATTTGATGGCTCAACTAATTGGATGGAAGGTTGGACTGTTGGTATTAATGGTGGCTTCCCTACTGATATTGATAATGCGCTATCACAAGGTTTAGCCTCAGATGTTTCTAGCGAATTTCCGGAAATTACAGATAAGCCAGTATATCGCTTAGCTGAAGATACAACGTTTACAGCGGATGTAACACTTACAAATGACGCACATTGGATTTTAAATGGCCGTACCGCAGTAGGTAATGACCGTGCAGACGTTACAACACTTTATGTTCAAGCAGGCACGACATTAATTGGTGAATCAGGTGATGACTTTTTAGTTGTTCGTCGTGGTTCGCAAATTAACGCAAATGGTAATGCAACTGCACCTATTACAATGACATCTATTGAAGATGTAACAGGCGCTGAAACAACAATTGGTCAATGGGGCGGTTTAGTACTTTTAGGTAATGCTCCTGCTAACTCGTGTGGCGATCAAACTGGCGAAACGACTGCTGAAGAACTTGCTAACTGTGGTGTATCAGCTGAAGGTGACGCTGGTCAGTTTGGTGGCGATATTAGCGATGATAACTCAGGTGTCCTTCGTTATATTGTCGTAAAGCACGCAGGTAAAACTCTTGGTAACGGCGATGAGCTTAATGGTATTTCGTTTGCGGGTGTAGGCTCTGCAACAAAAGTAGAATATATCCAAGTTCATCAAAATCTTGATGATGGCGTTGAGTTTTTTGGTGGTACTGTAAATGTTCGTAACATAGTACTTACTGATATTGGTGATGATGCCTTTGATTGGTCGTTTGGTTGGACAGGTCGTGCGCAAAATATTTATATTCAACAAAGTGCTGTTGGTGGTGATAACGCTATTGAAGCGGACAACTCAGAATTTGATTCAAATGCTACACCTTTAACAAAGCCACTAATTTCTAACGTAACAATTGTAGGTGCTGATGGTACTAACGGTGTTCGTTTACGTGCAGGTACAGCGGGCGTTCTACGTAATGTAGTAATTACAGGGCCTGAAGGTTACTCAAACTGTTTACGTGTGGGTTCTGACTCTGTAGCAAATGCAGAATCTGGTGAGCTTTCTATTGAAAACTCAGTAGTGGCATGTAGTGAAGATAATAACTTTGGTAGTGAAGCAATTGGTGGTGGTAACGTTCAATCTTGGTTTGAAGGCCAAACAGGTAACCAAACGCTGACAGCTGCTGGCCTTAGTTTAGCAACCGATGGCTTTACACCTAAATCTAGCTCACCATTATTAGGTTCGGGTGTTGATTCGTCAGACCTTGATTCGTTCTTTACTAAAACAGATTATATTGGTGCGTTTGATGGCGATAATAACTGGATGGATGGTTGGACAGTCGCTATAACACCAAGTTTTCCTGATGATATTCAAAATGCCTTAGAGCAGGGTTTTGCTACTGATGTATCAGCAAGCTTTCCTGAAATCACAGACAAGCCAGTTTATCAGTTAACTTCTGATGTTGTATTCACTTCAGACGTAACATTAACTAACGATGCACATTGGATTCTAAAAGGCCGTACAGCCGTAGGTAATGACCGCGCTGATGAAACGACTTTATATGTTCAATTTGGTACTACGCTTATTGGCGAGTCGGGTGATGACTTTTTAGTTGTTCGCCGTGGTTCTAAAATAGAGGCCGTTGGCAGTGCAACTCAGCCAATTACTATGACGTCTATTGAAGATGTTACTGGTGGCGAAACGACTATTGGTCAATGGGGCGGTTTAGTGCTTTTAGGTAATGCACCGGCTAACTCGTGTGGCGATCAAGAAGGCGAAGCTACCGCTGATGAGCTTGCAAACTGTGGTGTGTCTGCTGAAGGTGATGCTGGTCAATTTGGTGGTAATGACCCAGAAGATAACTCAGGTACTTTAAAATACGTGGCAGTTAAACAAGCAGGTAAAACGCTAGGTAACGGAGATGAGTTAAACGGCATTACGCTTGCTGGTGTTGGTAGTCAAACAGAGCTTGATTACATTCACGTTCATGAAAACCTGGACGATGGTGTTGAATTTTTCGGTGGTACTGCAAACATCAGTCACCTTGTTTTAACTAATATTGGTGATGACTCACTAGATTGGTCATTTGGTTGGACGGGTAAAGCGCAATACGTACTTATCAAGCAAGCCGAATCAACAGGTGATAATGCAATTGAGGCGGATAACTCTGAGTTTGATTCAAGTGCAACACCACTCACAATGCCTACAATTTCTAATGTTACTATTATTGGTAATGTAGGGGTTAACGGTATACGTCTACGTGCAGGCACTGCGGGTATGCTTAAAAACGTGGTTGTGACAGGTGGGGCAGATTATTCAAATTGTTTACGTGTAGGTTCAGATTCAGCTCCTCGCGCAGAGGATGGTACATTAACTGTTACTCACTCAGTTGTTGCATGTGAAACGGCAAATAACTTTGGTACGCAAGCAATTGGTACTGGTAATGTTGAGTCTTGGTTCTTAGGCCAAACAGGTAACTCTGTGCAAGCAGCCACAGACCTTGGTTTAGCAGATAACGGATATATGCCTTCGGCTGAGTCATTACTGTTAGGTAATGGTTTTGATTCTTCAAGCCTAGATAGTTACTTTGATTCAGTAGATTACATTGGTGCAATGGATGCACAAACAGACTGGACAGCAGGTTGGGTTAAGGTAGGTCTTTAATCCAAACCACATTATAGCCGAGCGAAAGCTCGGCTAATGTCTTGTTTTGTTTCGGAGTATAAAAATGAAATCTTTTAAACCCTCTTCTCTTGTTCTATGTAAACTAAATTGCGCAGTTATGGCTGCAATTATGGGGCTATCAGTAAACACAGCTATAGCAGCCGAAGCCGAAGAGCAAGAAATAGAAGAAGTAGTTGCTGTTGGCCAGCGACTAAAAGGTAGTGCAGGCGCAGTACTACAAGAGCGTCAAAATCAGGCATTTGTTGCTGATATTATGGGTGCTGATCAAATATCACGCACAGGTGATGGCGATGCAGCTTCAGCGCTTCGTCGTGTGACTGGTTTAACCTTAGTCGATGGTAAATATATTTATGTTCGTGGTTTGGGTGAGCGTTATTCAAGTACCCAACTTAATAGCATGTATGTTCCAAGCCCAGATCCCACTCGATCAGTTGTTCCACTGGATTTATTTCCATCGGATATTATTGAAAGTTTAAGTGTGCAGAAATCGTTTTCTCCTGATATGCCAGCGCACTTTGGTGGTGGTAATGTAAATATACGCACCAAATCTATTCCTTCTGATTTTTTGTTTAAAATACAGTTAGGTACTTCATATAACACCTCTAACAGTGACACCGGTTATTTTTACAGTGGTGGTGATGATGATTGGATGGGGCGCGATGATGGTACACGTGCTTTACCTTCATTAATTTCTACAGCGCTTAAAAGTGATGCAGGACTTGAAGGTGACAGCAGTACTACGCTTGAGCAGCGTCAAGCGCTCCTACAATCTCTAGATTGGCAAGTTGGACCTACTGAGAAAGACGTTGATCCAGGCATGAATTTTTCAGTAGCACTAGGTGATAGGTTTGAGTCTGAAGTAGGTACTTTTGGCGTGCTTGCAGCTGTTTCCTATGACAATGAATGGGAAGTAGTTAAAGAGCAAAGCGGTACAAATTTAGGTAGTTTGGGCTGCGAAGATAAATGTTTTGCACAAACTTATGATGGCATATCTACTGAACAAACCGTTCGTTGGAGTGGCACATTAAATTTAGGTTATGAATTTAATAATAACCATAAATTTGAACTAACGAATATAGCGCTTCATGATATGAGTGACAGAGTGCGTAATCGTGACTTTTTCGATGCTAACGAGTCTGAAGAAGGTGTTACTGAGTTACGCCGTGTTGACGTTATGTATGAAGAGCGTGAAATGTTCTCTACGCAGCTCAAAGGGACGCATAATTTTCCTGAATTAGAAAATTTATTTTTTGATTGGTATGCAGGTACAAGCCGCGCCAACAGGGATGCTCCAGGTGCGTTAGATGTTGTTTTTCAAACTAACTTAAATGATGGTGTATTTGAATCAGAGCAGTTACAAGATGTTGCTGCTACTAACGTAACGCGTGATTATCAAACTTTGCATGATGACGTAGATACGTATGGTTGGAATATGGGCATCCCGTTTTATGGTGATGGCTATGAGTTAGAGCTTAAGGTGGGTGGCGATTTTTCTGAAAAAAAACGTGATGCAAGTAATATTCAATTTGGTATTACGCACCGTGGTATAACAGATGAATATACATTTGGCTCAAACATAGACCAAATTTTTTCTGACGAAAATTTAGCTAATAGTGAGTTTTATACAAGTATTACAGGCTCTGGTATTTTTGATGATGGTACCGCAGATGGTGATAAGTACAGCGCTGCACATAAGTTAGACGCTTATTATTTTATGGCCGACTTTTTCTACGAAAACACATGGCGTATAACCGGTGGTATTCGTTGGGAAAACTTTTCTCAAATATCAGTGCCTTTTCAGGCTCATACTAATTTCTTTGATGGAACAATTGAAGAAGTGAGCGAAGTTGCAATAAAAGAAGATAACTTTTTTCCTTCTTTAGCAATTACTTATATTATGGATGAAGAAATGCAGTTTCGCTTAAACTTAAGTGAAACGACGATTCGCCCAGATATGCGTGATGTAAGCTCAACTTATTATGTTGACCCACTAACAGAGTTTTTAGTGCGAGGCTCGCCTACACTTCAAAGCTCTAAGCTAAAAAATGCTGACTTTAGGTTTGAGTGGTACATGCCTTCAGGAAACAATCTATCAGTTGCTTTGTTTTATAAAGATATTGAAAACCCAATTGAAATGGTTGAGTTAGCGGGTGTTGGTGGAGCTGCTCCGCAATTACTAACAGCAAATGCGCAGTCGGGTGAACTAACAGGTATTGAGGTAGACTTTTTAACTGACTTTAGTTTTATTCATAATGATTTATCTGCCATATTTTTATCAGGTAACGTTACTCTATCGGATTCAAGTGTTGAGCTTGGCATAAACGATGCTGATGGGGTTGATTCATTATTTGAACAACAACTAAAAGAGGCGTTGGAAGCTGACTCTGTTTCTAACATTGTTACTAATAATAAACGTCGTTTAGTTGGTCATTCTGAATGGGTAGCAAACTTACAAATGGGTTATGACTCTGCTGATGGTTTTCATTCTACCTCAGTTGTTTATAACGTGTTTGGGCCGCGCATAATCGTACCAGGTACGCGTGGTAACGAAGACGCAGAAGAAAAGTCATTTCATTCTCTTGATTTAGTTTATTCTTACTTCCCTAACTTTAATACTAAAGTTAATTTTAAAGTTAAAAATATACTTGGCCAAGAAAAAGAAATTGAACAAGAAAACTTAACACTTTGGCGTCAAGAAGAAGGCACTGAGTTTAGTTTAAGCTTTAGCTACGAGTTTTAATTTTCTACCCAAGGAAGGGGGATATAATAAAACCTAATTACCTATTAGCCCTGTATTTAATACAGGGCTTTTTTATGACTATGAAAAATATTTAAGTTCTACTTTATTCACTAGTTTTAGCGCGCTGGTGGTGTTATTTTGACGTTAATGAAAATTAAATCTCACGCAATGAATTTAATTTTTAATGTATTAAGGCATCTTTTATGAATCAAACAGTGGAACAAACAATGAAAAAAGTAGGATTAGTCGGTTGGCGTGGCATGGTTGGCTCTGTGTTATTAGAACGTATGCAGCAGCAAAGTGATTTTGCCCATATCGACACCACCTTTTTCACCACCTCACAAGCGGGTCAACTAGGCCCTAATATAGCAGGCGACGCAAAACCATTGCTAGATGCAAGTGACATTAGCGAACTTGCTAAAATGGATATTATTGTTACTTGCCAAGGCGGTGACTACACCAATGCGGTATATCCAAAATTACGCGAGTCGGGTTGGGATGGTTACTGGATTGATGCAGCTTCAGCACTGCGTATGAGTGAGGACAGCATAATAGTGCTAGATCCCGTAAACAAAGATGTTATTGAACAAGGCTTAGAGCAAGGCGTTAAAACGTTTGTTGGCGGTAACTGTACAGTATCGCTAATGCTACTTGCACTAGGTGGTTTGTTTGAGCAAGACCTAATTGAATGGGTAAGCCCAATGACTTACCAAGCAGCCTCTGGTGCTGGTGCACGAAATATGAAAGAGCTTATTGCACAAATGGGCGCTATTCATGCAAGTGTTGCTGAGCAATTAGATAACCCAAGTTCTGCTATTTTAGAAATTGATAAAATAGTCAGTGAAACAATGGCGTCAAATGACTTACCACAAGACCAATTTGGTGTGCCACTAGCGGGCAGTTTAATCCCGTGGATTGACGTACCTATGCCAAGCGGTCAGTCTAAAGAAGAATGGAAAGCGCAAGTAGAAGCCAATAAAATTTTAGGCTCTTCTAAGCAACCAGTGCCAATTGATGGTTTATGTGTTCGTATTGGCGCTATGCGTTGTCATTCACAAGCGATGACCATTAAATTACGTGAAGATATTAGCGTAGAAAAAATTGAAGAAATTTTAGCGTCTCATAATGAGTGGGTTAAGGTAATTCCAAACGAGCGTGAAATTAGTGCCACAGACTTAACACCGGTTAAAGTAACGGGCACTTTAAGCATTCCTGTTGGGCGTATTCGTAAATTAGCTATGGGACCAAAATACATTAGCGCATTTACAGTTGGCGATCAGCTTTTATGGGGCGCGGCAGAGCCACTTCGTCGTATGCTACGCATAATTGTTGATGGTGAGTAATACCAATTCGCAATAATACTTAATCAATTTGAGGGGGTTAAATCTGACGTTAACTACGTTAAATATTTCTGATATAGAACAACTAAATAACGAAATTTTTGCCTTGTTATCGACACGATTTTCTTCCCTCAAAATAGATCACTTAATTAAGCGAATTGGTATAATATATAATCAGTATTAACAAAAGGGGTTGGCAATTTGCCAGCCCTTTTTAGTTTAATGGCTTATAAAACCGCTTAAGAGGCTAAAACAATACTTTTTTATGAATGTTCACTTTTGTTTATTATTGAACATAAGTAAACTGTTTACATTGTGCAACAGCCTATTCAAGTAACATTAATGACCTCTCACACAAATAACTTTGCCAATAAGCGATTAGCATTTGTTAGCTCCTATTTTAGTTCTGCAATTGCTATAAACACGGTTGTTTCTTGTTTTCTTATTTTTAGCAGTATTAACCACAGCGCCTCGCAAGAAAAACTTTATTGGCTTTTTACGTTATCATTTATTTCATTACTTCGAATAGCAAGCCATGTATTTGTTAACAACACCCATGCTTTTAAATATCATCTGTATTTTATAGGTTTATTATTAACGGCTTTAACATGGGCTGCTTTTCCTATTTTGTTTTATGAAAACATGCAAATGCAGGAAAAATTTGTATCATTGGTTGTTTTTAGCTCCCTTGCTGGTGGAGGCGTTAATGTTTTAGCTTCAGATATTCGTTCCTCCTTGTCGTATATAACCTGCTTATTGGTTCCTTTTAGTATTTTATTACTTTTACAGCCTATTGAAGATGAGAATGTACTAGGTGTTTTAGGGCTCGTTTTATGGTTTATTTTGTGTTTTATAACGGCTTCACGTAGTGCAAAAGATGTAAAATCATCAATTAATAACGAACTTAAGTTAGATCAATTTATTGAAAACTTAGAAAACGAAGTGCAACTTCGTACCGAACAAATAATTTCTTTAGAGCAAAAAGACAACCTAACTAAATTGTTTAACAGGGGGAGCTTTGTTTCTAATGTTGAACTTGATTTAGCCAATCAAAATGATGATATTAAAGCTGTTTTATTTTTAGATATGGATGACTTTAAAATCATCAACGATAAATACGGTCACGATTTTGGTGATTTTGTGCTGGCTCAAACAGGTAAACGATTAGTTGAAACACAAACCCAAGGCGATTTTATTGCTTGTCGATGGGGAGGTGATGAGTTTATTTTTTATTCTCGCACTAACACCGAAGACGAACTTTTTGACTGTGTTTTTAGATTAGTTAAAACCTTAACGAAAACAGTAAGCATGGACAGCTATCAAGTAAATCCCTCTTTTAAGGTTGGGCTGTATTTTACGCGCGAAAATTTTAATCTTGCAGAGGCGATTAAATACGCTGATGTAGCTATGTATGAAGGTAAGAAAAGCCGTAATGAAATATCGGTATTTGACGAGCGAATGCATGAATCGCTTAAAAGAGAAGAAGTACTTCGTAGCTCAATTAAAGAGTGCTTAGAAAAAGGTGACTTTCATCTTTGTTATCAACCCATTGTTGATATAAGCACAAATGAAATAACCACGTTTGAAGTATTACTTCGTTGGCAATTTAATGATGAATTTATCCCCCCTTCAGAATTTATAGATATTGCAGAGCGATATGGAAAAATTAATATATTAGGTGAGTTTGTACTAGAGCAAGCCATTGCGAGTTTAAGTAAGTTAAATGCGGTGAATAGTAAGATTGGATTGTCGATTAATGTGTCTGTCTTGCAACTAGAAAACCATAATTTTTTAGATTTTTTAGTTGCGCTTTTAAATAGATACGCAGTTAAACCATACAATGTGCATTTAGAAATAACAGAAACAGTCATGATTAAAAATTTACCGTATTTGTCAAAAGTGATTACGGCCATAAAAAATACCGGTGTACGTATCTCTATTGATGATTTTGGTACCGGGTTTTCTTCTATATCGGTTTTAAAAGAGCTGTCAGTTGATTACATTAAAATAGATAAATCTTATATTGATAACATTTGTGAATGCTCAAAAGATAAAAGTATTGTATCTGCGGTAACTAACATGTCGCATATGATAGGTTGCCAAGTAATAGCGGAGGGCGTAGAAAGCCCAGCTCAGTTAACGTTATTACAAAGCTTACAAATTGATAAGTATCAAGGTTTCATATTCAGTAAACCAGTTAGATTTGCCGACGCGCTTAAACTTATTAGTTAGAGCGCTGACTTTTTCACAAAGTTTGTTTATGTAGGGATGATCCAACAGTGCCGTGCGTTTTGCTTAGCGTTTTCATCATGCTTTGTACATAATCCTGCTACTGAAAAATCAGTCGCTAAAGGTCAATACCCCTAGTAATAATGAACTTTTATTAACTTAATGTATTCACATGAGCCACCTGATTACGCCCTTCATTCTTGGCATGGTAGAGTGCTTTATCTGCTTCATTTATTGCACTCTCAATTGTCGTTTTATTACATTTAATATTTATTACGCCAAAACTTGCCGTTACATTAATTACTTTATCGTTAAAATGAATTGGGTAACTGGCCAGTGCACTTCTTAGTTTTTCGGGAAGATCTTTAGCTGACGATTCGTCGTTTCTTGCTATTAATAAAGCAAATTCTTCGCCGCCAATGCGGCCAAATAAATCACATGGGTTTATGCAGTTTTGCATTATTTTTGCAGCTTCTACTAAAACTAAATCACCACCTGCATGTCCAAATTCATCGTTTATTTTTTTAAATTTATCTATATCCCAATAAATTAAGCTGACGTAGTTATAATTATTAAGTTTATCTTTTAGTTGCTCTTGGCTTTTATTATAGAATCCACGCCTATTTAAGCAGCCTGTAAGTTCGTCGCTCATTGCAAGATGGTTCATTTTTTCAGCTAAATCTGATGCCATCATAAATATTATGAATACGGCCATGCCTACATGTGCAGTAGGGACAGTAATAAAATTAATTAATGTATACAGCGCTATATATTCTTCATTTACTTGGCTGCCTTGCAGTAACGCTATGCTTGCTGCAACAAATAAAAGTAATCCACATAGCGTATAAGTAATACTAGCGCCTATTTCGGCAGGAAGTGATTTTTGTTTATGCCTGAAAATAATAACTGCATTGAGTACAAGTAAAATCACATCATAATACACATACAAGGACATAAATAAGCCAACATGCACATATATAGCTGTAAAATAATAGACAGCAGCAAGAGTAACTATTGCTGAGATAATTAAATAGCGAATTTTTATACCCGAGTTTACCCTAATGCAATGCCCCCACGTACCTAGCAGTACTGAACCTACAGAGAAGCTACTTCCTAACATCCAATATAATGTGTTTGAGTTAAATAATGGTTCTGCCAACATTGTTGCCCATTGGCATGTAGAGAATGCAAATGCGATTGTCCAAAGCATGGCATATTGCTTTTTACCTAACGTATACCACGACATTAAAAATATGACAGACCAAATAATACTGGTGAAAAAGAGGGTAACTAATATATAAAAAATAGGATTCATGTATTTTTATTCTTGTTTGCGTTAATTTTACTTTAGTAGATGAAAGCGGTTTATTCGACCTAACGCCGGTTATTAGTTAGCTAAATTGTAAATAGATATGTATGCAATCATTTCTTAAGTTGTGTATTTGAATAGTGGTATATCCCTTGCTGTAATAACTGTTGTTTAGAGCTTTAAGCTTATATAGCTTTGCTTTGTTTATAATTTTATTCCTAACAGGTATTTAAATTACAATTATTAGTAATTTTTACACGTTTATTTATTTGCTTAATTAAAGAATTCAGCTAGGGCTTATTTATTCTTCTAGGTTAAATTTGTAGCTGTACGTTTAGGTTTTAGGTAAAGCAGAGTTTATGTTGTGTGGCTATCTTCATAAGTGCTTTATAAAAATAAATATTAAACATACGCAGCCCTTTATATAGAAAAATTTAACCCTGAAAGGTCAAAAGGCCCCCGTTTTTAGTAAAGGAAATTACAATGCATTTTTCATCCAAAATATTTCACGACAAATACCTTAAAGGTGTAATAGCGCTGGTTGTGTTACTTATACTAACGCGAATAGCCGCGCCTTATGTAGTTCAGCACTACGTAAATTATCAGCTAAAACACACACAAGGTGTTACTGGGCATGTTGGTGACGTAGATTTGTTTTTATATCGCGGTGCCTACGCAATTGACGACGTTGAAATTTATGCTGTTGATGCAACTTCAGCTCCTAAGCCTTTGCTGAGTATTCAAACTCTCGATTTTTCACTTGCGTGGTCAGCCCTTTTAAAAGGGAATTTAGTAACAAACATGGCGTTTACGCGCCCTAAAATAGTTATTTATGATAAAGACCCCAATGCTTCTGAGCAAAATAAACAAGTAAAAGACGAAACTACTTGGGTAGGTCTCGCCAATAATTTAGTACTGTTTTCTATTGATACCTTAACAATTGAGCAAGGCAAGTTAACTTTAGTTAACTCAACGAATAGTGGTGAAAAACCCACTTTTATATCAAATATCAACGCTCGAATTGAAAATATAACCAACGCGCAAAACCTATCAAAAACACTAGTGACTACTCTAAGCGTACAAGGTGCATTAATGGGGGAGGCCGCATTAAAGTTTGATGGCAAATTAGATCCCTTTAGCAAACAAGCCAATTTTGATTTTAACGCAGAGGTACAGCGTTTCTCTGTTAAAAACCTCGATACTGTATTTAAGGTATACACGCCTTTTGATATTGAAGCGGGTGGCATTGATGGCGCTATGGAATTGGTGGCTAAAGATAATAACTTAAATGGTTATGTAAAAGCGGGCGTTCAAAACTTGAGTGTGTTCTCGTGGCGCGAAGATATAGAAAAAGATGACGATGGAATATTTACGGCCATATTTGAAGGCAGTGTTGATTTACTGGGCTCTATACTCGAAAACGATGAGTCTAAACTTGTTGCTGCACGTATCCCTATAGAGGGGCAATTAGATAATACGGATGTTTCGACTTTTCAAGCTGTGATTTCGGTATTAGAAAACGCATTTTTTGATGCGTTTAAAATGAAAGTAGATAACGTTATTTCTTTTGAAGATACGGATGAAAAATCTGATAACGAGGAGAATTAAAGCTCTTTGGTAATGTTCGTTTTAGTTAAATACTTAAGCTGCACCCACTTTTTAAACTTTAAGTGGGTGCTTTAGTACTTTTCTCAGATTAGTTTTTGCGGTTACTCAATAGCTCTTTAAGCTCAGCAATTTGGGATTGTAGTTCGTTTACTTGCCCTTGCGTTGCAGGTAATGAGCTGTCGTCTGCGAGCTCTTCTCGCGCTTTGCGGTGCTCTTCACTCATTACTTCTAAAATGGCACCTACCATCATATTTAAAAATACAAATGCGGTTAAAAATATAAACGTAAGGTAATAAATCCAGCTTAGTTCGTACACCGCCATTGTTTCATACATTATGTCGGTCCAATCTTCAAATGTTGCCACCCTAAACAGAGTAAGCATGGAGATTGAAACATCTTGCCAAAGTACGGGGTTTATTTCAGCAAACATCATGCTGCCCATTGCAGCGTATATATAAAAAATAACAAACATTAATAGGGCTATATAACCCATTTGTGGAATGGCTTTAAGCAATGAATTAACTAATAAGCGCAGCTCTGGGATCATCGATACTAATCGCAGTACTCTAAATATGCGAAGTAATCGAGCAATTAACATAGTAGAGCCAGCAGCAGGATATAAACTGCCCAATACTATGATGGTGTCGAATATGTTCCATCCTTTAGAAAAAAAATGTTTTATGCCTTTACTTGCAATAAAGCGGATTACTAGTTCAATTAAAAAGAATGCGGTAATGCCAACGTCCATCCAATTTAGAGCAAGCTCTACGGTAGGATGTAGTGAGTAAGTGTGCGCACCTACTGTCAGGGCAGAAACAATAATTACAGCTATAACAAATGATTGAAATATCTTGCTTTTGTCTATACGCTGAAACAACTTTTGTAACTGCGACATCATAGAAATAGATCCTTTGGAGATTAAGATTTTATGGCGCTAATATACAATAATACTGTAATAATTTAACGCTTTTTCGATATAGAAAGTGTAAGGAAATTTAATGTTTATCAATAAACTAAAAAGTAGCGCATTACTTATTGTTGGATTATGTGTTTTAGCAGGTTGTAGCTCTGATGCGCGTTTTCATGAAGTTCAATCGGCGCGCCTTGATGAGTGTAACTATAAAGCTGACAAAGAATATTACGAATGCTTAGATAAACAAGATTCTAACTACGAAGAGTTTAAAAAACAGCAACAAGCAGAAACTAAATAAGTAACCTTTATATTATGACTAAAACTCAAAAGCAGCGCGATAAGCACATTAGACTAGCACTTACTAATGCATGCGAAGCAATAAAAGAAAGCGTAATTGGTTTTGATTATCTAACGCATACCATTGATTTAAATAATGAGGCCAATACGTTAAAAGTACAATGCTATTTTAATGATGATATAGCCCTTGAAAGTGCAAAACCGCAACTTAACGAATTAACAAATATAATACTCAAAGAGCTTACTAGTATTAAGTTGAACGCAAAACCAGCACACATCTCATTTTTAGCCAATTAACAGCGGTTTAGTTGGTATGACATCACATGGACGTTATAATTAGATAAATTATTTTTAGGGTTTAAATTATGGCTGTTCCTTCGCGTTCGCAAATTTCACCAGGTACCACAGTAAATATTGTATTAAAAGAAGATCAACGCAGCGGCACATTAACAGAAGGTGTGGTTGAGCGCCTTTTAACAAAATCACCAAATCACCCACACGGCATTAAAGTACGTTTAGAAGATGGTCAAGTTGGCCGAGTAAAAGAGATTTTATAATGGCAGCGTTAACAGAACAGGCTTTTTGGGAATTAGTAACAACGCCTGATTTAGGGCTCGATCCGCAAAGTGTGAGCGATAACCTAAAAACTAAACTTAATGATTTAAGCGATCAACACCTTATTGATTTTGATAAGCACTTTGGCATACATATGCGCAAGTGTTTTACCTGGGATTTATTTGGTGCCGCTTTTGTGATGGCTGGATGTAACGACGATTACGGCTTTAGCGAATTTAGATGTTGGTTAATTTCGCGCGGTAAAACAGTATTCGAAAACGCCTTAGAAAATGCTGATTCTATAGCGCAGTGTACACCTGTTTATTACTTAAATGAGCAGCCTTACCCGTATATTGATGAGTATGATTTAATAGCCGGTTTATTATTTGAAGAACGCAGCGAAGATGAATTACCGTTTATTCCATCAGGCAGCGATGAACCCAAAGGCAAACGTTTTAAAGACAAACCTAAGTTTTTAAAGCAAAGCTACCCTTTATTATTTGCAAAGTACTGGCAATAAAATAAACAGTGATTTGAGCGCTATTCAAACAATTTTATGAGTTCAATTTCCCTACAAGTAAGCGCATTGATATAAATCGTTTTGTTGTTTAAGTACGTATTAACTAAAGTACTTAACAGCAAAATGGTTTGTAATGCAGTATCTAGGATGAATCTTTGTGGATTTAAATGTGTTCAATCTAAGGGATTTATTTGTGGCACGAGGTTTGTAACCTAATGGGATCGGTAATTGCTCTTGCGTTATCTTACTGGCTTACACACATGTAAGAATCAGTAATAGTCGAGCAAAGCTCCCTTAGCTGCTCGTGTCTTAGTTCCTGAATACGACTTCTCTCCTTTTATAGTAAATCTCTGTTATAGTTGTTAAAAGTTATAAAAGCTAAGTGATTAGGCATTTTGCTATTATTTAACACGCTGACTCACGAGGATACACCCACGAAATGAAATATTTAACACTCGCTTTATTAACTGTCGCTTTTACAAGTGCAAATGCTTTTTCTGAGCCGAGTAATAAAACACGATTTATACCGCTTTTAAAGTCAAAATTGGGAGCCTACGAAGTTGTGTCGAGCAACTCAGGGTTATGCGTTAACAGCAATTTGAGTTTGACAGATGAAAGTGATTTAAGTGCTGGTTTTAAACTTGGTGAGCAAATTGTATTTGGATCGCTCCACAATGGTACCCGAACCATTAAAAAACCAAACTTTTGCTTTATAACCAGCACTCTTAAATATAAAAGTGATGGCCTTGAAAACGGCTTAAGAATGAGCCGTTGTGAAAGCCCAGCAAACGAAAAAACAATCAGTCAAAGTATCAAATTTTTAGCTGATAACACACTCAAATACACATTGAGCGAACCCAATGTAGAGTGCACATTTAAAAAAGCAGATGAGAGTAAATAAAGCATCTAGTAAGTAGTAAGTAGCAAATCATTCGCAGTATATTTTAGGGATATCGCGCCAACGCGTAGTGTACTGCGGCGACAAAAAATCACGGTTCATGTGCCACCGGTCATTTAATTTACTACTTGCAAGGCTTAGCATTCCTTTTCCGTATCGATTGTTAATTGTGTCTAAGCATTGCATAAGTTTTGGATTATCAGGGCTTTTATTAAATAAGTCATTTTGCTGAAACTGTTCTGATATTAGCTCTACCGCACCCACACCACATTTATAAAACCGTATACCGGGTTGGTAAATCTTATTAAATACCTCAGATACAGCATTAGCCATCACGCAGGTGTCGTTAGTGGGTGAGGGGAACTTATACACAAAAGACTTTTTATAATATCTATTTTCGTGCGCGCCACTGGCTGCAAAAATATAAAGCTGGTGAGTGAGCGAGTGTTGCGCTCTTAATTTATTAGCCACTGTGGTTACATGGTTAATTAGCGCTGTTTTAAGTGCTGTTGGCTCACATATGCGCTCTCCAAAACTACGGGTTGAATAAATCTCCCGCTTATCTTGTCGTACATCATCCCAGTTTAAACATGTTATCCCGTTAAGCTCGCTTACTGTGCGTTCAACAACCACACTAAATGCACGGCGCATTGCTCTAGGGTTTTGCTGAGCAAGATCCCAGGCGGTGTGTATATTCATTATTTTAAGTTTTTTAGCTAGCCGGCGGCCTATCCCCCACACATCTTCGCAGCTCATTCTTTGTAAAATAGCTTGGCGAGTTTGTTCGCTATTTATTACTGCAACACCATTAAAACCACTGAGCTTTTTAGCGGCATGGTTAGCGGCTTTTGCTAAAGTAGGGGTCGGGCCAAAACCTACACCTACAGGAAGCTTTGTTTCGCGCCATACTGTGCGCCTTATTGTATGACCGTATTCATGCCAGTCTTTAATTAATGATGTGTAGCCATCAAAGTGCAAAAACGATTCATCAATACTGTATATGTGCTGTGTATCGCAAAAGCGAGCGATGATATTCATCATTTTGTCGCTTAAATCAGCATAAAGCTCGTAATTACTAGAGCGAATAACAACGTTGTTTTGTTCAAGTAAATGCTTAACTTTAAAGTACGGGCCAAATTTAGGAATATTTAAGCGCCGAGCAATAGGGCAAATAGCGCATACACAGCCATCGTTATTGGTAAGTACAACCACGGGTTTGGATCGAATAGCAGGGTCAAATACTTTTTCGGCGCTGGCATAAAACGACACAGCATCAACTAAGGCATACATTTTAGTAACTCTGGGCTTTGCCTGTGCATTCTTATTGATAGCGTTACTACGCCTTCGAGCTGAAACTCGTCTGCAGAGGTGAGTTGTACAGGCTTATGTAAAGAAGAAGCTGAAAGCAGCCGCGCATTGGTTTTATCAAGCAGCTTGCATACAAAAAGACCATTTAAGTTAGCAACAATAACGTCACCATTCTCTGCAGGCTCTGCACGGTCAATAACTAATAAGTCCCCTTCAAAAATTCCGACTTCTTGCATAGAGTTACCCGATGCTAGGCCAATAAAGGTAGCATTTGGGTGCTTTATTAAAAGCTCATCAAGGGTTACACCTAGCTCGGTGTACTGCGCTGCGGGCGATTCAAAACCACACACGCCTGCTTCTATATAAATGGGAATGACAAACATAACACAACCTAAAACGCATATACTGTATAAGTGTACAGTATATGCGTTTTGTGTAAGTTATGCCAAGAAATGTATAACCGATCAATCCATATTTTTGATCATTTGCTGTGCGATATCTAAAAAGTCTTTGATTTTCTGAGGGTTTAAGTTTTTACACATTTGATTATTTATTTTCTGCTCTGAGGCTAATAACTTATCAAAAAGAACTTTACCTTGCTCTGTGAGCGACAAAATAAAGCAGCGCTTATCGTGCTCACTTGCCTGTTTATTTATTAAATTTAAGCCAATAAGATCTTTAATTAAACGTGCTATTTGCGCTTTGTCGCGCTGCGTTTTAGTAACAATATCGTTAGCCGTACAGTTATTTACGTTCGCAATAATATGTATGCAGCGTACGTGCATAGCATTAATACCAAGTTCGCCTGCGTTAATTGCTTCACGAATTGTGACGCGGTAATTTTGCATCAATTCAAATAGCGTATTTGATAAAGGTGTATTCATAAAACTCTCAATGTAGTTGACAAAGTCAATCAATTTGTTATAGTTGATTTTATCAACCAATGGGGCGTTGTGCAATGTCTGCTTTTATAGCAGACAATTATTATACCAATCTGCTTATATATGGGGTCTATTTAATTTGTTAAATTGATCAAAGATTATGCAAGTTGGTATTAAAGTCCAAGTTTTGTAAAACGAGGTAATGCATGGGTAAACAAATTCGCAAAGCTAACATATTAAGTACGCAGCAAATCACACCACACCTACAACGCATTGTTGTAGGCTCTGATGATTTTAACGACTTAACCTCACAGCACATTGGTAACTATGTAAAAGTACTGATCCCAAAAAATGGTGAAGTAGATTTTAACTTAAAAACAGCGTGTATGCGATCTTACACAATAAGGCATGTAGATGCACAAACAGGCGCGTTAACACTTGATTTTGTTATAAATATGCACCAAGGTCCGGCAACTGACTGGGCTAAAATTGCAAAAGTAGGTGATGAGGTAGGTATTGCAGGCCCAGGCCCTAAAAAGCTAGATAATTATGGGCATTCGCATTATGTGTTGCTAGGGGATTTAACTTCGGTAAATGCAATAAAGGGGTATATACAGCAATTACCTTTATTTTCAAAAATTGATGCCTTTGTACATGTACCCACCGAAAAAGACATTATTGATTTAGAAACAAGCCGCGATGTTAATTGGCTTGTTACCGACAATGCTGACGAAGCGCTACTTAGCGCGCTTCAAAATTTGCACATTACAGCAGAGCCTCCTATTGTATTTATGGCATTGGAAGCTGGGCTTGTTCGTAAAGCAAAAGCACTGCTAACAGAGCAATTTAATATACCACGCGGTAATATTGTTTCCTCAGGGTATTGGAAAAAAGGCGTGGATTCAGAAGGCTATAAAAAGCTGCGCCAACGTGATGCACAGCTTGCTTGAATACCTTAGAGCAAAATAACATATACCTATTTTGCTCTAATACCACTGCGTAACTTGAATTGACCTAATAGCAGACCCATTTAAGTGTTTTATGCTAATGATGTAATACATTGTTAGCATGCATTTTTAGGAGCTGCTATTTTGTTAAATTCCATTCCTTTTTCGTTATTAGAACTTGCCCCCATGATCAAAGGGGACAGCGTAACTAACACTCTTCATAAAAGTACTAAATACGCTCAACGTGCAGATGAGCTTGGCTTTAACCGTTTTTGGCTTGCTGAGCATCATAATATGCCAGGTATAATTTGTGCGGCCACTTCAATTTTGGTTGGTCACATTGCAGGTAATACCAAAAAGATACGCGTTGGGTCGGGCGGTATTATGCTGCCTAACCACTCCCCATTAGTTGTTGCTGAACAATTTGGTACATTAGAGAGCTTATATCCAGGGCGAATAGATTTAGGGCTAGGGCGTGCCCCAGGTAGCGATCCTGTAACGAGTCGTGCATTAAACAACGATATGAGCCGCGCAGAAAATTTCCCAGGTGAGGTAACTGAACTGCAAACATTGTTAGGTCCTTACAATGGTACGAATCCTATACGTGCTATACCGGGGGAGGACACAAACGTTCCGATTTGGTTATTAGGCTCGAGTTTATTTAGCGCGCAACTAGCGGCGCAAAAAGGGTTACCGTATGTATTTGCAGGGCATTTTGCACCGCGCTTTGTGCACGATGCAATAGCGTTGTATAAGCGCGAATTTAAAGCATCAAGCGTACTTGATAAGCCATACGTAATGCTTGCACTGCCTTTAGTGGCTGCAGATACCGACGATGAAGCGCAATACTTGTCGACTACTTCTAAGCAACGTGTACTCGAACTTATACGCGGTAATGAGCTGTGGCTAAAACCACCTGTTGAAAGCATGGACGGGTTATGGAGCGAACAAGAGCGCGCTCATGTAGAGAACTTTTTAAGCCTAAGCGTAGTAGGCGGACATGTAAGTATTAAACACAAGTTAGAGATGATAGCTAAACAGCTAGAAGTTGATGAGTTTATATTTACGAATGATGTGTTTGATAGTGAAAAACGCCACCGTGCACTCGAAATTTTAATGGAAATAAAACACTAAAATATAGTTAGTTAAGCAAGCGTACACTCTGGGCTTGTTAATATACAGACATCATCAAAAGTTAAACTTTTTTAACTCATTTTATTAACTTTAAGTGATGTCTGTATTTGTTATTTAAATATTCAAAGTAAATTTGATTTCTATTTTTAGTACATATTTTGCTTTATATACCGTTCTGTTTTTTCAATTGAACTGATTTAAACAATCAATTTTAAGATATCACTTTTGTTTTTTATAATGTAGCTATTAAACCAGACATCATAAAATTAAAGGCAGGTACACCGTGAACTCTCTAAACACCGCAACAGCTAATTCAGTTAACAAAACAGCGCAGCCAAAAGTTGCTCTGATTGCTGAAGGTGGCGGGCAGCGAGGGATATTCACAGCTGGCGTACTTGATGCGTGGTTAGAGCAAAGCTATGACCCTTTTGATTTATTCATTGGTACTTCAGCGGGTTCACAAAACTTAACTAGCTACTTAGCGCGTCAAAAAGGCTACGCTAAACGCCTGATTAGAGGACTTTCGCGTAATAAGCGTTTTTTTCAGCTTGGTCGCGGATTAGTGGGTAAGCATATAGTTGATCTAGATTGGTACTTTGACAAAACCACTGAAGTAAACAGAGCTATAGATTTCAAAACAGCGAAAACTAGTTTAGGTGAGCGTGAACTACTTATAACAGCCACAAATGCACGAGACAGAAAAGCTTATTACTTATCGCCTACAGGTGATAGCGGTCAATGGCGTGATTTGTTAAAGGCTTCTAGCGCACTTCCGTTTTTATACAAACAAGGTGTAAAGTTAACACCTTGGTTAAACGCAAAAGCAGCGAATGAAACACATCTTGTTGAAGAACAAGCACAGAGCGATTTTTATCTAGACGGCGGTTTAGCCGCTCCACTCCCTGTGCGTGAGGCTTACAACCGAGGTGCTCGTAAAATTGTTGTAATAAGAACGGTTGACGCTAATTTTCAAGCGCAATCTGCATGGGTACAAAAGCTAAGAACATTTGCTATAGCATCAGGCTATTGTCCAAAAACATTGGACTACTTGATACAGCACGAAAAAGCGTATTTAGATGAGCTTGAGTTTATTGCAAATCCACCAAGTGATGTGGAAATAATACAAATTTTTGCAGACGAAAAACTGCATAGCAAATTATTAGGTAGTTCAAATAACGATTTACGTTTTGATCATAAATTAGGCTTAGCTGCAGGTCGATCTTATTTAGCGCAGCAAAGCCAATTTGAGATCAGCAATACGCATAATTACTCACAAAGCGAGTATCGTTACAATTAAGCCAATCGGATACCTAAATCATGAATAATACTGCGACTTAAAGTTGCAGTATTATTCATTTAAATGCCTTTTATTTAAATGACACCCACCCGAATTTGTACATTTATTAACCCCTAGATTCTAATTGGAAGTGCCTTGTGAATACTTAAAACATTATAAATGGGTGTCATTTAAGTATTCTTTTAAATATTAAAAATAACTTAAGTTGATGAAAGTAATATGCTTGTTTCACTATTTAAAATACCGTCAATTTCGCGTACTTGCCTTAGCACTCCATCAAACTCACTTAAATTTCCAGCTTGTAGTTCTGCAACTAAATCCCATGCACCATTGGTGGTGTGTAATTTTATAAGCTCGGGTATTCCGCGCATTGTTTTAATTACTTGTGAGGTAGATTTACCAACGACTTCTATCATCATAATTGCGCGCACAGCTTCTGTTTCTATGTGTTCGTGAACGCGTACAGTAAACCCTAATATTGCGCCTGAGCTAACTAATCTGTCTAACCTATTTTGAACTGTCCCGCGTGATACATTTAAAGAACCGGCTAAAGCTGAAACCGAAGCGCGGCCGTCTTTTCGTAATTCAGCTATTAAAGCGTTATCAAGGGAATCGTAAATATAAGGAGTCATAAATCAAACCTTTTAGAGCATGGCCTACTAAAATACACAATTTGTATATACCTGCATAGCAAAGTGATAAAAATTAATAAAATTTGTATAACTAATTGCCATATTAAATAGCATGCGGCCTCGCTAAACTTGTTTTAAATTAACTAATACATTTATTTAAGAGGTTTCAACATGAGTCATTTTATAGCACAGCCAAAACAAGGCGTTCCGTTTGTTAGCGTTCAGGCAATGGCTAAGCTTATAAATAGCTTAGGTATCGAAAACGTTTTGTTAGAGCTAACACATAAATTAGAAACCGACTTTGCCCGTTGGAAAGAGTTTGATAAATCACCTCGCTATGCAGCACACTCACCAGAGGGTGTAATAGAGCTAATGCCTGTGAGTGATGGCCAGATGTTCAGCTGTAAATATGTAAACGGTCACCCAAAAAACACCTTTCGAGAACTTCAAACAGTCGCTGCATTTGGTATTTTAGCCGATGTAGATAGTGGTTATCCGGTAATGATCAGCGAAATGTGCCTACTAACAGCGCTACGTACAGCGGCTACATCGGCGCTGGTGGCTAAGTATTTAGCACCAAAAAACTCAACAACACTTACATTAATTGGTAATGGGGCACAGTCTGAGTTTCAGGCACTGGCATTTAAAGCTGTATTGGGCATAACACATATTCGTTTATACGATATAGATGCAAACGCGTCTAAAAAAGCATTTACTAATTTAAATGCTTACGGGTTAAACGTAACTATTTGTAATAGCGCACAGGAAGCTGTGCAAGGTGCGCACGTTATTACAACCTGCACTGCCGATAAAACCAATGCTACAATTTTAACAAACGACATGATCCCACAAGGTGTGCACATTAATGCCATAGGTGGCGATTGCCCAGGTAAAACAGAGTTAGATGCTAAATTACTCGAGCGCGCTAATGTATTTGTAGAGTACGAGCCACAAACTCGAA
The DNA here is from genome assembly GCF_014164135.1 of Pseudoalteromonas sp. SG45-1. NCBI lineage: Bacteria > Pseudomonadati > Pseudomonadota > Gammaproteobacteria > Alteromonadales > Pseudoalteromonadaceae > Pseudoalteromonas > Pseudoalteromonas sp. SG45-1. The sequence goes on from NZ_JACJEP010000004.1 coordinate 116,686, forward strand.
TAGAGGGCGAAATACAACAAATGAGTGAAAGCTTTGTTGTAACTGAGTTTCATAAAGTCGTTAATAAGCAATCGCTTGGCCGTACTAGCCAAGACGAATTAACTATTTTTGATGGTGTAGGCTTTGCGAGCGAAGACTTTACAGCGCTTGTATTTATACGCGATCAACTTATTAAAAGCGGTGAATTTACATTGCTCGATTTAATTACACAGCAAGCCGATCCGCGGAACTTGTTTTCGGTACTTAATACAGAGCAAACATCAGCACAAGAGCACGTAGCATGAGCCACGTAAATCAAGCTCCGAGTGCGGTTGTTATGGTACGTCCGCATCACTTTACGTCTAACCCACAAACAATGCTCGACAATGCATTTCAAAGTGAATGCTTAGCACCAAATCAAAGTGAACAAGCATATAGCGAAGTCACAAATGTAGTAAAATTATTAAAAAATGAAGGGGTAAAAGTTCACCTTTTTGAAGATGAGCAAACACAGACTCCCGACTCTGTGTTTCCAAATAATTGGTTTTCTACTCATCAAAGTGGGGAATTAATAATCTACCCAATGTTTGTAGAAAACAGAAGGTTAGAATATCGAAAAGATATTATTGATTTTTTAACGGATCACTATAAAGTGACGGTTGTGACTGATTATGCGTATTTAGCGAAAGAAAATTCATTCCTAGAAGGCACGGGCTCACTGGTTCTCGATCATCAATATAAACTGGCTTATGCAGCAAAATCTAAAAGAACAACTCAATCGGTTGTTAATACAGTTTGTAATTTGCTCGCATTAAAACCCGTTATATTTAATGCATATGATGAAAAAGGTACAGCGGTATATCACACTAATGTATTAATGTGCGTTGCAACTGAGTTTGTAATGGTTGGCTTAAACATGGTGCCAAGTGAGGAGCGTAAAGCGCTAGTTACTCATTTTTTACAAAGCCACCACGAAGTAATTGATTTATCACTCGATCAAATTAATAACTTTTGTGGCAATGCTATTGAGCTACAAGGTAAAAATGGTCGTATTTTAGCCTTATCGCAAACTGCGTTTAATGCACTTACACCGGCACAAATAACAGTTATACAAAAAACGGCTAAGCTTGTGCCATTACCAATACCTACTATTGAGTCGGCTGGTGGCTCAGTTAGGTGCATGATTGCAGGAGTTCATTTGCAAAATAAATAATGTATAGTTTTAAGGCAGCTTAGCTGCCTTATTTGCATTAAATTTTTAGTCGATGTCGTAAGCAAATGCCGTTATACCCAAAAAAGGGTATTAATATAAAAAATATAAGAAGGAATTAGCAATGTTCGATACCGTCGTCAAAAGCGTAAACAACCTTTTGTGGGGAGAAGGCCAGGTACTTATTTATATACTCTTGTTTACGGGGGTATGGTTTTCAGTACGACTAAAAGCAATTCAAATACTTAAATTTAAACATATGTTTAGCCTTTTAAAAGGCAGTAGCAAATGTAAAAAAGACGACATTTCATCATTTCAAGCGTTGTGTACAGGACTTTGTGCACGGGTAGGTACCGGTAATTTAGCCGGTGTGGCGGTTGCAATTTCACTTGGCGGCAGCGGCGCTATATTTTGGATGTGGGTAATAGCCATATTGGGTATGGCTACAGGCTTTGCCGAAAGTGTACTTGGGCAAGTATATAAAGTGCGCGATAGTGGCGGCGAGTTTAGAGGGGGCCCTGCGTATTATATTCAACAAGGTTTGGGTAGCCGGGCGTTTGCAATTGTGTTTGCTGCGTGTTTGTTTTTAGGTTACGGCTTTACGTTTAGCGCAATGCAAACGAACACAATTACCGACGCACTTAATTACGCGTTTGAAGTTCCTACATTTTATTCAGGCCTGGTTATTACCGTGCTAGCCGGCTCAATTATACTCGGTGGCTTTAAAGCAATTGCCCGGTTTGCAGAGCGTGTTGTGCCAATAATGGGCATTGTGTTTGTACTTGCTGCGGTAATTATTACGATTATAAATTTCACGCAAGTACCCGCCATGCTTAAAGATATATTTTTATCAGCGTTTGGTTTACAAGAAGCAGGCGCCGGTGCAATGGGCGCTGCCATTAAAAACGGTATTCAACGTGGTTTATATTCTAATGAGGCCGGTGCAGGTAGTGTGCCGCATGCTTCAGCAAGTGCCAGCCCAATACCTAATCACCCTGTAACGCAAGGTTACATACAAATGCTAGGCGTATTTTTCGATACAATAGTACTGTGTAGCTGTACCGCGGTGATCATTTTATTAGCCGATATAGACATAAGCGGTGAAATGGAAGGCATTCGTTTAACACAAAGCGCGATGACCGCTCATTTAGCACAAGGTGGTGTTTACTTTGTAGCAGCCGCTATAACCTTATTTGCTTTTACATCGGTAGTGGCAAACTACGCCTATGCAGAGAGCAACTTGCACTTATTTAAGCTCGACAACAAAGTAGGGCGCGGCATTTACACTTTGCTTTATTTATCAATGATGTTGTGGGGCGCATCGGCCACATTAAAAGAAGTCTGGGATTTAGCCGATATTGCCTTAGGGTTAATGACAGTGGTTAACGTTATCGCTATTATACTGTTAACGCCGACTATTTTGTCTGTTACGAGCGATTACCACGCACAAAGAGACAAAGGTTTAGAGCCCGAATTTAAAGTAAAAGATGTAAAAGTACAGGGTAAATGCGAAGACGGCATTTGGGACTAATTCAGCACACTTAACTATAAAAAGCGGTTTTATGGCAACATAAAGTCGCTTTTTGATTTGCATAAATATTCACTTTCAGTATTGTAAGAAAACTATAGCAACCAAAATAAAGGCACAATTTTTTAGATGATCGAGATTCACGCAGGGAAAACAGCGGCTAAAATTATTAACGAACAGGGCTTTAAACCTGAACTTTTTACCTCTTTTTTAGGTGCAAGTGGCGGTCCTAAATGGTTTACATTATTTGGCTTAGATAAATATATTTTTGGTGAATTTTTTAAAAGCCGTACCCAACCACTTAATTTAATTGGCTCATCTGCTGGCGCTTTTCGCTCTGCGTGTTTTGCACAAAACGATCCTGTTGCTGCGATTGAGCGCTTAGCAAAATCGTATTCGCAAACGCGATATTCAAGTAATAAACCTACACCAAGTGAAATCACAATAAAAGCGCGCGCATTACTTGAAGATGTTTTTGGCGATAACGGCGTAACCGAAATTATAAATAACCCAATATTTAAAGCGCACTTTATAGTAGCAAAATCGAATGGCTTTATTGCCAGCGAAAATAAACTTATACAACTTATGGGCTTGTCAAAAAGTTATATGTTAAACCGCGTTAACCGAAAATTATTAGGCTCACAGTATGAGCGCTTTATATTTTGCCCAGCAACAAGTGACTTATCAATTACCGACACCTACAATTTTAAAACGCAAAGCATAGCGCTTACTCAAAATAATTTAAAAGACGCGTTACTTGCATCGGGTTCAATACCACTTGTTATGCAAGGCATAAAAAATATTGAAGGCTCGCCGCAAGGAATATATCGCGATGGCGGAATAATTGATTACCACTTTGATTTAAAAATTAATAACCCAGGCTTAATTTTATATCCGCATTTTAATAGTGAGCCAAAAGCAGGGTGGTTCGATAAAAATTTAAAACGTAAAGTATCACCACTTAATTACGATAACGTGGTGATGATCACCCCATCAAAAGAATTTGTAGCAAGCTTACCGTACGGAAAAATCCCAGACAGAAACGACTTTACCGATCTTGATGCAGATACACGTATTAAATATTGGAATACTGTTTTTAGTGAGACGGAAAAGTTAGCCGAAGCGTTTGAAGAGATATTAATTCAAGCGAAGAAAATGACAATAATGGTATAAGAATAATATTATAGGGAAGTTAAAATATGAATTTATATTCGAAACGACAAAAGCAATTTAGAGAAGAAATAAACGACGTTTATAGTTACGAAAATATACCAAATAAATTGTTAGTTCAAATTATTCATATTTGGAATCGAGTCTTAGGTAATCAAAATAATTATGAACAATATGGATCCCAAGTTCCTGGATGCTATAAATATATTTATGATATCTTATGTGAAGAATATGGAGTATTTGATTTATTTCCTAATATACAGCGAAGCAGTGGAATTCATTATTATCATGAATTATGTAAATATTTACTGGCATTAGATGATGAAGAAAAAATAATAGATATCATTGAATTAACTTTTACACTTATAGACACGATAACAAGAGAAAATACTTACTTAGGAAAAACTGATCCAAGTAAAGAAGCTGATGAAGCTATAGTACTTTTAAATTCAAGATTTAAGGAAAATGGAATTGGCTTCCAGTTTATTGATGGGCATATAATAAAAGTAGATTCTGAATTTTTACATACAAATACAATAAAGCCAGTTTTAAAGTTATTGAATGATAAAAACTACGGCGGTGCTCAAGATGAATTTTTAAAAGCATATGAACACTATAGACATAATGAAAATAAAGAAGCTCTAAACAACTGTTTAAAATCTTTAGAGAGTACAATGAAAACAATATGTGATAAACATAGTTGGGACTATGGGAAATCGCCGAATGCTAGTCACTTGATTAATATATGCTTCAAAAATAATTTAATACCTGAGTTTTGGCAGCAACAATTTACCTCATTAAGAAGTACACTAGAAAGTGGTGTACCAACAGGTAGGAACAAATTAAGTGGGCATGGTCAAGGAGAAGAAATAATAAAAGTTCCAGAATATATAGTTTCGTACATGCTAAATCTGACTGGAGCTGCCATTATACTCTTAATAAACTCAGAAAAAGAACTAGCTAATAGATAAATATGGTTTCATCAAACAAAATGAGTGACAACCCATAAATTACGTTATGTTAAATTACATGGGTTTTAATAAAGCGAGCGTGATTATACAAACCAGCCCGCTTTTAGGAGAGTAATTTGGTGGTTAATTAAGCTCTGAATCAACCCAAAACTTAGTACCTTTTAATACAGCTTGTAGTGCAAGGCCATTTTCGGTTACAGAATATACAGTCACTTGATCTGCAATCGCTTCGGCAACCAGTGCACCGCCTTTATCTTCGTATTTAGCTGCTGCATCAGCGTTTCCGCCAAAAGCCCAACCATGTTCAATAAATCTATTTAATGCAGCTTGGTTATGAAAAACCATTACAACGTTAAAATCTTTTACACCTAAACCAAGCCCTAAACCGGCTTCACCCATATTCATGTAAGTCGATTTACCTGTAAGGTTATTTTTAACTACGCCGTAACCGCCACCAAAACTGGCTAAAACAACATTTACGTTCGCGTTATCAAAAACAGCGTAACCAGCCGAATTAGCAATTTGTTTTTTAACATCAGGTTTTTCAGCGTATAATTTATCTAATGTATTTGTTTTCATACTTTGTACAAGTGAACGTTTTTCGCTTGGTGATGCGCTACCTGTAGTAGCACACCCAGTTAACGCAACAGTTAAAGCAAGTATGCTTAGTATAATTAGTTTTTTCATAATGTTTTCCTTAATAAGATATAGCAACCAACAACCATAGAATAATCACGGTATTAAAATAATTAGAGCTTTACTATATCCAATACTAGACAGTATCGGACTTTAACGTTATTCTGTAAGTCTATTATTTAATTGAATATTTATACATTATGCTTGTTGCTTTGGTTGATACGTTAAAACAATTAAGATATCAAATTGCCCATCTAGATGACGGTACTCTCAATTCAGAATACCCAGAACTTGCATCCTTTATACAGGAAATTGGCTTGACTGTAACTGAATCAAAAGCTGATCTGACATTCTTGTATCAGTTTTTATATGTTTATGGCCGAAAGTCAGAAGCCACTTATAGTCGTTTTCGAAATGAGCTTGAACGCTTTTATTTATGGTCGTGGTTAATAGCAGAAAAATCAGTATTTGATTTAAAACGTGAAGATATTGAAGCTTACGTTGATTTTATGGTTGAACCCGATAAAGCATGGGCTGCAACTTCAGTGCAATGGCGTTATAAAGATGAACAAGGAATTCGTCGATTAAACCAAAATTGGCGCCCTTTTATGCTTAAAGAATCCATTGCTAGTCAGCAAACTTTATCGTCTATGTTTACTGCTCTAAATGTATTTTATAAGTTTGCCTTACTAGAAGAAAAAACATTCGCAAACTTTGTCCCTGTTGTTAAAAAAAATAGTCCGTACTTAGTTGTTCAATCACAAATTCAAATTCCAGACACATTAAGCGATATTCAATGGGAATACGTTTTTGGTGTAACGCGTGATTTATGCGAACATAACCCTGATTTAGAGCGAAACTTATTTACGCTTGCCTGCTTAAAAGGTCTTTATTTACGAATTTCAGAATTATCTGAGCGCCCACAATGGTCGCCGGTGATGTCTCATTTTTGGCAAGATAATGATGGCTTTTGGTTTTTACGTATAATGGGTAAAGGTAATAAATTACGAGATGTAACCTTAAGCGATGATTTTGTTGAATATTTAAAACGTTATAGACTATACAGAGGTTTACCTGCCCTTCCCCGTGTTGATGAATCAGATCCTTTGGTTCATAAAATTCGCGGGCAAGGTGGTATGACCGTAAGGCAAATTAGGCGTTTAGTTCAACAAAGTTTTGATTATGCACAGCAATCATTACTCGATGATGGTTTTAAAGATGATGCTGAACAACTTGGCGCTGCAACTGCGCATTGGCTTCGCCATACTGGTGCAACTCATGATGCGCAAACCAGACCGCTCAAACATTTATCAGAAGATTTAGGTCATTCTAAAATTGCGACTACCGATCAAATTTATATTCAAACAAATATTAAAGAGCGAGCAAAGTCAGGACTTAAAAGGAAAATTTAATGGAGTATTTAGTAATAGCATTCATAGGCGGATTATTTTTAATTTATTCTTTAACACTTCGCCAGTTAGAAAAAACAGAAGTAACAGGCCCAATGTTTTTTGTTGTTGGCGGAATATGTTTAGCTTCAATGCTACCCAACGAAGGGGATAAAATAAAAGAAGGCGTTGATCTTTTATTACCATTTATAGAGCTTACGCTAAGTATTTTTTTATTTTCTGATGCAGCTAAATCAAAGTTGAGTGTATTAAGGCATAGTTTTCAGTATCCTAGTTTACTGTTGTTTGTTGCCCTACCCTTAACTTTGTTACTTGGTATTGCTGTTGCTTTATTTTTCTTTGCTGAGCTTTCACTTATTCAAGCAGCGTTGCTCGCTATTATTTTAACACCTACCGATGCAGCTTTAAGTAAAGGGTTACTAGCAAGTACACAAGTGCCTGAAAAAATACGCGAAGGAATAAATACTGAAAGTGGTTTGAACGATGGACTATGCGTACCTATATTTTTAATATTTATATTACTCGCTAAAAATCCTGATTCAGCTATTACTGCAACACAAACATTAAGTGTGTTTGGCCGAGAGCTTGGCTTGGCTTTATTAATAGCCATTACGAGCATTGTTGTTTTTATACCGAGTTTAAACTTTGCAATGAAACGTCATTACTTTGCACAAAATACCAGTCCATTTTTATTACTCGGTTTTGCCATGGCTGTGTTTTCTGTCACTCAGTATTTTCATGGCAGTGGATTTATTGCGGTGTTTATTGCAGGTTTATTATTTGATAAATTTTCGACTGAAGAAGTAAGAACAGAATTAATTGAAGACTCAGAACACATCGCAGATTTCACATCGCTAATGATTTGGTGCTTGTTTGGGTTTGTTTGTGCTTACTTAGTTATTCCGAAATTAAATACCGAAATTATAATTTACGCTTTGTTAAGTACAACATTAATTAGAATAATTCCAGTTATGTTGTCTCTGCAGTTTACGGCATTGAATATTAAAGAGCGTTTTACATTTGCGTGGTTTGGACCAAGAGGTTTAGCATCGATTGTTTTTACATTGATGGTGATTGATACGCAAATAGAAAACAAATATCAAATAGCGACAATAGCAATGACGACTATTCTGTTTAGTGTATTTATACATGGTATTAGCACTAAACCTATTGCTGATAGTTTTGCTAAAAAGTAGTTTTTAAAACAGTTATTTAAATTAGATAATTAAAATAATAGATTTAAAAAAGGCATAACGATTACTTTCATTATTGATGAAGTTAATTGTTACGCCTTTTTTGCTTAAGAACTAATTTAATAAATCTATTTAAGTACTCTTATTTTATAAAGTTATTTAAGAACCTGTGCTAGTAATTCAATTGGGTGTTTTGGTTTAAATTGTTCAAAACGTTTAACTTGGCTACGACAAGAAAATCCCGTAGATAAAAGTTGCTCAGGTTTATTTTTATCTACAATTGGTTTCCAGCTCATTTCGTAAAGCGCACGTGAGTTATCTTGATTTTGTGCTTCATGGCCATAAGTTCCCGCCATTCCACAACAACCTGTATTTGTTGTTTTTAATGTTAAACCAATATCACTGAAAATTGTTTGCCAAACATTTGCCGCTTTTGGCAGTGCAGTTGTTTCAGTACAGTGACTCAGTAATGTAAATTCGGTATCTGTATTTTGCTTTGCGCGTAGTGATTTAAACGATTGTGTTTCTAACCACTCATATGCAAGTTGCACATTAAATTCACCACGGTTATTTTCTAAAATTGTATTATATTCATCGCGGTAACACATAACGAGTGACGCATCTAAACCGACTAACGGTGCATTAATATCATTTAATTTATTTAAAAACTCAGCTGCATTTTTAGCTGTAACTTTAAATTCATGCAAAAAGCCTTTTACGTGTTGCGGTTTACCATTTGGTTTAAAAGGTAATAGCATTGGTTTTTTGCCAAGTTGGGTTATTAAAGTAATAAAACTTTCTACTAGTTCGGCTTCGTAAAAGCTCGTAAATGGGTCTTGTACTATTAATACATATTCACTTTGTTGCTCTGCATTTAATTTATTTAATAAATCAAAATCAAATTTTTGTGTTTTAGTAATACGCTTTGAAAGTGCAGGAATACTTAACTGTGGTGTATCAACATAGCCAACTGTTTTTTTAATAACATTGCTTACTAATGATGTCTTAACAATTGGGTTTATAACTTTTGCAAACTTTGCCATTAATGGCGCGCTGCTTTCTATGTTACCAACAAGGTAATCTTTTAGCGGACGCGCATAATAACTATGATAATAATTTAAAAAGCGCGAACGAAAAGTAGGAACATCTACTTTAATAGGGCAAGCAGTTGTACATGCTTTACATGCTAAACATTCATCCATTGACGCTTTTACTTCGTGAGAAAAGTCGTAAATACCTTTTCGTTTTTCGCGGCTGTGAACGAAACGTTCCCACCAGGTGATTACTTCACCTTTGTTAAGCTGCTTTTCTACTTCGAGTAAATCTACATTTTTTGACTCTTGTAAACGAAGCCATTCGCGCATTAAACTTGCGCGTCCTTTTGGTGAATTACGACGATCGCCAGTTACTTTATACGATGGACACATAGGTGAATTTTCATCGTAATTAAAGCATATGCCATTACCATTACAGGTCATTGCATTGTTAAAACTGGTTTTAACTTCTATTGATATTTGCTTATCGAAGTGCGATCTCTTTTGTCCATCAACACTAACTAGTGAGTCTTCACTATCGATAGGGGTACATATTTTACCAGGGTTGATGCGGTTGTTAGGATCGAAAGCTGTTTTTATTTTACGAAGTTGCGTATATAAATGCTCACCAAAAAACTCAGGACTATATTCACTTCGGTAACCTTTACCGTGTTCGCCCCACATTAAACCGCCGTACTTAGCGGTTAGTTTTACTACCTGATCTGAAATAGTTCTAAGTAGTTTTTCTTGTTCTGGGTCGCACATATCAAGTGCTGGGCGTACGTGTAAAACGCCTGCATCAACATGGCCAAACATACCATATTGTAAATTATGGCTGTCGAGTAATGCTCTAAATTCGACAATATAATCTGCTAAATTTTCAGGGGGTACAGCGGTATCTTCTGCAAAGGCGAGCGGTTTTTGGCTACCTTTTACATTTCCTAATAAACCCACTGACTTTTTACGCATTGCGTAAATTTTTAGTATATCGCTTTTATCACTGGTTAACTGATAACCAATAACGCCATTAGTTTGATTTGCTACGCATTCATCTAGAAGCTTACAAAGTGTGTCTACTTTGTCTTTTATATCATCGTTTGATACTGCATTAAACTCGACCATGTTAAGGCCTTGCATATCTTTATTTGGTACGTCGGTTATTAAGTCCGATACTAAATTCCAAATGATGTCTTCACGCGCTAAGTTTAAAACTTTGCTATCTACGGTTTCTACCGATGTTGCGCGTGCATCAACTAAAAACGGTGAATGACGAAGTGCTGAGTCAAAACTATCATACTTAATATTAATAAGCGTTTTGAATTCGGCAATAGGCGTTAGGTTTAATTTAGCTTCAGTTACTATACCCAATGAGCCTTCTGAACCTGTTATTAGTCGGCTCATGTCAAAAGTAAGTAAGTCATCACTTAGCACATGCTCTAGGTCGTAGCCGGTTAAAAACCTATTTAACCGTGGAAACTTAGCTAAAATAGCTGCGCGTTCATTAACTGAAATATCTAAAACTGTTTTATATAAACTACCAATTAGAGAGTCTTGCTCGGCTATAATTTTTGCTTTGTCGATGTCTATTGGTGAAGTACACATAGGTGTACCATCGACTAAATAAGTTGTAAGCCCTAAAACATGATCGCTTGTTTTTCCGTAAACTAACGAACCTTGCCCAGAGGCGTCAGTACTTATCATGCCACCAATAGTTGCCCTGTTACTGGTAGATAAATCGGGCGAGAAGAAAAAACCATAAGGTTTTAAAAAGTCATTAAGTTGATCTTTTATTACGCCGGTTTGAACGCGTACCCAGCCTTCTTCTACATTTATTTCGAGGATTTCGCGCATATAGCGAGACAAATCTACAACAATACCTGGTGTTAACGATTGACCATTAGTACCTGTTCCGCCACCACGAGGGCCAAAAGTTAATGATAAAAATGGGTCGCGAGATGCAGTTTGCAGTGCGAGTTGAATATCTTTTTCATTTTTTGGAAAAATAACACCTTGGGGTATTTCCTGATATACACTGTTATCGGTTGAAGCAGTAATACGCGTTGCATAACTTGCATCGGTATCTCCACTAAAACCTTGGCTTGCAATGGTATTTAGGTAATTTGCGACAAGTTCTGTCGCGGCATCTTGCTGTGTAATTGTTGCTATCATGACGGCGATATTTTAGGGCATTTGACTAATTATATCATGGTGATGGCGAATAGAAATTGAAGATTTTACAGTTTGTAACACTCTTTTAGTCGATTTTAATGCAGCTTAAATTATACTCAAGTTAACGAGTAATGAGGTGTGTTATATGAAAAAATTACTATTACAGATCAGTGGCGTGCTATTTATTTTGCTAGGGCTATTTTTTGCGGTTGTACCAGGACCTTCACTTATATTTTTTATGGCGGGTTTATTGTGTTTTTCGTTTTACTACCCTAAAGCGCGACATTACTTATCACTTTGTCAAAAGGCGTTAACTAAATCATGCGCTTATTTAGATAAAAAATTAGCCCGTTAACTTACTTTTAATTGGATATAAAAAAATACCAGCAATACATTGCTGGCATTTTTTATAGCTTACCTATTTATTACTTTGCTAATTTTTTAGCTAGGTATAACCATGTTTCTATTACTGTGTCTGGATTGAGTGAAACAGAGTCAATGCCCTGCTCTACTAACCATGCTGCAAAGTCTTCGTGATCTGAAGGACCTTGACCACAAATACCTACGTACTTGCCTTTTTCTTTAGCTGTTTTAATTGCCATAGAAAGTAGTTTTTTAATTGCTGGGTTACGCTCATCAAATAAATGTGCGATTAAACCTGAATCACGATCAAGACCAAGCGTTAACTGTGTTAAATCGTTAGAGCCGATAGAAAAACCATCAAACATTTCTAAAAATTCATCAGCAAGTAATGCATTTGAAGGCAGCTCACACATCATGATTACTTTAAGACCATTTTCACCCCGTTTAAGGCCATGCTCTTCTAGTAATTCAATTACGCGTTTACCTTCTTCAAGGGTACGTACGAATGGGATCATGATTTCAATGTTTGCCATATCCATGTCGTTTCTTACGCGTTTTATAGCTTCACATTCTAATGCAAAACAATCGCGGAAGTCTTCAGAGATATAACGTGCGGCGCCACGAAAACCAATCATTGGGTTTTCTTCTTCTGGCTCGTATTGCTGGCCGCCAACTAGGTTTGCGTATTCGTTTGATTTAAAATCAGACATACGCACAATTACACGCTCCGGTGCAAAAGCACAACCAAGCGTTGAAATACCTTCAACCAGTTTTGTTATGTAAAACTCTACCGGTGATTCGTAACCGGCAATCATGTCAGTAATTTCTGCTTTTAATGCATCGGTTTGCGCATCAAAATTTAATAACGCTTTAGGGTGAACGCCAATCATACGGTTGATAATAAATTCAACTCGCGCAAGGCCAACACCTGCATGCGGTAAGCGTGCAAAGTCAAAGGCGCGATCGGGGTTACCCACGTTCATCATTACCTTCATTGGTAGTTCTGGCATTTTATCAACGCGTGACGTTAGTATTTCAAAATCTAAAATACCTTCGTAAATAAAGCCGGTATCGCCTTCGGCGCACGATACTGTTACTTCTTGTCCCGCTTTAATTAAATCAGTTGCATTACCACAACCAACAACTGCTGGAATACCAAGTTCGCGTGCAATTATTGCCGCGTGACACGTACGGCCACCACGATTTGTAACAATCGCTGCTGCACGTTTCATGATTGGTTCCCAATCAGGGTCGGTCATATCGGTTACTAAAATGTCGCCTACTTGTACCTGGTCCATTTCTTTAATTGAATCAAGAACACGTACAACACCGCTACCAATTTTGTGACCAATTGCACGGCCTTCAACAAGTACATTACTTGTGCCATTTAATTGAAAACGTTCCATTACGTTTGAGTCTTCGTTTGAGCGGACAGTTTCTGGACGTGCTTGAACTATATATAGTTTGCCGTCGTTTCCGTCTTTTGCCCATTCGATGTCCATGGGACGACCGTAATGTTTTTCAATGATTACAGCTTGTTTGGCAAGATCTTGCACTTCTTCATCTGTAATCGAAAATTTATTAGAAAGCTCAGGGTCAACATCAACGATGTCTACTTGCTTACCATGTGCTTTATCTTCTGAGTAAATCATTTGTATGGCTTTAGAACCAATATTACGACGTACTACTGAAGGTTTGTTTTTAAGGAGTGTTGGTTTATGAACATAAAATTCATCAGGGTTAACCGCGCCCTGTACAACCATTTCACCTAAGCCGTAGCTTGATGTAATAAATACAACGTCTTCAAAACCAGACTCTGTATCAATACTAAACATTACGCCAGATGCTGATTTATCTGAACGTACCATGCGCTGTATACCTGCTGATAACGCTACACCACGGTGATCGTAACCTTGGTGAACACGATATGAGATTGCGCGGTCATTAAATAATGAAGCAAATACGTGTTTAATAGCGACCATGACTGAATCGATACCGACAACGTTAAGGAAAGTTTCTTGTTGGCCTGCGAATGATGCATCTGGCATATCTTCAGCGGTAGCTGATGAACGTACTGCAAATGAAACATCTGCTGCAGTATCGCCATGGAGTTGGCTATATGCGTCGCGAATGGCTTGATCTAGGTTTGGTTGGAATGGTGTGTCGATTATCCATTGGCGGATATCGGCACCGACTTTAGCGAGTGTATTTACATCATCAACATCAAGTGTATCTAGGATGTCATGAATTTTGGCGGTGAGTCCTGATTGATCTAGAAACTCATTAAAAGCATCTGCGGTAGTTGCAAAACCACCCGGTACTTGTACACCAGCGTTTGCGAGGTTTGAAATCATTTCGCCAAGTGACGCGTTTTTACCGCCAACTCGAGGAACATCTTGCATACCAAGCTCTTGATACCAGAGAACGTATTCTTGCACGGATCTTTCTCCAAAAAAAACAAATTGTAGGTCTAACTGTGAGAGTTAAGAAAGAAAACCTTTTATAAAGGTCGTCATCATTCTACACTGGCAACAGTCCTCACGTAAACCGTGGGAAACCCATTTTAGGGATTTAAACGCAATAAAAAGGTTAATTATGAGAACTGCTTTTTATATATCAGATGGAACAGCAATTACTTCAGAGGTATTTGGGCATGCGACTTTGTCGTTGTTTCCTATCGATTTTAATCATAAAACAATTCCATTTGTAGAAACTGAAGAAAAAGCGCACGAAATTAAAGCTTTAATTAATGCAACCGCTGCAAAAACAGGTGAAAAGCCTTTCGTGTTTTTTACTTTTGTAAATCACAATTTAAGTGAAATTATAAAATCGGCTGATGCAGTTACGTATGATTTTTTAACTACGTATAGCGAAAAAATAGAAAAAGAGCTCAATGTAGCCCCTGTTCCAAAAATGCATCGTACGCATTCTATCCACGAAAAAAGTTATGATTTTAGAATTGATGCGGTTAACTATGCTCTTATGAATGATGATGGTGGAAATATTAAAAACTTTTCCGAAGCAGACATCATTTTAATTGGCGTTAGCAGAAGTGGTAAAACACCGACAAGCTTATACTTAGCACTGCAGTACGGCATTAAAGCGGCTAACTACCCTATTACAGAAGAAGATTTAGATAATGAAGGTTTGCCTAAATGTTTAGTCCCTTATAAACATAAGTTATTTGGACTGACGATTGACCCTGAGAGGCTTGCGGCTATAAGGCATCGACGTATGGCTAACTCTAAGTATGCTTCAATTAAACAGTGCCGTATTGAGGTGCGCGAAGTAGAAATGTTGTATAAGCGTCACAAAATAGCTTACTTTAATTCTACGCATCATTCTGTTGAAGAGATTTCTGCAAAAATACTGATAGAAACAGACTTGGAGCGACGTAAGTACTGACTTACTCATCAAATTTGAAATAAAAAAACCGCAACTAAGCGGTTTTTTTTGTATCAATAAATATTATTTACGTGCGTCTTTTAGTAAATCAGCTACTAAAAAGCCTAACTCTAATACTTGGTCGGCGTTAAGGCGTGGATCACACTGTGTTTTGTAACGCTGTGCTAAGTCATCGTCAGATAAACCGTAAGCACCGCCTGTACATTCTGTTACGTGCTGACCTGTCATTTCTAGGTGAACACCACCTGCGTATGAACCTTCAGCTTTGTGTACAGCGAAGAATTGACTGATCTCGCGCATGATATTATCGAAGTTACGCGTTTTGTAACCTGAAGTCGCTTTTTCAGTATTACCGTGCATTGGATCAGAACTCCAAATTACTTTACGGCCTTCTTGTTGAACTCTTCGTACTAGTGCTGGGAGTTTTTCTGGCAGTACGTCTGCACCCATACGTGTAATTAGCGTTAAACGACCAGGAATGTTATCTGGGTTTAATGCGTCAATTAAACGAATTAGGTCGTCTGGGTCCATACCTGGGCCAACTTTAACACCAATTGGGTTTTTAATGCCTTTAAAGAACTCAATATGTGCGTGGTCTAGTTGGCGTGTACGTTCACCAATCCAAACAAAGTGAGCAGAACAATCGTACCAATCACCCGATAAATGGTCGCGACGTGTTAGTGCCTCTTCGTAACCAAGTAGTAAAGCTTCGTGAGAAGTGTATAAATCGGTTTCTTTTAAGCTTGGCGCAATTGTAGAGTTAATTCCGCACACTTCCATAAACTCTAGTGCGTCTTGAATTTTATCTGCAAGTTGTTGGTATTTTTCTTTAAGTGGATTTGCAGCAACAAAGCCCATGTTCCAGCGGTTAACCTGATGAAGATCGGCTAGGCCACCTTGTGCAAATGCACGTAATAAGTTTAACGTAGCAGCACTATGATGGTATGCAGTCATTAAACGTTGTGGGTCTGGAATGCGCGCTTCTTCTGTAAACTCAATATTATTAATGATGTCGCCACGGTAAGATGGTAAAGACACGCCATTAATTGTTTCTAAGTCTGCTGAACGAGGTTTAGCGTATTGACCAGCCATACGCGCTATTTTAACTACAGGGCATTTACCGCCATAAGTTAATACAACAGCCATTTGTAAAATTGTTTTGAATGTATCGCGAATATTAGCGGCATTAAAATCGCTAAACGACTCGGCACAGTCACCACCTTGAAGTAAAAATGCACGACCTTCGCACACGTCTTCAAGTTGTTTGAATAGGCTTCGTGTTTCTTCTGCAAAAACTAGAGGCGGAGCCGTTTTTAATTGGCCTTCAACTGATTTAAGTATTTCTTGATCTGGGTACTGTGGCTGCTGCAGTATTGGCAGCTCTCTCCAGCTATTTGGGTTCCACGATGACATAATTTTTCCTCATTCCTACATTACCTGATAAGAAGAAATTAACGTATGCAGACCCCTATGTTCAAGGACTAAATTCACTATTTTCCAATTATTTAGTTATGAGTTAAGTATAAAAGTAATTTTACTTAACTCAGGTGGTTATATAACAATCACTTTAGTTTTATTTCAAATAAACTAAAGTGATTAAAAACATACAATTAGAGTTAATTAGTTTCAATTTTAACACATTGAGAATAAATAAAGCACAAGGGTATATTATATGTATTTTACTTAAGAACACATCATACTTAAATTGCATCAAATGTAATCTTAACTTTACGCGCTAAATTAATTATTAACTAACAGGGACTATGTGCAGGCCTAAATATATGATATGGGATTTTGTGTTGCTCATTTATATGTACTTTAAGCCTAGTAGAATAGCGCTGTTGATTATTCTGATGCCAGAATATACTTACAACTGACCCAAGGTAATCTGCTGATTTACCACTCACCTTCCCACCCTGCCACCCTGCCGCCAACGTTATGTAGCCAGTTGTGATAACTAAAAACTTAACTGCCAGTGATGCCTTAAATGGCTCTCATGCAACAAAAATCATGTATGACATTCTACGCTTTTGGATGATAAACCCATAGTTAAAACACGTTATAATATTAATCACTAATTAGAGAAACAACCAAAACCAACCTATTATTTAGAACTTAACCGCACCATTTTCATTTTACATCCCTCATTTATTACACTACATGGGCAATTAAGCTCTAAGCGGAC
Source organism: Pseudoalteromonas sp. SG45-1 (assembly GCF_014164135.1). Lineage (NCBI taxonomy): Bacteria > Pseudomonadati > Pseudomonadota > Gammaproteobacteria > Alteromonadales > Pseudoalteromonadaceae > Pseudoalteromonas > Pseudoalteromonas sp. SG45-1. Next base: position 133,938 of record NZ_JACJEP010000004.1, read on the forward strand.
TAACTCTTTAAGCAATAAACCAGTATTAAATTACAGGAATAAGTAGAACCATTCACTCCAGAAAGAACACATCATACACTATATGCTTTTAATGGTATCTGAACACCGAGTATTATTTTATTAAATATTTACTCAATGCAAAGTGCATGCAATAATATGGAGTTAGTAAGATGTGTTCTTTGAGGTGTGCCGTGGTTACTAAAGTGCAAATTAGGAGTCAGTTTGATTTAATGAACGAATTAACTTTAAGGTTAATTGAGGAATTAAACGAATGTGAGTTTTCCAGAGCAGAGTACTATCAGTTACCTGATGTAAGTAATTTAGATGAAAATAAGGTTCCTGAGTCCATACTTGTCTCTAAAATAACTGGAGCGCCGGCTCAAAAGGCAATTTTAAACTCCTTTTCTGACATTTATAAAAAATCGGGCTTAAGCAGTCGCGTGTTAAAAAGGCACCCTGGTTTACTTGTTATTAAAAATGCAGATAAACAAGCTTTAAATAATCGTATAGCACAAGTTAACAAAGCTAAAGCTAGTTTCAAAGAGTGTATATTGGCAATTGATAATAACGATGCCCGATTTGAGGCTGTTCATAATGCAATACCAAATTTAATAACACTTGCTGCTTATCGTAAGATTCACAGTGAGAGTGAATCACCATTTTCTGTTAGGTTCACTTGGATGCACAAGCACGCAACTAAAACGTTGACTAAAAAAATGGCCCTCGAAATGCTCGACAAATCGGCCAGTTATCGAAATCCAAGAATGATAGATCAGCAAAAATGGCAATCACTTGTAGCTCAAGAACAATTACGGGTTGCTAGTTTAGGTGAAAAGGAAAAATTAAGAATTCGTCGCCCTACTCGTGTAAGCCCTCAAGTTAATGTGAGATACACAGCACAAAACCGCTATCATGTGAGCGCCGCATTACCATTTATTCTGATTAATCCAGAACCAGACGTTAAACTAGGTATCTTACCTGATTATAAAAAACCCGAAGCTCATCCTCGAAAACGTGAGTATGATTTTTTAGTTGATAGGCTATATTTAGAACAAGTTGACCGATAGCTATTATGTTAAAAAGGCCACAATATGTGGCCTTTTTAGTAAATATGTACAGTATTTAAAATAACGTTTATTATTTTTCTACTATCTCTTCTATTTTATCTTCATCAATTAACACTGCATTTTCAACAATACGTTTACCGCCTTGAATCTCAATGCGCTTGTTGTGTTTGTTCAATGTAAGTATTTCATCGCAAAACTGATCAGAGGGGTGCATTTCGTATGTGTAATCAATAATGTTACCAGTTTTGTCATCTTTGACGTTTGTAATGCTGTATTCTGATATAGCACCTTTTTCAATCAAATCTTTCATTGTGGTGGTCATATCACGACGAAGCGCTTTTAATTTATTTTCCGTAATATCATCAGTTGAATAAATAGATCCATATTTTTCCATAATAGAAAGTAATCTAAAATGATACGTTTTACCTGGAGCTGCATAACGCCAAAGGTGATACAAACGAAGCATCATCCAACGCGATAATCCCCGTTTTAGTTCTTGTGCACTATTAAAGTAATACCCTTTGTATTCAAGATTATCAATCATGTTATGAACAAACGCATTTAAGCAGGCCACACACTTTACATTGCCACCTTGACCTTTTTTACCACTAAAGTGAAGTGACGATAAAAAGTTCATATTTGACTCGTAAAACGAATCATCTATATCGGAGTTTTTAGTATCGGTTGCTGAATATTTAAATGAAAGTTTAGAACCTTGCAATGCTTCAAGTGACTCTTTAATTGCAGGATATGGCATTGACTGCCCTACCGCTTTGAGCTCTTGCGCTAATTCGTTCATAGAAAAAACAACCGCGTATTGAATACCGGACTTAAAATTAATTTTAACTATTTTGCCTTTAGAAGCTAAACGAATAAGTGCTCGTTCTACTTTTTCTTCTCTGTCCGATGGCCAAACAAGATACTCGATATCTTCGCCATCTTTACGAGTACTGACAACAGCAGGGGTAATTTTTATCTCACCATCGTATAAAATACCATCTACTTTCTCTGATATTTTACGCGTAATGATTGTTTTTTTAGGCGCTTCTTCAAGTGGCAATTTTTTATAGCCAGAGCGAACAAAACGGCCCCACAAATCATAATGATTAAACGTGTTTGAATATGCACGTAAACCATGAGCTGCATTTTCAATAGAAATTCGCACGTCTTTGTTGTCTGTAAATAGTGCTAAACTTTCGTTATCAATTGCACTTTCCACCCCGTGGATTTGGCCCCTGAGTGTATCGGGCAAATTATCTACCGAGATGTTGACCTTTCGGCTCATTGTTCTTATTTCCATTTTTATTGCGACATCTAATAACAACACATTAAACAACAAAAGTTAAATGTTTAAGTTAGTATAAAAGTGATCTGACTTTAAATAAAACGTTTAGATCACTATTATACTAAGTAATGTACATAACTTACGAGTTCAGATCATATTTTTACTAACTAGGTCATCTCAAATCGGTTTTTTACTAACTCAGATGTTATTTTGTCCATCACAATGGCTTTATTTCAAAATTTAGCACGACAAATTCATACTAAAATTAATATCCCTGTGGATAAAGGCTTATCGAGTTAGCATAGATCTGATCTGTACCAAGTACAGATCAGATCTATACTAATTAAACGAACCTATTGACGCTAAGGTTAGTGCATAACTTTATAATTTACTTAGTAAAAAATTGATCTCAAGGGCTCTTTTTGTTCATAACCTTATGCGTAACCTGTGTATAACTTGATTTAAAAAATAAGGCTTAGTAAAAAGGTGATCTGCAGGTAGATAAAGATCTGATCTTAACCAAGTATAACGCTGATCTGCTTTTTTTTATATTGTTTATATTAATCATAATGTTATGTGTTAATTTAAGGTCCTTAACCTTTATTACCTTATATATTTAACCACCTTTAAACTTCTTTATTTATACTAAGCAATATTAAAAGTGTAAAAGTATTTTTAAATGTCTTCTTTTTAAAATGCATGTCGTCTTAAATAGTTGTTTACAGCAATTTGAATGGACATTATACTAACTGCCTAACTTTGAGGAAGAAAGTATGTCTATCAATAATAACGCGCTAAGTACCTATCGGCTTTTAAAAGCAACTGCAGAAGTAGCTGAAAAATCTTTAGAAGGTCGTATTCAGCACTATCGTGCTCATCTTAAATCAGAAGAAAAAGAATTAAGAACTTATACGCAAAAAGCAGCTGCCGATTTATTAGGTTGTAATAATCGTACTTTAAAAAGACGTCATGACAACGGTGACTTTGATGATTTAAACATAAAACGCGGCGCCAATGGTCATTATGCTTACACATTAGTAAACATTTTTGCTATGGCTGATATTATGGATATTAAACCAGATCATCGTACTGGTGATGACAAACTGCAAGTTATTGTCATTAATTCTCTCAAAGGTGGCTGTGGCAAAACAACTAGCATGGTTAATATTGCAGCAGCGCTGGCAACTACAAATATTAAGCGCTATCGCATTGGAATAATTGATTTAGATCCTCAAGGCTCTTCTTCAAGCTTTTTTCCTTCAAGCGAACATGACCCAATTACTGTTGGTGATTTAATGCGTGATTGTATAGATTTAGATGAGGGCGAAACATGGCCTGAATTTGTTTCAAACTCATTTTTACCAACGCATATCCCAAATATTCGTGTACTACCATCAGGTATGGACGATTTTTATTTTGAGCACGAAACTGCAACATTACTCAAAGACACCTCAAATTATGAGCAAACTCGTCATTACCATAAGTTACTTGAAAAAGTAATTAACCCTGTTAAAGACGAGTTTGATATTATATTAATAGATACAGCTCCAACTCTTAACTTTATGTTTTATAATGCATTAATGGCTTCTACTGCGATGCTTATCCCTGTTCATCCAGAAGCTGTAGACTTTGATGCTAATAATAAATATTTAAAACGACTAGGCGAGATTTACCATACCGTTGCGGCACTTGGCCATGAGGGATGGGATTTTATGCAGTTTTTAGTGACCAACTATGTAAAAGGTAATCACTCACAGCGCGATATTGTTAAAGATGTTCGTAGTGCATTCGGTCGCCAAGTTATGAGTTACCCAATCAACCACAGCTCGGCGATTACTGCTAGCTCTTCGTCTTTCAATACTATTTTTGATCAAAAAGCGTCAGACAGCTTAGCAAGCCGTGAATCACTAATGCGCGCTCAAGAAAATATTAAAGATGTGGTCGATGAGCTAGAAATGCTTATTCGTTCAAATTGGCAGTCAACTCAATCAACACTCAATACCCCTAAGTAAGGATGTTAAATAAAAATGGCTAAAAAACGTAAAAATGACACCCGCTTAGATCCTTTTGCAACAGCTGTAGGAAGTAGTAGCCTTGACGCATTACTTGAACAAGCAAATGCTGGTGATGTAATTCGCATGCCAGCACCGAGCGATCCTGAGCGCCAAATTACTCTTATTTGCAAAGTGATCGCACACGCTGACATTGAATCTACAACAGGTGTGTACGGTAAAAACCGCCGTGTACAAGCACTTCTTAACGAAAAGTCAGTATCGGATATTTTACCTGCCATTGCAGAGGATGGCCGTAATCAGCACCCTGCGTTACTTTGGGATCAGGGTGATAAAAGCTTAGTCTTAGCGGGTTCTCGCCGTCGTATGGCCTGTATTTTAGGTAACGCTGATTATTTAGTACTTAGTTCAAGTGACTTTACTGAGCAAGACGCTAAAATTTTAGCTGTATCTTCAGATCAATATATCGCTCCAAGTCTATGGGAGCTAGGACAAGCTTACCAGCAAACTAAAAATGAGCTTATTGAACAAGGTAAAAAAGGATCTTACAGAGAGATTGCTGCAATTGAAGGTGTATCACACACCGCCATTGCAGATGCTGTTAAAGCGTATGAACAAATACCTGCTGAAGTTATTGCACTCTACCCTACTGCGAATCACGTGGGTCGCGAAGTGGCTAAAAAGCTCATGAGCGCAAAGGAGAGAGACCAAGAGGCGTTTAATCATCTTGTTAGTGACCTAGCTAGTGATGAAGAGCTAAACGCCATTATAAGTGACGACAAGCGTGCAATGGCAATCACTAAATGCCTAACTGCTGAGCCTCAAGCTGCTGTTAAGCGTGAAGCTGTACTTGAAAATAAGTTTGTATCGGTACAACGCAATTTAAAAAGTGGTGATGTGTCTATCAAAATCGACAATAAAGTGATGACAGACAAACGCTTAGAACAATTAACTAAGCTATTAAGTGTCTTTAATTAGTTAGTTAAATAATGATCTGTCAGACATATATACTTAGTTAAATACTGATCTGACAGATTGTTTTGTTAGTAAAAATCTGATCTTTACTAGCCTAATCCTACCTTAAATAATCATATTTCCTCTTCAAGATCACTTTTTTACTAACTAATCGCCCCTTTTTAGCTATTTGCTCTTGGTTTATTATTATTGTTAGTAAAATTGTGATCTATAACGTGTGGTTTAATCTTTATATTTGTATGTAGTGCCTAATATTTTGCGAAATTTTATACTCATTTTTACCTATAAACCGATTTTTTACTAAGCTATCAGCTCCAACCAGTTTATATCTTGTTAATAGTGCTTTAGCTCAGAGCACATAAGGCATATACTGGCAGAATTATTTTTAAAATTTAATGCTTAGAGTGACATGTCTGCTAACTTATCAAAAAATGATTTAATGGCTATTTTTGAAGAAATTAAAAATGAGCAGGCTACCCAGTTTCCTCTTTCTGAACGCTTTATTAAAAAACTTTTTCGCGAAAATGTCTTAGATAAAGGCAAAGAGTACTACAAGAAAGGTCAAATCACCTGGCTAGAGCATACCCCTAATTTTTCTGTTGTAGACTCTACCGTGCAAGTGGATAACGGATCATCATTTAACCAACGTATTGAGATCAGTAAAGTACCAACTGGTTATTCTGTTGATACACACTGTACGTGTAATGCAAAAACCAAATGCCGACATTTAGCTGCTATTTTGTTTAAGCTTAAAATAGAGCACTCTGGTGAATACGGTGAAGATTACTTCATTAATGATTGGTTTAGTGAATTAAGCGCTCTTAAAAGTGGTGATCAACATACACCGTCGCAAGTATTATTATTTGTATTAGATATTGAAAATAACAAAGTATTTTTAACACCTAAAATAGCTAATTTTGAGACTAAAAAGAATTACACGTTAGGCCGAAACCTCACAGAGCAACAGTTAAATAGTTTCGTAACGCCAAATGATTTACTCGAAAGTGATTTTAGATTATTTAGTTGGATACGTTCACAAAATGCAGTAGGAAGTATTGAGCTAAAAGGCCAATGGGGCTTTAGTGCCCTACAACAATTGATAGCTACTGAGCGCTTGTTTTTTCAGCGCTCTCGCGTGCCAATTAAAGCGCAATCTGGCCAAGCATTGAGTTTTAGATGGGAGCAAGATAAAGATCTATCACAATTAGTTATTAAGCTTGAGCAAACCCAAAACTGGGCTTTATTAAAAACAACACCGCCTACTTATCTCGATTTAGATCATTTAAAAGCGGGTCGTCTTCGTACCCCATTGAGTGCAGACGAAATAGCGCATTTACAAACTATGCCTGCTTTGCATGACGCTAATTTTGACAGAATATATAAACAGCTTGCCGATAACTTTGGTGCAGGTGTTATACCGCACCCTACTAACTTGCAGCCAACGTTACCTAAGCTATCTAGTAATGCTGTTTTAAAAGTAACAATGGGCGAGCAAGGTTTATCACTTTCGCTGTTATTTAAGTATAAAAATAAAAACTATTTAGCTGGTTCTGCCCCAGCAAGTACTATAAATAGCGCATTTGAAAACACCGTAACTAACGAGCTAATCAATCTAGGGTTTGAATTTTGTAAAGGGGGTTTACAAAGTGAGCTTGTATTTACAAAGCAATCTCCTATCCATTTGCATTGGCTAATATACGAAGTATTCCCTGGCTTTAAGCAGCGTGGTTGGCAAGTCAGTGTAAGTAAAGTAACAAGCCCTAATCCACAATGTGAAGTGAGTTTACATGTACACCGTGCAGCAGGGCATCAAATGCACTGCAAAGTATTGTTGTGTGACGCAAAAGCAGCGCTGTTGTTTACTAATGCTGATTCGCTTTATCAGTCATTGAATCGCCAAAGTGAACTGTTTTATTACTACCCGCTTGGCCGTCAATTTGGGGTTATTAATAAGTCTGCCATTAACTTATTAAACGAATTTAAAGAACGTTTTGAATTTGTAAAAACACGTGACGAATTTAATATTCCGCTTTCGTATTTACCTGAACTAGTAAAGCACACAGCTATTAACGTAGAGCTTCACGACGATTCACTTGAGCTATATTTACAAGAGTTAAATAATACCGATAAGGCAATGCCTAAGGTTTCATTACATGGCTTAAATGACTCAGTAACACTTCGAGAGTACCAACAGCAAGGCGTTGATTGGCTTAGCTTTTTAAAACGTCATCAATTAGGTGGTATTTTAGCTGACGACATGGGGTTGGGTAAAACACTCCAAGTTATTGCATTTTTAGCGAGTACATTTAATCGCCCACAAGCAGGCCCTACACTTATAGTGTGCCCAACTAGCTTGGTGAGTAATTGGAAAAACGAAATTACTAAGTTTGCTAAAAGTTTAAAAGTAACCACTATTTTTGGATCAAACCGTAACGATCCTTTACAACACTTAGCACAAGCGCAATGCATTCTTACTACATACCCGCTTTTAAAGCGTGATATTGCATATTATTCGCCATTATATTTTGAAAATATTATCCTCGATGAAGCACAATACATTAAAAACGATACCGCACAGGTCTCACGATTAGTTAAACGCTTAAATGCCGACTTTAAACTTTGTTTAAGTGGTACTCCAATCGAGAATAATTTACTTGAGCTTAAATCGTTACTCGATTTTGCTATGCCATCGTTACTTGGGTCTCAAGCCCACTTTAAGCAGCACTTTCAAACACCTATTGAGCGTGAAGCTGATATGCAGAGGGCTGAGCAGTTAAAAGCGTTAATTATGCCCTTTATAATGCGCCGCACTAAAGCACAAGTAGCGCAAGAGTTACCTGAAAAAACAGAGCTTACAAAAGAGTTTGAGTTTGAGCCTAAGCAAAAAGAAATGTACCAAGGCATTACACGTTCATTAGAAGAGAAGCTAATAGACTTATTTGCCGAACAAGGCGCACAAAAAAGTAAGCTTGCATTTTTAGAGGCGCTTTTAAAGTTAAGGCAAATTTGTTGCCACCCTAAATTAATAGATCCAGATACTCAAGCAGGCTCCGCTAAGCTTGAATGGTTAACAACACACTTACCGCTTATGCTAAGTCTGGGTCGTAAGATTATTATATTTAGTCAGTTTACATCGGCACTCGATTTAATAGCCCAACGCCTTGAAGAAATAAACATTAACTTTAGTATGCTTACAGGGCAAACGCGTCAACGAGATAAAGTAATCGACGAGTTTACCAGTGGTAAAACATCCGTGTTTTTAATTAGCTTAAAAGCCGGTGGAACAGGCCTTAACTTAACACAAGCAGATACCGTTATTCATTTTGATCCATGGTGGAATCCCGCAGTAGAAAAGCAAGCGACTGATAGAGCCTACCGCATTGGTCAAACTAATCCTGTATTTGTTTATAAGCTCATAATGAGTAACTCAATAGAGCAAAAAGTATTTAGAATGCAGCAAGACAAGCAAGCCCTTGTTGATGCATTATTTACTGATAAATCAATGAGCTTTACAAAGTTTGATGAGCAGCAAATGTTGTCATTAATTAAAAACTAAAAAAGATCTAAAAAGTTTTGATCTTTTTATGAACTTAATTAAAAAGCGGACGTCTATTATTATGCTTGTTGATTAATTGCAGTTAACACAAGCATCATGTTGATTTCCCATTTAGTTACTAATTTTAGTAATGATTGAGCCAGCCCATTTTGAGTTGGCTTTTTTTATGTCTAAAATTTAGCGTGCAGCACTTATTTTAAAAGTTTTTATTTTTTTATGAACTTAATTCAAAAAGACGCGTCTACTATTATGCTTGTTGATTAATTGCAGTTAATACAAGTTTTCATGTTGATTCCCTATTTAGTTACTAATTTTAGTAATGATTGAGCCAGCCCATTTTGAGTTGGCTTTTTTTATGTCTAAAATCTAGCGTTCAGCACTTATTTTAAAAGTTTTTTATTTTTTTTGAACTTAATTAAAAAAGACGCGTCTACTATTATGCTTGTTGATTAATTGCAGTTAATACAAGTTTTCATGTTGATTCCCCCTATTTAGTTACTAATTTTAGTAATGATTGAGCCAGTTCATTTTGAACTGGCTTTTTTTATGCCCATAATTTGATTTGTTTAAATCAACCCGAATAAAAATAATTGATCTTCCGCAAATTAATTTGACTTAATTATTTTGTTATCCGGTCTACTCTAATGCCTGTTGTTATATAGCCTCACCTAATAATATTAGTTATTTTGGTGATTATGTATTTAAGTTGCAGCTTGCTCGGGCACATATTGATTATCCCTTTGATTACTTAACTTAGTAATATTTGACCAGCTTATTTTAAGCTGGCTTTTTTATGTCTGTAATTTCTTAACTCCCCTACTTCTGTTGTTGGTTATTGGTTATGATGGCATGTCTCTAAATTTTATAAGTTTATTTTATGCTCACTCAAGTACTCACTAATATTGATTGGCTAAGCGCTGGTGCTGGTGTTGCTTTAGGCGTCCTATTTTACGGCGCTGTATCAACACGGCTTCGCAAAAAGCTACATCTACAAATAAGCGAACAGCAGCAACAGCTTTCCCTGTTACAAAACCAATTTGATAATAAAGAGCTGCAATACAGCGCCTTGCTAGAAGATCATGAACTGCTAGAACATACTCACCAAGAGCAGCGCGATGAAGCGCAGCATTTTAAAACGCGTTTTAGCGAACAAGAAAAACAAAGCATTCAATACAATCATTTTTGGCGTAAAGCCGAAGGCGAGCTGGCAGCGCTTCGTGAACAATATAATCAGCGCGATGTTGAATATAATAATATGCGCACTACCCTTGAGCAAAAACAGCAAAACTTTAGCGAGCAACTCGCGCAAATTGAGCAAAGTAAAAATACGCTCAAAAAAGAGTTTGAAAACCTAGCCAATAAAATTCTAGAAGAAAAATCACAAAGCTTTAAAACCTTAAATCAAGAAAGCATTGAGCAATTATTAAAACCAGTTCAAGGCGAGCTAAAAGGCTTTAGAGAAAAAATGGAATCAATGCACGTTGAAGACATAAAGCAACGGACTGCACTTAAAACCGAGCTACTGCATTTGCAAGCTAAAAGCCAAGCTATAACAGATCAAGCCGACAAGCTCAGTAACGCCCTACAAGGGCAAAAGAAAACCCAAGGTAATTGGGGCGAGCTTATGCTCGAAAACGTATTAGATAGTGCTGGCTTACGTGCAGGCGTTGATTATAAGCGCGAAGTGTCGTTTAACACTGAAGATGGCCGCTTACGCCCTGATGTAGTTGTGTACTTACCACAGGGTCGCCACTTAGTTATTGATGCTAAAACTTCATTAAATGCCTATACACGCTACGTGAACGCTGAAAATGATCTAGATGCTAATCAAGCAATTAAAGAGCATGTAAACGCCGTTACAGCGCGTATTAATGAACTTGCGAGTAAATCGTACGACCGCTTACCAGGTATTAACTCGCCAGAAGTGGTGGTTATGTTTGTACCAATAGAATCAGCTTTTGTAGAAGCACTCAAATATCAAAGCGATATTTACCAACAAGCAATCGAAAAAAATATACTGGTAGCTACACCCACGACTTTGCTTACTAGTTTAAATATTGTTAAACAGTTATGGCGTTTTGAAGAGCAAACTAAATACTCAAAAGAGCTGGCAAGTCGAGCGGAGCGTTTTTATAACAAGCTCAATGGTTTTTTATTGAGTATGGAAGGTGTAGGTAAGCAGCTTGATAAAGCGAAAGAAAGTTATGATAAAGCATTCTCGCAGCTATACCGTGGTAAAGGTAATTTAATTAAACAAGCATCAGAGTTTAAAGAGCTTGGTGTATCGGTACAAAAAGAGTTACCTAGTGAGAGCGTAGAACGTGCTCAATTAGAATTAGATTAACCCTGATTTATTTTTATTTAGTTTATGTAAGTTAAACCTTAAGGATATTTATGAATAATAAGATTGTAGGAATTGTTTTAATCGTTATAGGTATCGCTTTAATTATGTGGGGATACGACGTGTATGATGCGGCGGCTTCGCAGCTTAGCCGTGCATTTAGTGGCGACACACCAATAGAAGCATGGGCGGGTATTATTGGCGGTGCCATCTGTGTGTTAATTGGTATTAAAAAGCTCAAGTAACCTGAACTTGAATAATTGATCTATTTAAGCAGCTATTTTCAGCGCTAACTACGTTGAATTTAGTTGCAATTTGCTGCACTGCACAGTGTTACTTGGCAAGATAAAACTCTTACAGGGCTTGCCAGCAATTGCATTGTGAAAGAGACAAATACGTCGTGTATTGCAAGGCAAACCTTTAATAATAAACGTTTTTGTAATATTTACCCCAATTATTTCAACTACGCTCGGTTAAATTAGCTAAGTGTTGCCGCAATCGCTTTGATAGTGAGATTATTTGTGCATCTTTAATTTATTGCGGTTTTGTCTACTAATTTGTACACATCTAATAAATGTAACCATTTTATATTGTATAAATGAGTATTAAAGCGTGCACCAATTTGGAAGTATGCTTTTTTATCAAGCTATTAAAATGCACTGTTTTGTACATTTAAAAGGACTATACGAGTAAAGAAAATAATCAGTTATAAATGTTAATTCAAACGTCTATTCAGTGTTTGTTAATTTAACTATCTTATTGATAATGTTGTCATTTATTATATTCTCCTTGCTTGAGTTTGGTTGTTATTTATACTAGCTTAGAGCGTAGATATTTAACCTACTCAAGGAGAATAGTCACATGGTATCTCGCAGAAATTTTATTAAAGCAGGGGCTGCCTTAAGTTTAGGCTCTATTTTTAGTGCTTCAGCTTTGGCTGAGCAACTAAAGGTAAAAATGTCTAACGGCAGTGTTATGCAAACTAAAGGCTCAATAGATAAAAGCGCTGCTCTACCCACAAACGATGTTACTAACGCTAAGCATTACCGGCCGGAATCAAGAATGGGCTTGGGCGGCCTTGCCGCCGGGAATGGCTTTAATACTATATCAAGCGATACAGAAATTTTAACAATGCTAAATGCAGCATGGGATTCTGGTATTCGTCATTTTGATACATCACCTTTTTACGGTTTGAGTTTAAGCGAAAGGCGCTTCGGTGATTTACTTCGAAACAAAAAGCGTGAAGATTATGTTTTATCCTCAAAAGTAGGTCGCCTTCTTACCCCTTCAGCAGAGCCTTTAGAAAATAGTTGGCATTGGGCTGATCACTCACCGTTTCATTATAAGTATGATTATTCAGCCTCAGGCACGCGCCGTTCAATAGAAGATACTTTGCATCGTATTGGTGTCGCCTCACTCGATATTGTCTATATTCACGATTTATCACCACAAAACAGCGATATGGGAGATGACTGGCTTAAGTATTTTGATCAAGCGGCTAAAGGTGCTATTCCTGAGCTGACTAAAATGCGTGATGAAGGAATAATTAAAGGCTGGGGTTTTGGAGTAAATACACCTCATGCTGTTTATAAAGCGCTTGATATGTCAGACCCAGATATTTGCTTACTAGCGCTGCAGTATTCAATTTTAGATCACAAGCAGGCACTTGATAAAACCTTTCCTATGCTTGATAAACGAGGTATTTCAGCAGTCATTGGTGCGCCGCTTAATGGTGGTTTTTTAGCCGGTCGTAACCGCTTTAATTACTCGCCTAAAATTCCAGGGCCTATGCAGCAAAAGTTTAATGCAATAAGCGACATTGCATCTAAACATGGGATTGATATTAAAACAGCTGCACTGCAGTTTGCAGAGGCGCCTTCAACGGTATCCTCAATTATTCCTGGGGCACGCACGGAGGAGCAAATTAAAGCTAATGTAGCCTCAATGAAGGTTACTATTCCGGATGCGTTTTGGAGTGAGTTAAAAGCTAAAAACTTGATTGAACAAAACGCGCCAGTGTAAGTTGGCTATTTAGGTGTGCTACTTAAATGCACCAGTGTAAGCACACCTATTTATAACTAATGTTTAATTAAGCCACACTTGAGAGGGTTGATTGTTGAGTGCTTATATAAGCCCAATTAACGCACTCTTGCGCTAAAATCGCGATGGTATCTAAGCATGTATCGGGTGAATTTAATACTTGTTCATTTAAAACTAGCGGTATTTCGGTGCAACCAAATAGTACTGTATCGGCACCGTGGGCTAGCATTAGCTCATAACTTTGTTTTAAAAGATTATGTCCTGAGGTTAAATCTCCTGACTTAACCGCCGTTATACCTTGCATTATAAATGTTTGCTGCTGCTCGTTAGGCTCAATAAATTTAATATTGTGCTTACTAAATGCCGTCTGATATATCCGCATATTGAGCGTGGCTGTGGTTGCTAATATCCCTATCTTACGTTTGCCCGTTGCCTTTGCGCGCTTAATAACGCTTTGTACAATACTAATGGTATGCACATCAGCATTTTGCGTTAGTGCGTTGTACCAATAATGCGCGGTATTACACGGTATAACAATGCAACTTACACCTAAGCTAGTAAGTTGGTTAAAACCCTTTTTAAGCTCAAAAAATGGATTTTCATCTTCAATACCCATTAAAAAATTTGTTCTGTCAGGAATTTGCGGGATATTCCTTATAAACATAGGTATGTGCTCTTGATCATTCTTAGCAGGTGATAACGCAATTACTTGATTCATAAATGAGGCGGTAGCCAAAGGCCCCATTCCTCCCAATATTCCTAGTGTTCTAAGCATTGTTATATTCCGATAAGTTGTTACTGTATGGGTTAAATTTATCGTGTTTTTTTTGTTTTGAATAATGCTATTATTTTACTGGCCATGCTTAAATTGCATATCTTGAGTGAGTATTATGAATATAGAGAGTAAATGGTTAGAAGATTTTTTGGCCTTATCTAATACAAAAAGCTTTTCGCAGGCCGCAAGGCTTAGGCATATAACGCAACCTGCTTTTAGTCGACGAATTAAAGCATTAGAAGAAGCCGTAGGTGCAGAGCTAATAGATAGAGAGAACTTACCAATTACACTTACCTCAAGCGGTAAAATATTTCATATAACAGCGCGTAATCTAATAAACCAAATGAATAACTCAGTGAGTATGTTAGAAGAACTCTCCTCTGAAGAAACTCACTCAGTAAAGGTTGCTGCAGCGCACTCATTAGCTACGTTTTTAGCGCTAAAGCTGTCGAACTTTCATAGTAAAAGTGATCGCAAAGTAGTCCTCAATATAGAAGCCATTGATGTTGATAAAGCCACAGCTACGCTCGAACATGGCGCATGTGACCTACTTATTGCTTTTGATAACGAACGATTAAAGTTACCTCCGTTTAGTCATCAAAAAATAGGCAGTGCAGAGTTATTGCCGGTGAGTGCCTGCAATGCAAACGGTAAGGCAATATACAATTTAGAAAGTGATGGGTTTGTACCTCACTTAGCTTACAGTTTAGATTCTTATATGGGTAGGCAGTTAGAGCCGATAATATCGGGCTCTAAACTTAAAAAAGTATTTGTATCGTCGATGACAGAGCTTTTAAAAATACAGGCTTTAGAGGGTAATGGCATTGCTTGGTTACCAAACTATGTCATTACTAAAGAGCTAAAAGAGAAAAGTTTAGTTGTGGTTGGCCAAAAGCATCATTGCGTACCTATTACATATTATGCGTATCGGTACCATGCAGCGCTTCACCCTGGCGGCGAGAGCGTCTGGAATAAATTAAAAGAGCTAAATGTATAACGCAAAAAATTACTGTAAACCCCCATTACAGTAAAATGGCCGTTATTAATTTAACGCGCTCACAGTAATATGAATCTGTATTTTAATTATATTCCTATTTTATTATGGATTTTTACTTCCATAATAATTGGGTGTTTTGTCCCTTTTTTAATTTGCTTAGATAGTGACGAATTATCCATATCATGCAGTGCTGCGGCTTTGGCAAATGAGCCTTGTCGCACTACATCTACAAATAGCGTTAATTGATTACTTATCGATATATCACTGTCCTAAATCCCAGTAAGGTGTATCGCCATAATAGCCACTTGCAAAATCAACAAACGCACGTACTTTACTGGGTAAAAACTGTCTGTTTGCATACACCATGTAAAGCCCCATTGGCTCGGGTTCGTAGTCATTTAAAATGCGCACTACTTTACCTTGAGCCAGTGCTTCCCCTGCTATAAATGTTGGCTGCATAGCAATACCACCACCCGCAATGGCTGTATTTAGTAGCAAATCACCATTGTTAGCCACAAAGTTACTTTCAAGCTTTAGCTCGCTTTTTAACTCATTAACCCCAAATAATCGCTTTGTGGGTTCGCTGTGGGAATAGCGTAAATAATTATGTGATTGTAAATCTAGCAGTGTTTGTGGCGTGCCATGGCGTTCTAAATAGTCGGGTGATGCAAACACCGCTAGGTGTATAGGTGCAATTTTTTTAGCTATCAACGTTGAGTTTTTTAATACACCAATGCGCAGAGCAATATCAATACCCTGCTCTACTATATCTACATATTGGTCGGTGAGCCGTAAATCTAACTTTAAATTTGGATACTGATTTTGAAAATCAACCAACAAACCTGCTAAATGCTTAGTACCAAACGACATAGGTGCACTAATACTAAGCACACCCGATACACTTTCGCTTAAGTTGTTTAGTGAGTTTTCCATGTCTTCAATATCAATAATCACTTGCTGACAACGCTGATAATATTGATTTCCAGCCTCTGTAACACTTACTTTTCGCGTTGTACGGTGTAATAAACGCGTGCGTAGATTATCTTCCAGCGCAGAAATATATTTGCTGACTAACTGCGGGGAAATATCGAGCTTATCGGCCGCTTTTGAAAATGATCCTTCTTGCACAACGGCTAAAAAGGTCTTCATGGTGGTGAGCTTATCCATATTTAACAATACTTTGTTGATAATGTATAAATAAGTATCATATTTATCGTCAAATTAGAAACTTATATAGTGTTTATAACACGTCTATTTGTTTAAGGTTTTAGTATGACTCAGCCTGCTTTATTTATATCTCACGGCTCGCCAATGATGGCTGTACAGCAATCGGCTACGTCAGATTTTTTTGCATCATTAGGTCAAACGCTTAGTAAACCACGAGCTATTGTGGTGTTTTCTGCCCACTTTGATGAAGCGCACGATATAGTTATTACATCCGGAGATGCGCCGCATACTATTCACGATTTTTATAACTTCCCCAAGCCCCTGTATGAAATTCAATACCCAGCACTAGGAGACCCTAAGCTTGCTAATACTATTAGTGAGTACTTTTACAAAGCGGGTATTAAAACGGTGCAAAATGCAGATCAAGGGTGGGATCATGGTGTGTGGATCCCGCTGCGCTTAATGTACCCAGCAGCTAATATTCCCATTGTTCAGGTGTCTATTAACACGCGTTTGGGCGCTCAGGCTATGTATAAATACGGGCAGTTACTTGCACCACTGCGCTACGATAACGTATTAATTATTGGCTCCGGCGGGATTAGTCACAATCTACGTGAAATATTTAAAAACCCTGCTACACCTAATCGTGTTCAAATGGTTAATGAGTTTACCCATTGGGTTGAGCAAAAATTAATAGCGCAAAACACCCAAGCGTTACTTAACTATTTAAATGAAGCACCCCATGCTTTATTTAATCACCCTACCCAGGAGCACTTTTTACCTCTTTTTGCAGCGCTTGGAAGTAGTGACGGTAAAGCCGAAAAAATACATGAAGGTATAGAAATGGATATTTTAGCGCTTGATGCGTATAAGTTTTATTAAATTGAGCGTTCGTTCAAAGTAAGTTAAGCTGTAAGCAAGTACTCTAAAACCAACTTAATTTATTTTATTGCGGAGCAAACATGGCAACTACACTTGCATTTGACGTATACGGTACGCTAATAAACACTCACGGCGTACTGTCCTTACTCGACGACATGATTGGCGATAACGCCCAAGCATTTTCAAATACATGGCGCGAAAAGCAATTAGAGTATTCATTTAGACGTGGATTAATGCAAAATTATATTCCTTTCTCGCTATGTACAAAACACGCACTCGATTACGCCTGCTTAGCGCACAAAACCGAGCTAAGTGAAGATCAAAAGGGGCAACTGCTAGAGCTTTATAAAACGCTTCCTGCGTTCGATGATGTAAAAGCAGGCCTTGAGCAATTAAAAGCGAAGGATTACCGTTTGTTTGCATTTTCAAACGGCGCTGCCGACGCAGTTCATACCTTATTAGAAACCGCTGGCATTAGTGAGCTTTTTGAAGGGGTAGTAAGTGCCGACGACGTTAAAACCTTTAAACCAAACCCAGGGGTTTATAGCCACTTTTTACGCGAAACTAATTCAACAGGCGCAAACACGTGGCTTGTATCAAGTAATCCGTTTGATGTAACCGGTGCCATATCGCATGGTATGCGCGCGGCGTGGATTCAACGATCTAAAGAATCTATTTTCGATCCTTGGGAAATACAGCCAAATACTATCGCAACCGACTTACTTGATTTAAAAGCAAAATTAGAAAGCGTTAATTAATTTTCTATTCCCCCTTTTGCTTATGGTATTAAGTGCCGTGGGTGTAAAGGGGGTTTACGTTTTAACTATTTACTCCCGCCTTTATTAGCTCAATTACTGTATTCATACGCTTTGCCATTGGCCTATTTCGGTGATGGCACACATAAATATTTTCGCTAATCGGATTAGCTAAGTGGTGCGTTTTAATAAGCGCAGGTTTATTAAATGCGCTAACGGCATGCGCAGGTAAAACCGTAAAACCTAGCCCTAAACTTACCGGCTCCAGTATTAAACTTATCTGGTTAGAAAACCCCGTGCGTTTAATTTGATCAACATGTTCAAACTCACTGTAGTTTTCGCTTAGTAGGAGCTGTGCGTGGTGTTTTGCATCGGGGTGGCCAATAAAGCCAAGCTCACATAAGACCTCCCACGTTGGGTTTTTAATATGTGCGGGGGTGACAAGTAACAAGGCTTCTTTACCAATTTTGTGGCTGGTAACTTCGCTAAGCGTCGGAGCTTGAGTTAAAAAACCTATGTCGGCACTGTGGTTTGCCACAGCTTGCTCTACACTTGTATTGGGTGCAAAGCGATAATCAATATTAAGCTCGGTATGCTTTGCCTGCAGCGCTAATAATTGGCTATAAAATTGTAGCCCACAACTACCAGGCGATTGTATTTTTACCAAGCCGCTGTAAGGCGAATCATCTTTTAATTGTTGTTCTAAAAATTGCCATTCCTTTAATAACAAGCTGCCTTGTTGATACAAGTTTTGCCCATGTACGGTAAGGGTAAATTGTTTGCCGTGGCGCTCTAATAGCGCGCAGTTTACTTGCTGCTCAAGCTTTTTAATATGCTGGCTTACGCCAGATTGGGTCATAAAAAGGCGTTCGGCGGTTTGGGTAAAGTGATTTACCTCAACCAACGTACAAAACGTGTTTAACCATGCAGGGTTTATCATTACAAAACATACTCAAAATGATGATTAATGATAATTTTACTTAATATTGTTCAGTTCGTAAACTAACTCCATCAACTAGCCACAAGATAAGTCACAAGTTAAAGAGGAAGCATTATGAGTCATACATATCCACGTAGTTTTTCGCACATTGGTATTTCGGTTCCCGACGTTGAAAAAGCAGTCGAGTTTTACACTAAGGTTATGGGTTGGTACACAATAATGGAACCGACTTTAATTACCGAAGACAAAAGCCCAATTGGCGAAATGTGTACAGAAGTATTTGGCGAAAAGTGGGAAAAATTCAAAATAGCGCACCTATCTACAGGGGATCGTATTGGTGTCGAAATTTTCGAATTTAAAAACCAAGAAAACCCAAAAGACAATTTTGAATACTGGAAAACAGGCATCTTTCATTTTTGTGTTCAAGACCCTGATGTAGAAGGTTTAGCCGAGCGTATTGTAGAAGCTGGCGGTAAAAAACGTATGGAAGCCCCTCGTTATTACTACCCGGGTGAAAAGCCGTACCGCATGATCTACATGGAAGACCCGTTTGGTAACATCCTTGAGATTTACAGCCACAGCTACGAGCTTATATATAGCGCAGGCGCTTACTAAACGTACCTAGTTTAAAGCGCTTAGCTAAAAACAAAGGCCGCAGTATTTATTACTGCGGCCTTTTTGTTTCAGTTAAAGAGTTTTTAAATACACTTCACCGTCTTCTTATTCTCTATAACTTGTTTTTGCTTAGCTTGTGCAGCATGTTTTGCCCTGAGTTGAAAATATTATCAACCTCCAGAAAAGCACTACCAATCGAACTGTGTCCTAGTGAATTTATGAACGACATAACACATATGTCAGGAACTTTTTCTCTTATCCACAAACAGGCTATATGTCAGTACCGCTGAGATTAAAAAACAAAATATTACGCTTAATGTAAATAATATAAAGTTTTCATTTTTTGATATAGCTCCTCCTTTAAGGAGTATTTCACCGCTATTAAGTGCATCTATTCCTATATAGATCATCAACGGAATTACAAAAAATGCATTGCTGAGCTTAATAAGTAAGTCCTTTGATGAAAGACTTACTAATTGAGAAGCATCATGCTCTTCCTCTTCTCTATTTAATAGTTCGGCTTTTAATAGCTCAAAGCGTTCAGGGTACAAAGCCCTATCAATAGACGTGATAGCTTCTTGCAATTCAGTAATAGAATATTCTGAATAATTTGGTTCCATCTATAAAACCTTCTCCAGGGCCTAGCGCTTACATAAGCGGAATAATATAGTTGACTAAAATGGTTTTAGGAACAAAAAACAGCCAACTATAATTTCATTTGATATTTACGTTAGGTTTTTTCAGTTAAATGTATATAAAACAATTATATATAGATAATTGGCCAAAGTAAGAATATGGAAGCTACTAGTTTAAAGTGTCCATTTTTATATGAATGTGCATGTGCTGAAAACCAACTTAATAAAGCTCCAATTACACATAAAATCTGAAGAATGTTACCAAACCAGTGTTCATTAAGAAAACTCATAAAACTGGTGTTTTGACTTGCAAATATAAATAACAAAAGAGCTGAGGTACCAAATAAGAGACAGCTTCTTGATTCTGAAAATTTTAGTAAGAATAGGCTAAAACCATCTTCCATGTTTTCACTAAAAATTGGATGCTTCATAGAACTCCATTTAACATCGAACGATTTTATAGGCCTCGAATCGAGCATACTTCTGCCGATGTCACGCTCATTTTATACTTTACACAGTTTTAACAAATTACCTAAGATATTGCTATCAAAAGCTATTTAATATCTACAAGCAAAGTTAAGGCATATAAATGCGCATTTCGCTCATTTCCTTGATTATGTAAGTAAGCAGCAGTTTGGCTGGCTTAATAGGTATTACAAGTATATGATATTGATAATTATTTGCATTAAAAGGTTTTGAAAGGTGTGTATGAAAAAGTCTATGTTAACTCTGGCGTTAGTTACGGGTTTGAGTGGTTGTAGCACAACAACTGTGCCGCCTGATAAAAGCTCATCGCTTTATTACACTGCGCTTTATAATGCACAAGCAAAGCCTGTTAGCTCTGTATTATTAGAGCCCAAGCTATTAAATGCCGATGTGGTTTTAGTGGGTGAATGGCATACGCACCCGGGTGTGCATTTATTTCAGGCGGAGTTATTTGAGCAATTAAGCAAAAGTAATAAACGCACAGCACTGTCGCTTGAACAATTTAGCCGCGCGGATCAGCCTATTTTAAACCAGTATGTTAAGAGTGAAATTGGTGAGCAATATTTAATTGATAACACCCAAGCGTGGCCTAATTACAAAAGTGATTACCGTGCGTTGGTAGAGCTGGCTAAAGCGAACAATAGCGATGTAATCGCTGCAAATGCCCCTAAAAATATTGTTACGTGTATTGGCAGGCAAGGCATAAGTTACCTAAATAAGCTTGATGAAACACAGCAGAGCTTCATTGCAGCCGCTATTGATACATCCCCCAGTGATTATAAACAACGTTTTATGGCGTCAATGCACCACGGCTCACCGAGTCAAAACGAAAACTATTTTGCAGCACAAGTTACATGGGATGAAACTATGGGGGAGTCTATTGTTAACTATGTAACAGCGCATAAAAATACGCAGGTAATGCATATTTCGGGCGATTTTCATGTAAAAAATGGCGAAGGTATAGCGCGTGTTATTAAGCGTTTAGCGCCAGAGTTAAATGTTGTTTGGATATCGCCGGTAACAAGTGTGCAAGCTAATCAAACAGGGTATCAGTTGCAGGTTAATCCTTTGCCACCCCGTTATGTACAAAAAGAACATCAACAAGCGGCTTTTAAAGCTTTAGCCAAACGAGGCGAGCAAACGCATTGCCAATAATAAAATAGGGTGTATTACACAGTGTTAGTGCAATACACCCTTTGATATTTATTTAAGCGTAAATGTGCCTTTCATCATGGCGTAATGCCCAGGAAAAGAGCAAAAATACGTGTAGTTAGTCCCTGCTGTTAAGGCGCTAGTATTAAATGTAACTTGCGCTGATTTGCCACCGCCAATAATGTCGGTAGCGGCAAGTACGCGAGTATCGTTAGGCTTTAAGTAGTGGTTACTAAGCCCTGCTGCGTTGCCATCGGTTATTATAGCTTGCATGTTTTTCTCGCTAGCAAGCACCCAGTTATGGCCCATAACATTGGCGGGTAATTTACCTACGTGGCTAAGCTTTACAGTTACTTTTTTACAGCTTTTAGGAGCGCTTAGCGTTTTAGTTGAAAACTGCATCATGTCGTTTGCATCAAGGCTAAGTGTGCATTCGTCTGCATGTGCTGCATTGACACTAAGTAGTAGTGCAGTACTTAGTAAAGCAATTAATTTTTTCATACTGTTTCCTCTGTATTAGCTAAGTTGTTGCGTGCTTGATTGGTTAACGTAACCAGCGCTTTACGTACCTCTAACGGGCTGTTGCACTGGGTTTTAAAATTAATAAAGTAATTACGCTTTTGGCTTTGTATATAAAAACCAGTGGGTAATAGGCCGCTCATTATAGGGGTGTTATCGGCTACGCCGTAGTGCTGCATTAATATGAGCGACATAGCATCTTGGTGATCTTCATTCATATGGTTAATCATGCTTTGCTGTTGGCTTTCATCCCAGTTTTTTGCCTCGCCCTGCCACTCGATTTGTTCAAGCCAAAATATTTTGCCAAAGCCGCCAATGTAACGCACTCGCACTACGTCTAATTGCCATAATTGAAAGTCGTGCGCGTTGCGATAGCTAGCGGCTTCGGGGTATAGGGAAATATAGTTATCAAGTAAAGTGTGTGCTTGCTCACTTGGCACAATAGAGCCATCGCCTACAAGCGTTACGCGGCCGTGCTCGTTTTGATCGCCACTGTCGGTGGCATCAAACACAGTTAGGCTCATACGTGAGTCGTGCTTTAGATTTTTAGTGTGCTGGGCTATATCGCTAATAAAAAAGTAAACGCGGCCTTGTTCGTCGCACATATAGGGGGTTACTGAGCCAAACGGGTAACCGCGTAAATTATTAGAAATGGTCGACATGACACCAGCATTGGTTTTGTAAACCAATGTGCGTGCATCGTTTAACGCTTGCTCTCTCATAAAAACTCCTGACGTTGAGAAAAAACCATGGGTGCATCGTTATAAGGATGAGGGTTTACGTGCAGTTTCATGGCGTACATTTGTTGTAAGTTTTGTTCAGTTAATACGGTGTTTATAGGCCCACTTTGCAGCACTTTTTTGTTGTGCAGTAAAATAGCATCGGTTGCATAAAGGCTGGCTAAATTTAGGTCGTGTATTGCAATAATGGCGCTGTTACCCTGCCCTACAAACGCTTTAACGCAGCTGAGCAAAGCATGTTGATGGCGCATATCAAGTGCTGATGTAGGCTCGTCGAGCAGCATTAGTTTTGGCTCGGCCGATTGTGTAAAGGCGTTTAGTTGCGCCAAAGTGCGCGCCATATGCACACGTTGTTGCTCTCCGCCCGAAAGCGCACTTACGCGGCGAGTTAAATAATGGCTTAAATCCATAATAGCGGCGTATTTATTTACTTTTTCGCTTTGCATTTTTAATGACTCTACATACGGGTAGCGGCCCATTGCAATAAGCTCAAATACAGTAAAATCAAACCCTACATGGTTTGCTTGCATCATCACTGCGCGCTGTGTGGCTAGGCGTTTTTTAGCATGAGCAGCCAGCGGCTTAGCATTAAAAAGTACACTGCCTGTAAAGGAATGCATACCTGCTAAGGTATGCAGCAAGGTAGATTTACCTGCGCCATTTTCACCAAGTAGTGCTACAAGTTGCCCTTGTTTAGCGCTGCCATTAATAGCGTTTAAAATGCTGTGATTATCAAAGCCAACGCTTAGGTTGTTAAACGTGATCATGACCAACCTCGCTTATTTTTCACTATTAAATAAATAAACAATGGCGCACCCAATAATGCAGTAATAACCCCAATGGGTAGCTCTGATGGCATGATCACAATGCGTGCTAGCCAGTCAGAAAGTAGCAATACCACTACGCCAATTAGCATACAAAGCGGCAGCATATTACGTAAATGCGGCCCCACCATTAAGCGGGCAATATGCGGGACTACCAAGCCAACAAACCCTATTAAGCCGGTAAGTGCCACAACCGCCCCTACTCCTAGTGCAACAAGTATAATTACATATAGTTTGAGCTTGTTGGTGTCTACCCCTAGGTACTGAGCTTGTGACTCGCCAATAAGGAGTAAGTTCATGGGCTCTTTTAATCGCCATAGCCCAACTAGGCTAATAAGCAGTAATGGCAAAGCTTGAATAATCGTGATCCAGCTTGCTCCGCCTAATGAGCCCATGGTCCAGTAATTTATTAATCGTAATGCACTGTCATCGGCAAAAAAGCTCAGTAGCCCAATAACCGCAAAGGCTAATGCGTTAATAGCAACCCCGACTAATATAAGTGTGGTGATATTAATTTGCCCTTGCTGCTTGGCAATAAAATATACCAGCGAGGTAACACCAAGCGCCCCTAAAAAAGAGGCATAAGGTAAATATAACTGCGCGTTAAAATTAAACTGCGCGCTAAGTGCAATAAATGCTACTGCAACCATGGCCGCACCCGCACTAATGCCAATAATAGATGGGTCGGCTAATGGGTTGCGGCACAGTGCTTGCGTTGAAGCGCCTGTTTGGGCAAGCACCAACCCTACAAGCACTGCAAGCACAAAGCGTGGCAAACGTATTTGCATTACGACATTAATTTGCAGCGCATCAAACTGATTAAAGTACTCGGGCGCAAGCCAAGCAATGGCTAAACGCCAATCCCACCCTGCTGGCCCGTACCCTATGCTAAGTAGCGCCAAAGCAAAAATACACACAGAGGCTAATAGCATCCATTTATGGGTTTGGCTAAGTGTTACAGGCTTAAAACGGCTCAATGTTAGGGTGTTCATAAGCGGGTTTTATACTCGTTAAGCTCATTAATTGCTGTGGCTATACGCGGCGACATGCCAAGCGAAAGTAGGCTATCCATTACAAGTAAGCTACAGGTTTGCGCCGCTTTTAATAAGTGTAGTGTAGGTTGCTCACAAAAAGCCTGCTTACCGCCAAGGCTTTGTACAACATGGGCTGGGGCTACTAAAAAGTCGGGCTGATTTACAGCCAGTACTTCACTATTTATTGCTTTAAAGCCTGAATACGTAGCGCCTATATTAGTAATGCCTGCATAGCTAAATAATAAATTAGGGACGGTTTCTTGCCCGGCGGCAACAAGCCCGCGCTCATTAGCTGAGAGTATAAATAGCGCGCTGTGTGTTGGCGCTTTTGCTTTTTCAGGTAACGATTTTGTAATGTGCGTAATAAGTGTTTGTGCTTTTTGCTTAGCGTTTAAATCGTCACCTAAACGTTTTATTAGCTCAAGTAGCTCGTTAACTGAGGTCGGCTTTTTATAATGAATTAGCTTAACCCCTGTTGCCTCAATTTGCTTAAGTGCTTGGCTACGCCCTGCGCCTTCAAGCGCTAACAAGGTGGTTGGACGCATTGAAAGTACGCCTTCTGCCGCTAAATCGCGATAATAGCCCACTTGTGGTAATTGTGTGGCTTGGTGCGGGTACATGCTCGATTGATCAACCGCTACAAGGGTATTTTGTTTGCCT
The DNA here is from genome assembly GCF_014164135.1 of Pseudoalteromonas sp. SG45-1. Taxonomy (NCBI): domain Bacteria; kingdom Pseudomonadati; phylum Pseudomonadota; class Gammaproteobacteria; order Alteromonadales; family Pseudoalteromonadaceae; genus Pseudoalteromonas; species Pseudoalteromonas sp. SG45-1. The sequence goes on from NZ_JACJEP010000004.1 coordinate 159,395, forward strand.
AGCGCATAAATTATTTCTGTAAGGGTGCCGCCAGCGCTAATAACGCGCTCTTGTGCAACTGCAGATTGGGCCATTAAAGCAAACAATATAAATAGGTATTTCATTACACACTCCGGTTTTATTTTTTGGCTATTATAACTAGTTAAATCTAAATGAAAATGATTATCATAATTAATTGATCTTATTTTGACTTAGTTGTAACATCTCCGCCATAAATAATAACTATTATCATTTGGAGTTAAAATGAATCCCTCTGCGTTTAGATTTACTGCTATAGCAGCCTTACTACTTGGCTCGGGCACTGCCATTGCCGAAAACATAATTGACGATCATATTGTTGTAAGTGGCTCGCGCTTTGAGCAAAAGCTTAAAGATGTAACAGGCTCAGTCACTGTTATTACCGAGCAAGACATAGAGCGTCAGCTAGCTGTAGATTTACAAACCATGTTTAAGTACGACCCAAGCATTGCAACGACAGGCAGTGGCGCAGGCGCGCAAACACTTACAGTACGTGGTGTTGGTGGTAACCGGGTTGTATTTATAAAAGATGGCCGACGCACCAACGATGGTTATGCAGGTGGAGGGGGCTATTTAGTTGGCCGTAATTATTTTGACGTAGCAGGTGTAAAACAAGTAGAAGTAGCCAAAGGTGCTGCATCGTCATTATATGGCTCTGATGCACTTGGTGGCATTGTGGTTATAACCACTAAAGATCCTAGTGATTATTTAAAAAATAACAGCAGCTTTGTAAAAATGGCGCTTGGGTATCAAGGTCAAAGTAATCAAGTTGCCGCCGATATTACTGCTGCAAAAGACTTAGGCGACTTTGCAGTAAGCGCCGTGTATAGCCACCGTGATAGCGAAGAAGTACAAAACTATGACGAAAATTTACCCGGTTATGATGCTAAGTCGGATGCTTTATTAGTTAAATTTGAGCAACAGCTTGATGAAAAACGCACACTTAAATACACCCTTGATTACTTTAATCAAACAACTGAGCAAGTAATAACCCCTGCTGTTCAAGAAACCGAAGAAGATGACACGAGTTGGTCACTGGCGCTCGATTACCATTCAGAAGTAGCAACCGCTGCGTTTGATAAATGGTACGGGCAAGTGTCTTATAGTAGTTACGGGCAACAAAGCGATCAAATTAGTGGCGCAAGCACCTACACCGATTATAACGACTATCGTTTTGAGCAAAATATTTTAGGTTTAAAAGCGGTATTTAATAAAGGGTTTAACGCAGAGAGTGCCGATCATGAAGTGGTATACGGGATTGATATAGACTTATACGACACCACCCGCCCACGTTTTAAAACCCGTATTTTAGCCGATGGCACTGTTGATTTTACAGATCAAAAACAAAAAGCATTTCCGGGGGCTGATACCTCTTTAATTGGCGCTTATGTACAAGATAGTATTTCGTTTAATAATAGCGCGTGGTCAGTTATTGCGGGTGTGCGATATGATTACTACACCCTAGAGGCTAAAAATGATGAGCTATACGCCGATGCGCAGCTTGGTGATATTACCGAATCTGCTTTTTCGCCTAAGCTAGGTGCTATATACCAAGTGGATGATAACTTGTCGTTGTACGGGCAATACGTACGAGGCTTTAAAATACCACCACACGACCAAGCCTATCAAAGCCACGGCGTTGAGCCGTTTTATCAAATATTACCAAACGCCGATTTAGACCCTGAAAGCAGTGATTCGTTTGAGCTTGGGCTAAGATACGCCAGCAGCGATATTAGTGTAAATTTAAGTGCTTTTTATGCAGCATACGATGACTTTATAGAAACCGCCGTAGTGGGTGTTGAGCCAACGTACATTCCTGGCGTAAACAAAACGCTGTATCAGTACCAAAATATTAGCGAAACACAAATAAGCGGTGTGGAAGCCGGAATTGCCATGTATGTAGCTGAAAATATACTACTAGAGGCAAACGTGGCTTACGTTGATGGTGAAAATAAAGAAACCGATCAGCCACTTACCAGCATTAGCCCGTTAAATGGCTCAGTATTGTTAAGTACAGAACAGGGTAATATTAACTGGACCGCCGCGTTGCGTTTGGCTAAATCGCAATCGGATGTAGTACTTGATACAAACGGTAATAAAACTACGCAAGGACATGGCTACGGCGTTGTTGATTTATACGCAAACTACGAATGGCAAGCGTGGCAGCTAAATGTAGGTGTACTTAACTTGCTCGATAAAGAATATGTACCTTTTGAGTTGATTGCAGGTCAATCACAAGGTGCTGATTTTAGCCAATACACCCAACCTGGGCGTAACTTTTCAGCCAAAATAAGCTATGAGTTTTAATTAGCTCCTAGAAAATTAAATAGCAACAAACGCTGCATGAAGCTGCAGCGTTTGTTGAGTTTATTTTTATGATGACACCCAACCTAATTTTTTATTTATTGATTCCTAGATTCTAATTGGAAGTGCACCACCTAATTCATTATGGCTAAAGTACAAAATTAACGGTGGGTGTCATCTCAAAATTTAATCTTAAAATTTACTAAAAACAAAGTAACACTTTATAAGCCAGCGATTTAAAGCCAAAATCACTGGTTTTATAAATTAATTAACTGCAAAGTCTTTTGTTTCTAAATAGCTTGGTACGGTTTTAAAACATGCCTCTAGTTTGCTTTTAAGCGCAGTGCTTATCGAAGCATCACACTTCAATTTCCCGTTATATTTACTCATAGTAAGCGGTACTAAGCTTAACGAGTCATAGCTTGGCTTGCTTTGTATTTTATGAATTACTAAACCTTGCTGCTCTGTTAGCTTTATTAATGTAAACACATTTTTTTGTGCTTGATTAGTCGTTATTTTTTCAACATATAGCGGGTTTTTAAAGGTTAGCTTTGTAGTAAAAAGTGCGTTGCCACCGCGTTCAAAATGGCCGTTAAATACAGTTACATTTAAGGTGGGTGTCTTTTTATTTATTAATAAATTTAGGTCAAATTTGGTTGGTAAAATAGTGATCTGTTCTTGCTCGTCTGCTGCTTTATTTAAAATATTTTTGATTGTTTTTAAGTGGGTGTCATCCGTAGTTACTTCATACACTATTTGGTAGTTGTGTGGAGGGGCGTATAAAGGCATGTGGCTGGCAAGTACTTTATCGCCGGCTAAAATAAGCGCCATACCATGGAAGCCATTATAGCTGTGGGTTATATGTGAATTGTGTTGAGGTGTATTTGCGTGCGCTGCACTCGATAATAAAATAAAAAATAGCAGTATGCGTTTCATGTTAGTGCTCAAAAAATATATATAGCGCCACTATAAGCTGATTTTTATATACAAATAATCGATAATAAGTGATTAGTTGTTTCCTTTTAGTTAATACGGTTTGGCGCTATGCATTTAGATGACATTGAAAAAGTAATTCATATGGCGGGTTCGCAAAATCTGCATACAACCGCTAAGCACTTTAATATTACCCCAGGTGCGCTGTCTAAAACGCTAAAAAAGGTTGAGGCAAATTTAGCCACGGAGCTGTTTAACCGTGTAGGTAAAACCTTAGTACTCAATGATAAAGGCAAAGAGTTTGTTAAGCACAGTAGCGATTTAGTTCATAATTACCAGCAGCTTACTAGCCGTTTTAAAAGCGATAATCATAAATTTAATGCGGTTATTGCAGGCCCTGCCATTTTACTCAAAAGTGGCGTTAAAAAGCTGCTTACACCCCTTAGTAACCTGCCTTGCTCGGTGCGTATTAATAATATATTTGAAGATGAAGCCATAAGCCAAGTTGCATCAGGTTCGGCGCATATTGCGCTAGTTACTCGCGAGGCATTAAACAACAGCTCACATACTAATTTAGTGGCGGTTGACGTATTTAATACTGAGTTTAGTGTAGCTGCGTCTCCTTCACATCAGCTAGTACAAAAAGGCTTTTTAACACTCAATAAAAACCAATTACTACAGTTGTCTTTTGCATGCCCGTTGTTTTCACCACTGTGCGGCCTTGAACAAGGTATTGGCTCCGACGGTTGGCAAGATGAAATAGCCCCGCGCAATATTGTATTTAGATGTAGCGATTACAGTGCATTAATAGAGGTGATACAAAGTGGCTTGGCGTTGGCATATTTACCAAATTTCGTGATTGATGATTTAGGGCTTAAAAAATTAACTGTAAAGGGGGTTAACAGTCGCTACAGCGAAGACATAGTAATGATTTACAAACCATCAAAAGCTGATGGCTGGCTTAATAAACTCATGCACTCTTTGTAGAGAATTTATCAATTTAAGTTCAATGTAAAGTATTACTTAGCTAAGCAGTGGTTAGCTAATATCAGCAACAATGCACTGATTACGGCCATGTTCTTTTGCATGGTAAAGTGCTTTGTCAGCACATTTGTAAACTTGGTCTATGTCGTTACTGTGCTCAGGACTAAAAAAATCAAACTAAGTGCATAAAAAAGGCCAGATGCAAACGCTACTGGCCTTTCATTAAAACCGTCATGTATTTAGAGATGACGGGATGTTATTTAAACTTATTTACTTCCGTTTTTACGGCGTCTATTAAACCATACTAATGGAGTAAGTAATAAAGCTATAAAGCCAAAACTACCACCACCGCTAGATTTTGATTCAGTTACAGGCACTGTTGCTACCGCTTCATTTTTTACCATTACAGTACTTTGTTGAGTCACAGTTGTTACACCATCACTTACGGCAACTTCAAAAACAAGCTCTTCATCTGCAGTAATAGCTGCAGGTGTGAAGCTTAAAGTTTCAGTGTCAGTACCAGTGAGCGTAGCAGCACTACCGCTAACCTGAGTCCAAGCATAAGTTAGTGTTTGACCATTGCGATCTGTAGCTGTTGCTGTAATTGTTCCTGTAGCAGATTCAGTAATTTCCGCCGATGCACTTTCGACTAAAACAAGTGGGGCTGCGTTATCACATGCTAGTGAATCACCCGCTACAAGCTCTGAAAATACAGGAGATAAAACGTTAGACATAGTTAGGTTATCAATCCACCAACCTAAATCATCAACTGCGCCATCTGATGAGATTCTAAAGCGCACTTTTACTAAGTTGCCGTTTAGAGCATCACCAAAGTTGATAGTTTCATAATTACCATACGCGCCACTATCTTGTACGTTATTACCAGTAAAAGTTTCACGTTCTTGAAGTTCTTGCGAATCGTTTTCGATTAGAACAGCGTCGTAGCCAACATCAAATGTGCCGCCAATTTCAGTAGCATCAACCCAGTCACCGCCATTAACACTAACTTCTACAACACCACCATCCCAGTTTTGCTCAATACTATAGAAATGCCAAAACGAGATTTCAAAGTCGCCTGAGTAACCAACTTCGAATGGCTTACTCTCTATTGCTACATCTGATTGGAAGCCATTATTTACAAGGCGCATTGCCTGTGTGCCTAGCTCAAACCCACCTTGTTCAAAGAAGGCAATATTACCACTATTATCCATAACCTGAGTGCCAACAGCTAAGTCACCGCCAAACATTACGTTTTCTTTTAAATCTAATAGTGATGAACTTGCTACTTCCATATCATCTGAAACTACAGCTCCAACAGGCATTTCTGACTTAAAGCCCATATTTACTTCAAACGTAAGTGTTTGATCAAGTGCTTCAACAATATCATCGTCCGTTTCAATTTCAGGGAATGTGACTTCAATTTCTAGTGTTTCAGCTGTACCCGCTTCGTTCAAAGTAACTTTAATATCGTTACTAGTTATTGCTTCGTACGGTTGAACTTCACCAAAAGTAAGTAAACCATCATTTTCAAATGTTACATCATGATCGCTTATAACAGTCAGTTGTGCTGTTGTACCACTAAGTACTTCACTACCACGGTTAGTAATTGTTACGCTAACCGTACTCGTTTCGCCTTTATCTAAAATATTGTCGTTAGTACAAAAACCAAGCTCTGTACCATTGTACATGTTGTTTAAGTCAGCACTTGCAAATGCATAGCTAGAAAGCTGTGTTTTATCTGATTCAACCACACCAGTAAGGTCATTACTGAAACGATCTGGCGATACTGCGCCAAGACCCATACCACGTTTAGCAAATGCACCTACCATTAATTTGTAATCAGCAGGGTCTACTGCATAGGCAGCAGCTAAAATAGCATCACGTGCTTCAGTGTAGGTTGGTGCAATAGGTGTTAATTTGTAACCTGCAACTAAGTAATCTGCCATTCGAGTTTGTGCTTCATTAAAGCCATGCTCGTTAATAAGCGCTACATAGTTTTCCCATAATACAGTTGCCCAAATTTCGCCGGCAGCATGAGGAGAGGCTACGCTTGTTGGTGATATACCAATATCAGCACCAGCATTTTCAGTAATATGGCGGAACGACAATGCATTTACATCTGTATCAGTTGAATAAGGAAGACGACGAATACCGAAGTAGAAGTCTTCTACAAATGTGCCGCTACCATATGCTTTTTGGAACTTATCGTTACCTGTAATATTTATATCGCTTTCTTTAGCGATAAACATTAATGAGTGGAAATCGCCCCAGCCTTCGCCCATTGCGCGGCCTTGGAAGTTAATAAGGCCTGATGAATTACCGACTAAGCGGTTACTAATGTAGTGACCCCATTCATGAGCAATAATACCATTATCAAACGTACCATCTTTTAATGTTGCTTTGGTAAACATGTCTACAGTAACAACGTCACCAGCATCAATTAGGTCATACATTGCATGACCATCAGCGTAATTTAAACCCATATTTGGAATGGTTACAGTATCGTCTTCACCGCCCATTGGTGCCGGTTCTGCCGTATCTGGGTCATTATTAACAACGATAGTTGCTATTGCACCTGCATCTTGTGCATTTTTTACTTTAATCGTAAAAGCACATGAGCCACGATCTACAATTGCAATTTTCCCTGCTAGTTCAGCAGCATTTATAGCAGGCTCACAACCATCATTAATACTTGTTGAATCTACTGTATTTCCATCATCTAAACGAACAACTTCTGCAGCCACATCACTGAATTGGTATTTACCAAAGCCAGATTCTTTTGTTGAAGCTAAAAGGCCTAAAGAGTCATGTGAAGTTACTGTAATACCAAAATCTACACCAACAGTGGCATCTTTACTGTTGTACAAGTACATTTGCATACGTGGGCTAGCACCATCAGCTGGTGTAGACATATTTGCATTATTACGACCTGAGTTATCTTGAGCCTGTGCTTCAATCGGGTCACCTTCTACGCCGCCACGACCAAAGTTAGATACCTGCGCTACATTTGATGTTTCATCAAAACCATGATCATAGAAAAAATCATGTAAAAAGTTATTCATATAAAACAAGTTAACAATAGCTGCTTTACGGTTTGCGTAGCTATTTGCAACTTCATCTACTTGGTAAGGGTAGTCAAATGTGAAGTCTGCAGTTGTTTCAGCGGTAAAGTCACCTTCACTAAAGTCTTGAGGTGCAATCACATCGGCGTAAGCAAATACGTTATTACCTGATGTTGTCGTTGCATCATCAGCTAACCATGGGTCCATTGTGCTTAGTTTGCTGTAGTAGGATAGAGATACCATTGGCGCGTCTAAAATCTCAGTCTCGTCTACTTGTCCTGGGCCATCTGCAGGAATTACGTCACCGTGCGGGCTTTCCATTGGGTAGCCATCTTGGTTAGCGTAAACACGGTAATTAAAGTCAGCTGCATGAGATTTCAAATCTTTCGCAAAATATACTTTGCTGTTATTCGAATCTACTACGTAACTAAAGTAGTCACTTTCTAAAGAGCCAACTTCTGCTACTTCTACTTCAATGTAATAAGCAGATTTCAGCTCGCCTGCAACTTCAAAAAACACTTCTTTTGCACGTGGCGTACCTAAAACAATCTTAGAGTCATCTAATGATTTAGCCTCATATTTTGCATAGCCACCTTCATTACCAATTTTACGAAGTGAGACATCAATATTAGCTAATTCACTAAATGCTTTTTTTATACTTTGCTCAGAGTTTACAAAACCCGTTAATGCAGCAAGTTTATTTTTAGATGACGACGTATCAGCAAAATACCCCGAGCTTGCTACTAGGTTGTACTCTTTATCCATTAACAAGTTGTATTCGCGGTTAAAAACTTCAACACCGTTTACTTGTTGCTTGTATTTTGCACTAATAGAGCCACGTTTTTGCTCTGATAAATCAACCATAACAGCAGAAGATGCTGTTGCTTTACGATTACTAATACCTGTTAAAGTTTCAATATAAAAGTCAGCAGCATATTGGTTACGGTTATCAGCAGCGATTAAAGCCATGTCAGGCTTACGCTGACCTATTGCTTGCCATAAAAACGTTGCTTTACCCATTTGTGCATCGTAAATTGATTTTTGACCCGAGACAGTGGCGCGTTCGGCTAAGGTTTTCTGCTGAACAGCAGCTAAAGAAGTACCCTGAGTAACTGCATTTGTTGCACTTACATCATAAAATCGAGTTTGTTCAGCGGCCGTTAGCTCACCTGCTGCTAATGTAGATGCTACAACCATGGCAATAGTTGTTAATTTAAATTGAGACATGTATCCACCTGTTTGTATTTATTATGTTTAAACACTTAATGTTTTTAAATTGATTATTTTATGTAAACGCCTGGTTAAGTTGTTAATATACAGACTTGAATAAGGCTGAATAGCTTTAAATTTAAAGAAAAGTAAACAAAGGTAAACGAATGCAAAAAATAATTTTTACAAGTGCAGTGCCAATAATCGCAGCTTTATTACTATCTGCATGTTATAACAGTGAAAAAACAGAGGTTAACAACTCTCAGGCACAACCTAAAACAGCAGAAATCATTATAAAAGAACCATCTAAGAACCAGAAAAGTGACACTATTTTCCCTAAAAAAGAAAGTAGTCAAGGTGTTATTAAAAATGCATCTAAAAGCATAAATTCATCGGGTGATAAACTTATCTTTAACTCTGAGCAGTTATTTAAAGGCGACGTTATTTATAATCAGAACTTAAAACAAAAAGGTGTAGTAACAGGTACTCTTACCATTACATTAAATACCGATTCTGTGCCTGATGAGTTAAAAAATAATTATGAATTAATCAAGTCAACAGCTCACAATTACACATTACTTGTTGAAAAAGGTGTTGATATTGCAGGATTGTCTAGTGCTTTAAACAGCTATAAATCAGTGACCAATGTAGAAATTGCAATTAACTATTCACCTATCGAAACACACTTTTAATCAGCAACAATGCACTGATTACGGCCATGTTCTTTTGCATGGTAAAGTGCTTTGTCAGCACATTTGTAAACTTGGTCTATGTCGTTACTGTGCTCAGGCCAAGTTGCAATCCCAATTGAAATTGTTATAAAGCCGATAGTTTCCATATTTGTAGACTCAACAGTTTTACGTAGTCGCTCTGCTATTTTGAGCGCACTTTGGCTGTTTTCATTAGGCAAGACAAGTACAAATTCTTCACCACCTATACGTGCTACGATATCGTCTTTTCGAGATAATTTTTTGATAATATCAGTAAGCGATTTAAGAGCTTCATCTCCTTTATCATGGCCAAAGGTATCGTTAACTCGCTTAAAGAAATCGATGTCTATCTCTAAAATAGCAAATGGAGTTTGCTTAAACATCAACTGGTTTAATAAACCGTTTAAACTCCTACGGTTATGAGTATCAGTTAGGGGATCTGTTTGCGCATCATGACGAAGCTGACCTATCTGCATTTGCAAAGTATTAACTCCATTGAGCATTGCAATTTTTAGTCTTTGGCTTTCAAAGTACCAAGATTTAACACTTTTTAGCTCTTCAATATTTGTTGGATCGTCAAGTGTATTTGCTTTGTCTGCTAGTTGTTTTAAAGGTCTAGAAATTAAGTGAGCAAAAAAACCGATTAAAAGAAACGTAATAACAGCCATCGGTAATGTACGTTTTATTACTTCAGTTATGAGTAAATCAAGTGACGAAAGCGTTGCTCTTACAGGGCGCTGAGCGACAATTACCCATTTTGCTTTAGGCACGGAGGAAAAGCCTGCTAGCATTTCTATCTCTTGGCTATTTTTAACAATAGAAGTACCGCTTTGGCCTGTAATCATATTATTAGTGATGGAATTATTTGTGACGACTGTCCCTATTAGTGCCTGATCTGGGTGATAGAGAATTCGCCTACTGGCGTCGACCACATAAATATTTGTTCCACCCTCATAATAATGCTGCTCTAATAAGCTATTTAAAATATTACGCTCCTTTAGATAAAGAGAGCCACCAATATAACCAAGGTAATCTCCACTTTGATCAAACAAAGGATGAGAAATAAAAACAATAAAGTTCCCAGCAGCCGACATATAAGGCGCGCTGATTAATGGTCTTTTTTCTTGTAGCGCTTGTACAGCGCCAGGTGAGTGGATTGATTCACCAATAAGTTGCGGAAATTTAGGAGAGGTTGCGACAACAACACTATGCTTATTAATTACAACCGAGTTAAAGCTATTCGTTTGTAAGTGTAAGCGGGTCGCTTCTTGGTTTAATAAATCTTCATCATCAACTCTTTGCTCTATTTTTTTAGCTGAATAGGCCAGTTGTTGCATTGCGGATTCTAAAAAATTATCTGTTGCGGATGCCAGTTTATTGGCATAAGCATAGTTACTTTTTAGCGTGTAAGCTGTTAACTGCTCTTTTTGTACTTGGTAGGTAGAATAAAAGCTACTTACTAAAGTACTAATAGAAGCCGTAATCGCTAAAAGCAAAATAAGAAATCGAAGATTTAAGGCCGTTAATAACTTTTTTCGCAAACGTATGCCATCCTAAGTACAGGTATCCAGTACCCGAACCTATAATTGTATATAAAGCCCGCAATTATACCCTCTTGAAAATTTATTATCTAATATTAACAAAGCCACAAAAAATATAACTAAATATAACTTTTCGCTAGTTGCAAGATTATGAATTTTCTTTAACTTTTACAATACGTTATTGGTTCCTCTGCAAAAAATCCTTCTTTTGCAGTTACCTCAAAAAGTAGTTAAGCTGCTTACACTTATCTACTTTTTAGCTTTGGAGTGTGTTTTGCTAAATAAGTGTATTGTATCGTCTATCGTTTTTTTATCTGGGTGCTTAATGCCATTACAATCCTCGCTTGCTAAACCCGTGCTTTCTCTTGAACAAAAACTTGGGCAAAAGCTAATACTCGACTTTCGTTACTTCTGCCAGCAAGGAGTAAGTAATAAATGCCGAACTCCAATGACCGAGTTACCTAATGAGCTCGCTACCGCTATTGCAAAATACGATATTGGTGGGGTAATTTTATTTTCTGAAAACACTCAATCGATAGAGCAAACAATTACGCTTAATAGCCAATTGCAAACAGCTGCAAGTAAATCCAGTAGTAAGCTGCCGCTATTTATATCAATAGATCAAGAAGGCGGACGTGTAGCGCGTTTACCACGCGATGTTGCCACCTCATTTACCGGTAATATGTCGATTGGCGCAACCTACAAAAAACACGGTACAAGCTTTGCGACAAAAACAGCAACAGTTATAGCTAAAGAGCTAAATTCGCTGGGTATAAATGTAAACTACGCGCCCACGGTTGATGTAAACATGAACCCCGATAACCCTGTTATTAACGTTCGTTCGTTTGGTGAAAACCCAGCATTAGTGAGTAAATTGGGCGCCGCACAGGTTGCAGGATTTGAAAGCAATGGCGTGATTACCTCGTTAAAGCACTTTCCGGGTCACGGCGATACAAACGTAGATAGCCATACAGGCTTGCCTAAAGTAAACCATGCAAAAGAAGTTATTTACGAGCAAGACCTAGCACCGTTTAAACACATTATCGCCAAGCAAAACCCAGGTATGATAATGACGGCGCATATTCAATACCCAGCGCTTGATAGCACAACGTTTATAAGTGTTAATGGCAAAACTATGGTAAAACCAGCAACAATGTCGCGCGCAATCATTACTGATATTTTACGTGGCGAGCTTAATTACCAAGGAGTTGTAGTAACTGATGCGCTTGATATGGCTGGTATTAGTAACTTCTTCACACCAACTCAAGCGGTAATAAATACATTTGCCGCTGGAGCTGACATTGCCCTAATGCCTATTGAAATTAGAACACCAGATGATTTAAATAAACTCGATGATCTTATTAAAGATCTTGTTGCAGCGGTTAAATCAAACCAACTTGATGAGCAAGAAATAGCACAATCGGCACAGCGTATAATTACACTTAAAAATAAATTTAGATTAAGCACTAATTTTGACCCTATTACCGTGCTCATAAATGCAAAGCAAACAATTGGCAGTGCAACACATCGTGAAATAGAAGCGCAGCTTGCTGTAGAGGCAATAACGCAGGTTAAAAATAATAACAGTACTTTGCCACTTAATTTAAAAGCAGGAAGTAATGTTCATATTATTATGCCCGACACGCGTAAATGTATGGCAATGCAGCAAGCGATTGAAGCTATCAGCCAGCAAAAATTCACTTATAGCTGTAGTAGCTTACAAGGGTTCGACCCTGCACTCGCAAAAGCACAAATACACGCTGCTGATGTAGTTATAGCCGGCAATGCAACACCTAATCAAAGTGCGGTAGAAATTGGCGGTATGGATGATTTAAAAGACGACCCTAATTTTGCACTTAATAATGCAGAGCAACCAAAAGCACTTGAGTCATTATTAAATATGGCAAAAGAGAAAAACAAAAGCACTGTTTTTATAAGCCTAAGAGCCCCTTACGACATTGCTAAATTTGGCAATTATGCAAATGCTGTACTTGCATCCTACGCATATAATATTGATGTAGATAAAAACGATATTGTATCTGGTCCTGCTTTTACCGCACTTGCAAAAGTGTTACTAGGCGAAGCAACTGCTAACGGCGTATTACCTGTCACAATAAAACCGCAAAAGGCGCACTAATATGAAGCTCAATTGTGATTTAGGTGAAAGCTTTGGCGCATGGAAAATGGGACTAGACGATGACGTTATGCCACATATTGATATGGCTAATATTGCGTGTGGGTTCCATGCAGGTGATGCCGACGTAATGGCAAACACTCTTATACTTGCCAAGCAAAATAACGTACTAATTGGTGCTCACCCAAGCTACCCAGATAAGCAAGGCTTTGGTAGGCGCTCAATAGTACTTAGTGAAAAAGAGCTTACAAATTGCCTGCATTATCAAATAGCCGCTATTGAGGGCATGGCAAAAGTGCAAGGTTTAACACTTAGCTATGTAAAACCCCACGGCGCACTTTATAACGACATGATGGCTGATGATAAAATATTACAAACCGTTATAAATGCAATTGCCAGCTACCCAACAGATTTAAAACTAATGGTTTTAGCGACTAAAAATGCCAATAAGCACATTCAAATAGCTAAAAGTTTAGGAGTTGAGTTAATACTAGAGGCCTTTGCAGATAGGCAGTACACCGACGATGGGCATTTAGTGTCGCGAACACTTGAGGGCAGCGTTCACAACAAAGCCGCATTACTAGAGCAAGTAACTCAGCTTTTATCCGATGGTAGTGTAACAACACGAACAGGAAAAAAACTAACGCTCAACGCCCATAGCTTATGTGTACATGGCGACAACGCTGATGGCATATCACTTATAAAAGATATAAAAGCCCTGTGTAACTCAGCCAATTAGGCTTTCCACACAACCTTAAATTATAAGCTGTAAAGCCCCTTTACAGCTTTAACTCATAGAGTTAAATAAGAGCTTCATCGCATCCTACTGTTAATTTAATAATCCCTAACATATAACTACTTAGAAAATTAAAAAAGTAACAACAGGGATAAAAATGAAAAAGTTTTTAACACTTAGCCTCGTTTTAGGCTGTAGCAATTTAGCCTACGCTGAAAAAAATACACTACAACTGCAAGATGTATTTAATTTAGAATATGCCAATCAAATAGATATAACCGAAGACGGTAAAACGGTTTATTTTGTGCGTAATCGCATGGATATAAAAACAGATCGTAAAGTGGGGAATATTTGGTCTGTTGATTACAAAACCAAACAAATGCAGCCATTAACCTCTTGCGTGCACATGGATTACTCGCCAGTACTCTCTCCTGATGGCCAACGCCTTGCGTTTATATCAACCCGCGATGGCAGCAGCCAAATATATATTAAATGGCTTAAAACAGGTGCTATGGCAAAAATAAGTAACTTAACAAGTAGTCCTCGTGCGATTACATGGAGCCCTGATTCCAACCAATTAATATTTAGCATGTTTGTTCCAAGCGCTAATTCAGCACCAGTGAGCTTACCAGGTAAACCAAAAGGTGCAACGTGGGCAGAGCCTGCTAAATTTATTGATGATGTTTACTACCGTTCAGATGGTGGCGGTTACACACAAAAGGGCTTTAGCCAATTATTTTCCATAGATGCTAACGGTGGTAATGCCAAACAACTCACTCATGATGAGTTTGATAACGCGGCCGATGTAAGTTTTAGCAACGATGGTAAGTCGCTTTATTTTTCTGCAAACAGGCACACAAACAACCAACTAAAACCCACAAACAGTGAAATTTATAAACTCGATTTAGCTTCGCAAAATATAACAGAAATTACCGATAGAAATGGTCCTGACGAGCAGCCTAAAATCTCTCCCGATGGTCGTTACTTAGCGTACACAGGTTACGATGATAAACGCACTAACTACGAAAACGCTCAGCTTTATATTCGTGATTTAAAATCTGGAGAGACAGTTAGCTTAACGCCGAATTTTGACCGCAGCGTAGGTCAAATAAAGTGGAGTGCAAACTCCAAAGGCATATACTTTAGCTATGCAGATAAAGGCCAAACTGCCCTTGCGTATCAACCACGCAGTGGCAAGCGTAAAATAATAACAACCCAAATTGGCAGCGTTGCATTTGGTCGCCCTTATTCTGGTGGCGACTTTGATGTAAGCGAAGATGGCGAAATAGCCTTTACCCTTGCAGATACTCAGCGCCCTGCTGATATAGCAACAATTAAACGCGGTAAAGCGCAGCGTTTAACTACCCTTAATGCAGATGCATTGGGCGACAAAGCTTTGGCTAAAGTGGAAGAAATTTGGGTTAAATCAAGCCACGATGAGCTTCCTATTCAGGGGTGGATTGCCTACCCGCCAGAATTTGATAGCAGCAAAAAATACCCGCTAATACTAGAAATTCACGGCGGCCCTGTCGCTAATTATGGCCCGCACTTTAGCGCTGAAATTCAACTTTTTGCAGCCAAAGGTAATGTCGTTTTATACATGAACCCACGTGGTAGTGATTCCTATGGTAAAGAGTTTGCACGAACTATTCATCATAATTACCCTAGTAACGATTTTGACGACTTAATGACGGGCGTTGATGCGCTAATAGCGAAAGGCTTTATTGACGAGTCTAAATTGTTTGTGACCGGTGGTTCTGGCGGCGGCGTGCTAACAGCTTGGATTGTGGGTCATACCGATCGTTTTGCTGCGGCTGTAGTTGCCAAACCGGTTATTAATTGGATCAGCTTTGTACTAACTGCCGATTTTTACCCGTTTTTTGCTGATTACTGGTTTCCAGGGAAACCATGGGATCACATTGAGCATTACATGAAACGCTCGCCTATTAGCTATGTTGGAAACGTTAAAACTCCTACTATGTTGCTCACTGGGGAATCTGACTACCGTACACCAATTTCAGAAACTGAACAGTTTTATCAGGCATTAAAGTTACAAGGTGTTGATACTGCAATGGTGCGAATTCCTGATGCATCGCATGGTATTACAGCTCGCCCATCAAACTTAATGACCAAAGTTGCTTATATTCAATGGTGGTTTGATAAACACACTAAATAAACTCTGGGTAATAAATTTATAGCTCAAATAAAAGCCACTTTAAATAAGTGGCTTTTGTATTTATCGCCGTAGTATTCAAACTGTAAACCCCCTTTACACTTCTGTGACAGTTAAATATCGGACTTAGCTAAAACTTCAGTTAGTAAAATTTCGGTTTATAGCATTTTTTGTAACTTGAGTTGGTAAAAAATCGGTTTGAGTCACTGTTTATAGCCTCTCAGTTAGTAAAATTTTGTTTTATCGCACGGAGAAGTTAGTAAAAAATCGGTTTATAAATTCGCTAAGTTTGTCTATTAAATCAAAAATCAGTCACTTACCAGCCTTTTAAAGTTGTTATAAACGCTTTTTACAGCAAAATCACCCCAAATATGCCGTTTTATGAAAGGTTAGTTAAACTCTGATCTGTAAATTCACTCAGGTAGTTAAATAGTGATCCAACATGATTTGGCAAGGGCGTGTTGAACTTTGGTGGGTTAATTTGCAGCAGTATGTTTGGTTTTTAGGCAAGGCGGAGCTTATGTAATGTGGTTATTCCCCATGAATAGGCGATAACGTAGCATAAATACCAAACATGCACTGCCCTTTGGGTTCTTTCTAGGGACGATAAACTCTTTGTTGCTCGGTTTTTTACTTAGCCCACTAGGTTACAAACCTCTCGCCGCGATTTAATCGCCCCTAGTTTGAACAAATTTCAATCCACAAAGATCAACACGCCCTAGTTAAAGTCTGATCTGTAATTGTGCTTAAATGTTCTAACTTTATTTAAAACAATAAAAAAGGGCCTATTGGCCCTTGAGTAACACTATCTAGTTAGGAATTAAAACTGGTTCATGGTGTTATCTTCACCACCGGCTTTTAGCGCGTTATCACCAGAGAAGTATTCTTTGTGTGTATCGCCCATGTTAGACCCTGCTAGGTCTTGGTGCTTAACAGAAGCTTGCTCGCGGCGAATTTCTTGGCGTTGTACATCACGCACGTAAGCCAGCATACCCATATCGCCAAAGTAACCTTCTGATAAAATATCAGTGCTTAGCGCAGCTGTATGGTACGTAGGCAGAGTAATTAAGTGATGGAAAATACCTGCTTCACGTGCGCCATCGCGCTGGAAGTTTTGCACTAGTAAATCGGCTGCTTGTGCAAGCTCTGTTGCATCCATTTCTGGTGCCATAAGGCCTTTATTATCGCCAAGGCTTGGGTAAGCACTAAGGTCACGGCCAGCTTCTTCCCACTCTTGATACACTTGCTCACGAAACTTAAGCGTCCAGTTAAACGAAGGCGAGTTGTTGTATACCAGTTTTGCATTTGGCACGTGTTCTTTTACACGATTCACCAGTTCTGCAATTTGTTTAACATGTGGTTTTTCTGTTTCAATCCACAGTAAATCAGCGCCCGACTGCAAGCTAGTAATACAATCTAATACTACGCGGTCTTTTTCAGTGCCTTCGCGGAACTGGTATAAACCGTTATCTAGGCGAGTTGGTTTACATAACTGGCCATTAATTTTCATTGCCGTATCGCCTTCATTTAAATCATCAACACCGTTAATTGGCGTAGTTTCTAAAAATGCATTGTATTGGCTTGCTAAGTCACCAGGTGCTTGCGACACAGGTACTTTTTGAGTAAGGCTGGCGCCTAATGAATCTGTACGTGCCACAATAATGCCGTTATCAATACCTAGCTCTAAAAAGGCGTAACGTACTGCGTTAATTTTTGCTAAAAAGTCTTCGTGTGGAACGGTCACTTTACCCGCTTGGTGACCACATTGTTTGGCGTCAGATACTTGGTTTTCTATTTGAATGGCACATGCACCGGCTTCAATCATTTTTTTAGCCAGTAAGTAAGTTGCTTCTTCGTTACCAAAACCGGCATCAATATCAGCAATAATTGGCACAACATGGGTTTCAAAGTTGTCTATTTTATCAATAACAGCTTGAACATCGCCGCCGTTCGCTTTTGCTTCATCTAGGTCGTTAAACAAGTGATCTAGTTCACGTGCATCAGCTTGCTTTAAAAACGTGTAAATTTCTTCAATTAGCGCAGGTACCGATGTTTTTTCATGCATGCTTTGATCTGGCAGCGGACCAAATGCAGAGCGAAGCGCTGCAACCATCCAGCCACTTAAGTATACATAGCTGCGTTTAGTTGTTTTTTGATGGCGCTTAATAGCCATCATCATTTGCTGGGCTGTAAAGCCATGCCAACAGCCTAAAGATTGGGTGTACTGGCTTGTGTCGGCGTCATATGCAGCCATATCTTCACGCATTACGTCTGCTGTGTATTGCGCAATTTCAATCCCTGTACGAAAACGGTTTTGTAAACGCATACGGCTTGCGTATTCAGGGTTAATAGCTTTCCATGCGCTGCCTTGTGTTTGGCAAAGAGTAGAGAGTGTGTCTGTTTCGCGTTGATATGTTGTCATAATAAAATCCTTCGAACGAGTGTGTAAATTATTTTAATGTTGTGAGAGTGGCTAGGAGTGTGTTCCGTAGCGCTTAATTCAACATTAGGCTCCTTTTCTAGATTTAGTAAATTTATAGTTGTTATTGTGGCTATACATTTTGTGAATAGCTAAAAAGCACTCAACATTGCCTTTTTGAGTTATTGTTGCCTTACGCACAAGCACACAACAACATCGCGACCGTTTAAAGGAAGGCAACTATGTCCCACACTCTCACACATTCAGGCCTCAGCGTAGATACACAACTCGCTGATTTCGTTAAAAATCAATTGCTACCAGGCACTCACTTAAGTGAGTCACAATTTTGGCAAAGTTTTGCACATATCGTTCAAACACTTACCCCTATTAATAAGGCACTGCTTGAAAAGCGAGAGCTGCTTCAACAGCAAATAGACGACTACCATCTTGCTAATAAAACCTGGGATAGCGCTAAATACCAAGCCTTTTTGCAAGAGATTGGTTACTTAGTAAAAGAGCCTGCCAACTTCGAAATTGAAACCCAAAATGTAGAGCCCGAAGTGGCCCTTACAGCAGGCCCTCAGTTAGTTGTGCCTGTAAGTAATGCACGCTTTGCACTTAATGCCGCTAACGCTCGCTGGGGCTCGTTATACGACGCTTTATATGGTACTGATGTGTTAAGCGAAGATGACGGGGCTGAAAAAGGCAATACCTACAACCCTGTTCGTGGTTTTAAGGTAATGGCCTACGCTCGCCAGTTTTTAGATAAAGCATTGCCGCTGACCAATGGCTCGCATATAGAAAGCACGAATTACTCAGTAGTAGATGGCGCACTTTTAATTACCTTGCGTGACAGCTCTCAAACCACATTAGCTAACCCATCTCAGCTTATTGGCTATCAAGGAGAAGCACAAAACCCAACTGTAGTGTTATTAAAAAACAATGACTTACATATAGAGCTACATATCGATCACCACCACATTATTGGCCAAGCAGATAAAGCAGGCTTAAAAGATGTAGTGTTAGAGGCCGCGCTTACCACCATTATGGATTGTGAAGATTCAGTAGCTGCGGTAGATGCAGAAGACAAAGTACAAGTTTATAAAAATTGGCTTGGGTTGATGCAAGGTAACTTAGTTGAATCGTTTAAAAAAGGCGATAAAACTGTTGAGCGTACCCTGCAAAGTGATAAAACATACACCGCACTTGACGGCGGCACCGTTACTTTAAAAGGCCGCAGCATGATGTTTGTAAGAAACGTTGGCCATTTAATGGCGAACCCTGCTATTACCGATGTGTTTAATCAACCGGTATTTGAAGGCATTATGGATGCGATGTTTACAGCCACTGCTGCCCTGCACGACCTAAATAAAAAAACAGGTATCAAAAACTCAAGCGCGCAAAGTATTAATATAGTAAAACCAAAAATGCATGGCCCTGAAGAGGTAGCGTTTACTAACACTTTATTTAGTTTAGTAGAAGAAGCGCTAAGCTTACCTAAAAACACGCTTAAAATGGGTATTATGGATGAAGAACGCCGCACTTCTGTAAACCTAAAAGCGTGTATTTATGCAGCTAAAGAGCGTGTTGTATTTATTAATACTGGATTTTTAGATAGAACAGGCGATGAAATTCATACCTCTATGCAAGCGGGCGTTGTACTTCCAAAAGCACAGATTAAGCAGCAACCATGGATACAAGCTTATGAGGATCGCAACGTCGATATTGGCCTTGCTTGTGGCTTAAGTCATAAAGCACAAATAGGTAAAGGCATGTGGCCAATGCCAGATAAAATGGCATTAATGATGGAGCAAAAACAAGCGCACCCTAAATCAGGCGCTAATACAGCATGGGTGCCCTCCCCTACAGCCGCTACCCTGCATGCAATGCATTATCACGATATAAACGTATTTACCGAGCAGCAAAGTATAGCTAAACGCACTATTGCGAGTCTTAATGACCTGCTTACACCGCCGCTAATGGCAGACCCTAAAACGCTTTCAAAAGAAGATATTCAAAGTGAGCTAGAAAATAACGCACAAGGTATTTTAGGTTACGTTGTACGTTGGATTGATCAAGGCGTAGGCTGCTCAAAAGTACCTGACATTAACCATATAGGTTTAATGGAAGACAGAGCCACACTGCGTATTTCAAGCCAGCATATGGCTAATTGGTTGCTAAATGGCGTGTGCTCACAAGCGCAAATAAAATCAACAATGGCTAAAATGGCCAAAGTGGTTGATGGACAAAACGAGCATGACACTGCGTATACACCTATGGCAACAAGCGAAGAAACCCTTAATAACAGCATTGCCTATCAAGCCGCTACGGCATTAGTTTTAGAGGGCGTAACGCAACCTAGTGGGTACACTGAACCACTACTACATAGCTACCGTATAAAATATAAAGCACAAAAATCGAATACGCTTTAACTGCTTAATCAAAGTTAAAATTAAGTACTAAACCAGCTTTAAAGCTGGTTTTTTATCGCCTAAAATTAGAATAACAGCACTTTTAAGGCATTTTAAAAATATATATTCAAATAAGCATAATACACATGAATATCTAACATTTATTTAAACGTAAAAAAGCGTGTTTTGCATACACAAAACACGCTTTTTAAAGCTTTTAACCGTTTGCGTTTAATTTTTTACAATGGCATTGTGATAAATATTTTGTACATCGTCACAATCTTCAAGCATATTTATAAACTTATCAAAGTTAGCAATAACTTCTTCGTCTTCAATTTCAATATTAACTTGAGGAATAAACGTAATTTCGTCTACTTCAAAGTTAATGCCTTCAAATGCGTCTTCAAGGGCAGTTTTAGCTTTAAAGTATTCTGTTGGCGGTGCAAATACTGATATTTTACCATCCTCGGCTTCAACATCGCTTACATCAACATCAGCCATCATTAATGCTTCTAATACGACTTCATCGTCATCGCCTGCAAAGCCAAGTACCGCATAATGATCAAACATATGCGCTACACAGCCAGGAGTACCAATTTTTGAGTCTGTTTTAGTAAATGGTAAACGTACATCTTTGATAGTACGGTTCGGATTGTCAGTTAAACAGTCAACAATAACCATGCAGTTACCAGGGCCATAGCCTTCATAACGGGCAACAGAGTAATCTTCTCCTGCGCCACCGGCTGCTTTTTCAATTGCTTTTTCGATAACGTGTGCGGGTACTTGGTCTTTTTTAGCTTTTTCGATTAGACGGCGAAGTGTTTGGTTTACTTCGGGATCGGGAACACCACTTTTTGCTGCAACGTAAATCTCTTTGCCGTACTTTGAGTTTACTTTTGTTTTTGCATTGGCTGTTTTGATCATAGAACTTTGACGAACTACAAATGCTCTGCCCATTTTGTGCCCCTAATGAATACGTTACGTTTTGCGGTATTTTACCAATTCAAAACGTATTGGGCTAGCTCCGCAATGGGCAAAACTTGATTAATAAAAACTTTTATAACTACATACTCATTTCAGAATAAATCAAATGGCATGCTATTTAACATAACTCTATTTTTTCAGAATAACTCTCAACTAATGTCACTAATTCAACAAAGTCATGTAAAACGTAATCTGCCTGATCGGCATAAGCAGGCGTTGACTCTGGAGCGTATAAACACGCGCGCATATTTGCATTGTGCGCAGCTTGAATGTCGTAAAGGTAATCGCCTACATAAAGTAAATTTCTGGCGTTAATGTTCCAAAGTGTAGCAATGGCATTTAAAGCGCTGGGATCTGGCTTTGCTGGGGCATCGCTTCGCGTTAAAACTGTGCTGATAGGGAGTGGATTATTTTGTAATTTCATTGCCGCTGCTTTATCAAAATTGCGAGTAACAATCGCCATCGGAATATTTTTAGACTTTAAAGCATGAATAGCTTCACTCACACCAGGTAATATACTGGCATGTTGTGCATCTATTAATTCGTGTTGGTGAACTATATTCATTGCCTCTTCACGCATATACGGTGAGGGCAACTGAGCAATGTAATCAAGTAAGTCTTGCTCGCAAGGGCAACCTATTTGGGCCTTTATTAATGCAAAATCTAATTCTGATGAAACCAATGTTCCATCTAAATCAAAAATCACTCCAAAAATAGCCTCAACCTGAGTAGTCATATCATTCCCTGAATTTAGTTATTACTAAATAAAATTTAAACATAAAATTCTCTACTGCTTATGCCCAAGCCAGTTATAGCTAAAGGGATAAATGAAACTAACTATATTTAAATTATTTATTTGCACTGCTATCAATCTATTGATAATACAGTAAATATAATTGGTAGTTGTAGCATGCGCAAAAAATGGTAAATATACAAATTGAACTACCAATTTTTACGTAAATTTACATATACCAGATCAAAAATGAACGCAGTTTAAACGTATGAAGAAAACGCGCACATTAACTGCAGTGCGCGTTGGTTGGGGAAGTTTTAACTGTTAATTTTGCTCAAAGCGGGCTTCGAGCCAAGTATCATCTTGTGCAAAGTTTAAAGTTTTAATCTTACCTTTGCCCTCAACGTTTACCATATTTACCTGAGATGGCCATAAATCACGAAGCGCGCCATTGCTCATTTTAATTCCTTCAATGTTTTCAGGAATTGGTGCTTCTTGGTAAACCCAAAAAAACTTACCATCAACTTGTGCTCCCACAAAGTTAAGTGGTAAAGGTTCACCACTTAATGTTTGTAGAGCAACATGCGATTCAACATATTTAGCAAAACGTTGCTGATCGGCTTTATTACTAATAATATCGATTTTGCCTTCAAATAATGTTCCTACGGCGTGTTCGGTATCATGTAAATAAAAGCGATGCATTAACTCAACATTATGCGTTCGTTTATTAAAAAGCACGGTTGTAACTGACGATTTTAGTTGATGCGCCATACTCGGCGCAGCAACTAAAAGGCAAACAATAATAAGCAAAAAGCGCATTATTGCGGCTCCTCACCGTTATCTTTTTCGTCTTTCTTCTCATCAGTTTTAAGCTCAGTTTTAATATCTTGCATGATATCGCGACTTACTTTAGCTTTACTCTTTTCCTTTTTAAACACTTCAATACGTGAAGGAATAATACGACGAGGGTAGTTATTATTTTCAATATCTACATCCGCAGTTTCCCAATTAGGATCTACAGTAACTGATACAAGCGGTTTGTTTTTATCGGTAACAATTAGCTTTTGAACATTTTTATAATTACGACGCCAAATTTCAGCAGGAATATAGCGCTCTTCGGTTGTGCCATCTTCATATGTTAGCTCAAGTAATATAGGCATTACCAAACCACCTAGGTTTGAAAATTCCATAACGTAGTAGTTTTTATCTTCTTCTAAAGCACGTTCAAGCGTTTTACGCTCCCACGGCTCTAAGCCTTTTAAAAACTTGTTGTACGAGTTACGTTCTTTATTGGTTACAGTAAAGCGGTCATTTTCGTCATAAAAATCGGTAACATCAGGGTTTTGCTCAACCCATGTTTTTTTACCTTGTGCGCGGTTACGCTCAACAAATAATGACGTAGGCTTGTCTGCTTCAATATCACGTAAACGGCTGTAATCAATATCAGGGTTTTTAGTGTCTAAACGTAGTTGATACACTTTATCTAAAGAGATATCAACATGGTCTGTGGTGTAAAACCAGCCACGCCAAAACCAATCTAAATCAACACCAGAGGCTTCTTCCATTGTGCGGAAAAAATCAGCTGGGGTAGGGCGCTTGTATTTCCAGCGCTGAGCATACTCTTTAAATGCAAAGTCGAATAAGTCACGGCCTAAAATTACTTCACGTAAAATATTAAGGGCTGCGGCAGGTTTAGTATAAGCATTAGGGCCTAAACGTAATACACTGTCTGACTGAGTCATAACAGGTACTTGGTTTTCAGACTTCATGTAGCTCACTATATCGCGAGGCTCAACACCCCAAGGAATAGTAGGATCCCATTCACGACCAGCAACACCATCTAAAAAGCTGTTTAAGCCTTCATCCATCCACGTCCATTGGCGCTCATCTGAGTTCACAATCATCGGAAAGTAAATATGTCCAACTTCATGAATAACTACGCCAAGTAAAAAGCGCTTTTCAGCTTGAGAATAAGTACGTGTACCATCATCTTGTAACTTAGTACGTGGGCCGTTAAAGGTGATCATTGGGTATTCCATACCACCAACGGGGCCATTAACCGACTGTGCAGTTGGGTACGGGTAATCAAAAGAATACTTAGAGTACACTTCCATTGTGTGCACTACCGCTTCAGTTGAGTACTTTTTCCATAAGTCACCACCTTCTTTAGGGAAGAACGACATTGCCATAACTAAAGGCTGAACGTCACCACCTTGTTGATAACCTTTTGCATCCCACATAAACTTACGAGACGACGCCCAAGCAAAGTCACGAACATTCTGCGCTTTAAAGTGCCACGTTTTAGTTTTGTCGGTGCCTTCTTTTTCGTTTTCTAGCGCTTCTTCTGCGTTAACAATAAACACAGGACGCTTAGATGTTTCAGCTTGCTTTAAACGTTTGCGCTGAGTACTTGTAAGTACTTTACTCGCGTTATCAAGCTTACCTGTTGCCGATACAATGTGATCCGCAGGAACAGTAATCTCAACATCGTAATCACCAAACTCAAGCGTAAACTCACCAGAGCCTAAAAATGGTTTGTTTGTCCATGCTTCGTAATCGGTATAAGCCGCTAAGCGAGGGAACCACTGAGCAATTAAGAATATGTCGTTGCCATCTTCTTCAAAGTGCTCGTAACCAGAACGTGCACCTACAGCATCTTCTTCAACAATGTTGAAGGCAAAGTTCATGCTAAATTCTACTTCTTTACCTGGTTTTAATGGCTCGTTTAAATCAATACGCATTAAAGTATCAACTACAGTTACGCGTAGCTCTTTACCATCGTCATCCTTTACGCCACTGATTGTATAACCCAGTTCGTTGTCGCTCATAAATTGCTGACGGCGTAAGTCACCTAAACTTAATTTAGCAGGCTTTTGAGCTGGTAGGCTTTCTAAAGTGCTTTTAAACGTTTTAGTTGTTTCGGCAATTGAATCGCTTTTAAAAATATTTTGATCTAACTGTAACCATAAATATTTAAGTGTATGCGGAGAGTTATTTTTATATTCAATGCTTTGGCTACCGGTAATACGGTGCTTTTTTTCATCTAGCTTTACATCAATATCGTAGTTTACACGTTGCTGCCAGTATTTTTCACCTGGTTCGCCAGCGGCACTACGATAAACGTTGGGTGTAGGAAGCGCTTCGTCTAATTGACGAAATTTATCAACAAAAGAACCTTTTGTTTGCTCAACCGAAGACGCCATAACCGCACTAGATATTGCCAAAGGCAATACAAAAGCACTTAGCGTAAGACCTATTTTTTTCATTGTTAGTCCTAATATAATTTTGTGAGCATACTTTGACAAATATACCAGTTAGCTTCAATAAATTAGCGACCAAGTACCGTATTTTTAGGGTGATGTTCACTTAGTTTATTAGATTGAAAAGTACAATTATTTTGTAACAAAATACGAATAAATAAAAACTGTAAAGGGGCTTTACAAAAGTGGGTTTTAATAATGGTTTTGAGCTGTTAAATACAAGTTTTAGAGCTTGAAAAAAGCACATTAATTTTACCTACTTTGCTAAAAAAGTATTGCTTTAACATTATCAGGTAAACCAATAATCCTATGTATAAGTGTCTCAAATTTCCAACAAGTAAAATGAGCTAAAAGCCCACTCTACTGAACAAAAATACAGTGAAAACAGCTGAATTATTGGCTCAAATATTGCCGAACTTCCTTAATGTTCGCTATTTTTACGATAAATGATAAATAGTGCAATTTTAGGTTGATCTTTAGTGCAGTTTATATTTAAAATCGCCAACCTTTTTATTTGAGGCAAATAAATTCGTCACATTTATCCTCAAATTAATATCGATTACTAGCAAGAAATGCGGTGGGCTTATGGATTTTTACATCCTAAAAAAACAACAAGAACTAATTGCGATTCCAGCAAGTGAGAATAACTGTAAGCAGTATCTCGATTCGGGTTATTTTTATATCGATAAAGTAGCAGCGTGCAACGAAACTAATGCATTAAAGGCGCTACACGCAAAACAAACTAAAACGTTAAAAATTCCATTATTAATGGCACTTTTAGCATTACCGGTTGTTTTTTCAGCTTGGTACAGTTTAACCTAAGGTAATACACGGCTTAGGCTTGCATCTTTAACTGCCTTGGGTATATTGGCGCTCTTACGGTTTAATTAAGAGCGCGACATGAAAGTCCTCCACACCTCAGATTGGCACCTTGGCCAACAATTCTACGAACACGACCGCCGTGTTGAGCATCAAGCCTTTTTTACATGGTTATTAGCCACTCTTGTTGAACAACAAATAGACTTACTTTTAGTTGCTGGCGATATTTATCATACCGCGACTCCAAGCGCTAGCGCCGAAAATCAGCTTTACCAATTTATTAAAGACGCCAAAAAGGCATCCCCACAATTACACGTAGTAATTATTGCGGGTAACCACGACTCTGCAAATCGTATTTTGGCAGCTCAGCCATTACTAGCGCAATTTGATACGCACGTAGTAGGGCGCTTTGATGTCGCAACACCCGATGAAACTGTTATTACCATAAATACCAATGGTAAACGCGCTGTAATCGTCGCTATGCCATTTTTACGTGCAAGCGATGTAAGTTTACTTAGCCAAACCGAAAGCGGCCCTAGTTATGCTCAAGGCGTTGCAAAAGCTTATGAACTTGCATTAGAGCAAGCTACTAATATAAACGAGCAAAACTCACCATTAATAGTTATGGGGCATTTACACGCAAAAGGCGGGGATATCTCAAGTGATTCTGAGCGTAACTTAGTAATAGGTGGTGAGGAGTCTATTTCAGCCAATGTATTTGGTAAACAAGCCAACTATGTTGCCCTTGGGCACTTACACAAAGCGCAACAAGTCGCTAAAAGCGATATTATTCGCTACAGCGGCACACCTATACCTATGTCGTTTTCAGAACGTAATTACACGCACCAAGTAAATGTTGTTGAGTTTATTATTGATGAAAAACAACATATTAGTACAACTGTAAACCCCCTTTACATTCCGCGCTCTGCCGATGTAATTGTTTTACCAAAAGGGGAGTGTGTGCCATTAAGCGAACTATGCGAGCAAATTAAAGCGCTCGACACTGCACAAAATACAATAGCGCCTTATTTACGTGTAAAGCTTAAATCAAGCGATACCGACACCACCTTCAGAGAACAAATAGAACAAGCACTTGAAGGCAAGCATATTAAATTTTGTGGTATTGAACGTGTACGTGAGCAATCAGCGCAAAATGACGACAACACCGTATTTGAAGATTTAAGCGAAGTTGAAATGCTCAACCCGCTTAACTTATTAGAACAAGCATTTGCAAACGATAAAGATATGGCAGGGCAAAGCGTACCCGATGAGCTAAAAGCACTTTTAAGTGATGTGATAAACGAGCTTACGGAGCAAGAACAACTATGAAAATAACCGCAGTTCGTATTCATAATTTAGCCTCAATAGTTGACGCTGAAATAGATTTTACTAAAGCCCCATTAAAAGACGCAGGTCTATTTGCCATCACAGGCGATACTGGCGCTGGTAAAAGTACCTTTTTAGATGCCATTTGTTTAGCCCTTTATACAAAAACAGCGAGGCTGCGCGGCGATAAAGGTAACTTAATTGAGTTTAACGGCGACAGCATTAAGCTTAATGATGCGCGAAACTTGCTACGCAGAGGTACATGGGAAGGCCACGCCGAGGTTGACTTTTTAGGGCAAGATAAACAGCTTTACCGTGCGCGTTATACAATTGCACGGACCCATAAAAAAGTAACTGGCAAACTTAAAGTAGCAGAGCACACATTAGTAACCCTGCCAGACGAAACCCTTATAGCTGACAAAAGCCACACAATAAAAGAAGTTGAGAGCAAAATAGGGCTTAACTTTGAGCAGTTCTCCCGTGCCGTACTTTTAGCGCAACATGAGTTTGCTGCATTTTTAAAAGCCACTGGCGATGAGCGAGCGCAACTTTTGGAGTGCTTAACAGGCACCGATAAATTTAGCCGTATTGGCGTGCGTATTTTTGAGTGCCATAAAGAGCAAGTGGCAAAGCTTGAAGCGCTTAAAGCAGGCCTTGAAAGCTATACCTTATTAACACCAGAAGAACTCGAGTTACAACAAACCAAGTTAACCGATTTAAAAGCGCAAACCGAACACACTAAAAAAGAGCTGACCAAAACCGAAAAAGCACTTAACTGGTATCAGCAAGCTACAGTGCTTGAGCAAAATTTACTGCAGGCACAGCAAACCCAGCAACAAGCAAGCTCAGCGCTTGAAAGTATCGTTGTTCAAAGCGAGCAAGCAAAACAAGCTAAACAAACGCTTGAAATAAAAGATAGCCGCAGCCGTTTTACTCAATTAACCGATCAAAATACGGCGTTAGATCAGCAAATAGCATCACTTAAAAGTGTTGATCACTTAGCGGTAATTAACGAGCGTAACACCGCGCTTGCTAAGTATTCCGAGCTACTTAATAACGCCAATGAGCAAAAACAAAATGCAGCGCCCGTTATAGCAAGAGCGAGAGAGCTCGACAGCAGCATTGCTTTGCAAACTCAAGCTGTAAAAGGCACAGAGTCGCAAATAACCAAAGAGCAAACTCAACTTGATGAGCTCAATCAGCAGCTTAGACAAAGCAATAACGAGCTAGAACTCGCTAATACCGACTCAACTAAAAGCCAGCAATGGCTTAATGAGCATGCACAGCTGAACGTTTTAGCAAAAGACTGGAGCTACTATCAGCAAAGCTTTAATACTTACTTAAATGCACAGCAGCAATTAACTGCAAACCTTGCACAAAGCCAAACTCTTAATACCGAGCTTGCAGGTCAGAGCGAGCGTTTAAATACACAAAATAACAAAGTGCAGCAGTGCGAGGCGTTACTTACGAGCGAGCAGTCTGCTTTGCAGGTTTTAAATACTCAGCTTAATGAATTTAATGCAGAGCACTGCGACGCGCAGCTAAAAAGTATTGATTACTTAAAAGAGCAGCGAGAGCGCTATAAGCAATTTAACGCAGAGCTAAAACAAAGCACTCAACGCCAGCAAGTGCTCAATCAGCAGCTAAATGAAAGCCAGCAAGCCCATGCTTTACTTAATCAGCATTTAATAACCAGCGAGCAAGCACTTAAAGGCAGCGAGTACGCACTTAACCAAGCGCGCTTAAGAGCCAGCGAAAACGTAGAGCATTTACGCACTGAGCTTCGCCCTAATGAGCCTTGTTTAGTGTGCGGCGCAACGGAGCATCCGTATGCGGTAAATCAAAATCAGCAATTAAATAACTTAATTACTGATTTTGAAAATGCTTTTAATACCGCTAAAAAGCAATTTGACCATGCACAAAGCGAGCTGCATAAACATCAAACTCAACATGCTGTATTAACTGCTGAACACGGACAACTTGAGCAAATAATACAAACAGCAAAAGCCAAACAGCTCGACATTAAAAATACCATGCAAGGTGCACGTAGTGAGCTTAACGACTTAACGCCTGATCAGCTTGAAGTAACTTATAAGCAATTAACGCAGCAAAAAGCGCAATACTTTGAGCAACAAAAACGTCAACGTACATTGCAAACCAAAGTAAACGAGCTACAAGCAGCACTTAAAGCAGAGCAGCAAGTACAGCAGCAACTGAGTAATGAACACCTTGAGCTTACACACCAGCAAAACCAGTTAACGAGTAAGCATAGCGAGCTAAGTACGCAAATTAACGAGCTCGGTACAACGCTCAATAGCCAATTTGAAAACAGTGATTTTTGGCTGCAACTACAAGCCAATACGCTTGAGCTTACCCAGTTTCACGAGCAAGTTACGCAGTATCAGCAAACTCAAATGCAACTTGAGCAAAGCCAAAAGCGCCAAGACACAGCTAGTGAGCAAATAAAGCAGCTTACCCCGCTTGTTAGTAAAAGCGAGCAATCGTTAAAAGCACTTAATGAAGAGTTTGTAAAAGCTAAAGAGCTATTAGACGCTGTACAAAGTGAGCGCTCAGCTTTATTTAATAATGAGCAAATAAGCGCAGACGACTACCAAGCAAAACTCACAAGTGAGCAAGAGCAAAAACAATCGCAGGTTCAAGCGAGCCAAAAAGCCTATGACGACGCTATAAAACAACGAGATGAGCACGCTATAACGCTTAAAAATGTGGAGCAACGCTTACTTGAAAACAGCCAAGAACTAGCAACACTTGAGGCACGTTATAACCAGTGGTTTACTGACTTTAAAGCGCAATACAGCGATGTAACGCACGAACAGGTCAAAATTTTACTAACGCTCAGTAGCGATACTATTAAAGCACATTTAAATCAACACGAGCAGTTAACTCAAGCGTTAACAGATGCAAATGCCGCATTAAAACAGCAGCAACTTACGCTTGGAAAACACAACAGTAGCGATAAGCCAACACAAAGTGCAGAGGCTTTAAGTACGCAATTAAGCAGCTTAAATGAGCAACAAACGCAGCTGCAAAATTCATTACTAGCAATTAATACCGCTATTGAGCAACACAACCAAAACGCAAAGGCGCTTGAAGGCAAACAAGCTGAGTTAACTACGCTTAAAACACAGGTAGAGCAGTGGCACTTGCTTAATAAAGTATTGGGCGATGCAACGGGTAAAACCATGCGTAACTTAGCACAAACACAAACGTTAAAAATATTACTGCACTATGCCAACAGCCATTTAAAAACACTCAACAAACGCTACGAATTAACCGCAATAGCGCAAACGCTCGACATTGCAATTATCGACCGCGACATGGCCGACGAGCAACGCTCTGTTAATACGCTCTCGGGCGGTGAGTCATTTTTAGTATCGCTAGCGCTTGCACTTGGTTTAGCATCGCTTTCGTCTAACAAAGTACAAATCAATTCTTTGTTTATTGACGAAGGGTTTGGTACGTTAGACAGCGAAACCCTAAGCATTGCAATGGACGCTTTGGATTCTTTGCAAGCACAAGGCAGAAAAGTAGGCGTTATATCGCACGTAACACAAATGAGCGAGCGTGTAGCCACTCAAGTGCATGTAGCCAAAAAGCCAGGTGGATATTCCACAGTTGAAGTTTTATAAGCAACATTACTGAAAACAAGGAGATACAATGCCAACGTTTACAGGCGAGCAAGCAACACAATACGATAGCCGCATAACCCGTTTAGTGCCTGGTTATGAATTATTACATCAGCTCACTAATGCGCAACTACAAGCAACGCTGGGCGACAATGCACATATTTTGGTAGTAGGGGCAGGCACAGGCAAAGAAGTACTTGCACTGGCTGGACTAAACCCTACGTGGCAATTTACTGCGCAAGATACATCAGCCGATATGCTTGCTATCGCACAGCAGCAATTTGATGAGCAAGGCATAACAAGCCGCGTAGATGTACATAATGGCCCCGTTGATAAGTTATCGGTTAAAGCCGATGCCGTTTTATGTTTACTAGTAATGCATTTTTTAGAAGATAACGGCGATAAAAAAGAGTTATTAAAAGCGATTAAAGGAAGCCTTAAAAAAGACGCCAACCTTTATATTGCAGATTTAATGCGCCCCGAAACTTCTTTTGAGCGCGAAGCCCAGCTTACAACTTGCGCGCAATTGGGTTTAACCGAAACAGGTAAAACACAAACAGGGCACGACTTAGAAAATGAGTTTTACCCGCTTGATAGAATGCGCTTTAGCGAACTACTAAACGAGTGCAAATTTGGCATTCCGAAGCTGTATTTTAAAGCACTAGGCTTTAGCGGATATGTAATAAAATAGTTTTAAATTTAAGTAATATAGCCACATAAACACCGAGTAAGCTTACTCGGTGTTTTATTTTATACATACATTTACAACTTCTCACAGCTGCATACAAAGCACATACATATTTTTTATGTTTTAAGATTTACTATTTCTATATCAACATAAGCAAATAGAGAATCAACATGAAAAAATCGTTAATTGCTGTTTTACTCCTCTCGGGTTGCGCATCACAAGGTGTTGACCGTAACGATCAAAATCAAATAATTAAACGCTATTACGCCTCGGTAGAATCTATGCAACGTGTCACACTCTCATCAGAAGTGGGTACAGGCATAGCCGCAGGAGCTGGTTTTGGGTTTGTAGATAGCTTAGATGGCAATACAGAAGAAATGATAGGTGGGGCAATAATCGGCGGGTTAGTTGGAGGGTTATTTACCGCATTGTTTGAAGGCGGCAACGATGCATATCAGTATAATCTATACGCTGCCAGCGAAGGTGAATTTACCGTAATTCAAAAACAAAAACTCGATCAAAACACTCAATGCGTAGTAGTAAATGCCGGTAAAAAAATTAAGCTTGAGCCAGTAGATAAACAATACTGCGAAAATAGTCCAAATGTGTACAAAAAAGCTGATGTTGCTCTATAGCAACATCAGCTTTTGTATTGTTGTAGGTCGGTTAAGCGAAGCGCCACCCGACGCTCTAATATCCACATCACTCAGATCATTACTGTGCCAGCAATCCTAACCAATCTCTCCAAGTGCTTTCATTGCAGCTTGTGCTTTGTCTGTTTGTACAAAAATATGGTCGTGATAAAACGCAGCTACCACATTAGCGCTAATGCCATGCTCAGTTAGCTTTGCAGATACCGCAGCTGTTAGCCCAACGGCCTCTAAGCTTGAATGTACATTAAGAGTAATTAAATTATATTTACCCTCGTAAGTAATACCTGCTTTATCGGCGATTTCAGCTTTTAAAATAAGGGTTAGGCCTTCCTCTTCAACGTAAGTGGCAAGTGGCTCTAAGTGAACATAATCAGCCAATTTCCCTGCCAAACAGCAAAATATGTATTCACCTTGTTTAAGCACAGGCTGCATTGATTTTAATAATTCGTTTAACTCTAAAATTCCGGCCATGGTCGTTCCTTACAATGTGTTATTTAGTGCCTTTTAGCTGCGCGACTAGCTCGCTTAATCTCGCAATTTTTATATTACTTAATTGCCTGTAATCAAAATACGGGCACACAATAATGTTGTTACTGGTGTCTATTGCAAACTCGTCGTCGAGCCAATCAAATTGTGCATGCAACTTACCTTGTTGTAATAAGTTTTTAGCGTGCGTACGCCCAGCAATTATGTGTAGCTGATTTTGATTGCTAGTAGCTTTATCTGCGCAAGTAATAGTAGTGTCAGGCGCGCTAAATAGCAGGGCGGTTTTACTATTTTTTTGCAGTAAATACTCATCGCGATATTGTTGCCAAGTAGGGGCTTGTTTAGCAAATGAATAATGCTCACTTGGCAGGGAAAATAGCACTTTGGCGTAAACGTTAAACACTTTGCGCCAACCATTACCACAGTACTGGTTTATGGTATTTATTTGCTCATTTATAACCGGTTCTAGGCATTCAAGTGTTTCAAAAAACGGCATTGGCGGCGCTTTTGCTACGTATACCGCCACGCTAAATTGCGTATCACCTAAGCCAACTAATTGGGTATTCAAGTTAGTTAGCCTTGTTTTGCGCTAAAATACGGTCGAGGTTATTTGCAAAGTTTTGGCGATCGGTTTGGCTAAGTGGCGGCGGCCCACCACTCATTTCTACGCCGCTTGAGCGCATGGTATCCATAAAGTCGCGCACGTTAAGTATTGAGCGGATATTCTCGGTGGTATAAAGCTCGCCACGTGGGTTGAGTGCTTGCCCGCCGTTATCAATTACTTCACTTGCTAGCGGAATATCGCCTGTAATAACTAAATCGCCTTTTTCAACACGTTTTACTATTTCGTCGTCGGCTACATCAAATCCCGACGATACTTGAACGCGGCTTATGTATTTTGACGGCGGAATACGCATTGCATGATTCGCTACTAAAATAGTCTCGATTTTCATACGCTCTGCAGCTCTAAAAAGTATTTCTTTTATAACAACAGGACACGCGTCTGCATCTACCCAAATTTTCATGCTATGGTCATTTTTATTGCTTTAGAATTAATACGATCCTATAGCAAATTTTTTTAATCGGCTAGCAAACTTTATATCCATCTATATTTAGATAATACGTACGATTTATGTAATTAAAAAAGGAGCTTACATGAAGGCTATTAAATACGGTTTACTTATTACAGGGTTATTTTTTCTTAGTGCCTGCACCAGCCCTCCTGAGGGAATAACACCCGTTAAAAACTTTGATATACAAAAATATAAAGGCAAATGGTTTGAAATAGCGCGTCTTAATCACTCATTCGAAGAAGGGATGGAGCAAGTTACCGCGACTTATTCAATTAACGACGACGGCACAGTAAAGGTCCTTAACAAAGGGTATTTAACGGATGATAAAAAATGGGATGACGCCGAAGGCTTAGCCAAGTTTGTTAAGGGCACCGACACAGGGCATTTTAAAGTCTCGTTTTTTGGTCCATTTTATGGCGCTTACGTGATTTTTGAACTTGACCAACCCGATTATCAATATGCATTTATAACCAGTTACAACAAAGATTACTTGTGGTTTTTGTCGCGTACACCAACGGTTAGCAAAGAGCTTAAAGAACACTTTTTAACTAAAGCTAAAGAGTTGGGCTTTGCTACCGATGAAATAATTTGGGTAAACCAAGAGACTATGTAAAGGGGGTTTACAGTTAGTTATATACGTTTTTAAAGTAGTAATAAAAGAGTAATTTAATTGTAAAGTAACTTAAATATATTATGGTTATATTGTGTGTACTTGCCGTGAGACAGCAAGTATTGGAAACACTGAATATCCCCTATTGTTGGCAAGCTATATAGCTTGCCATTTTTTTTGCCTAATCTATGGGAAAGTAACGGATCACGTTTTTACTAACTAAGGCTAGTTTAATGCTAAAAACAACCCACTTAGTACAACTAACACGCTATTTAAAACACTAAACCACTTCACGTAGCCTACTAAAAAATTATAAAAAACCATTATAATTAAGACACTTAGGCTCATAAATCCGCAAAATAGTAATGCACCATATCCATCTTGAGTAACTATACAAAGCACAAAGCTTAGTAAAATACTGATCCAAGCAACTAATAGCAGCTTTTTACGTTGGGATTCTGTAGGGCGTTTTTTAAATACATCTTTAAAATGATTATACTTAGCTAGCGCAAAACAGTTAAAACTGAGCAGGCATAGGCTAAACCCAAGTAAATCAATCATGGTTTTTGCCCTTTAAAGTTATTAGATTGACTAGGGCTGGTTATTTTTGAGTTGTTTTTAGCAGTACGTAATTTTTCGGTTTGTATAAAAAACAATATACTAAATAACAAAAACAGTGCATCAAAAGTAAATAAAGCCCACTGTTCGTGCATCAAATAGCTAACTAGATTACCGTTAGTTGTAAGTGCATTAATAACCGGTACGCTTAAACATGCAACAGCATTTATAGCTGCCATAACTCGCCATTGCAGTGTGTCGCGCTTTATAAGTGCTAAAAGAGCAACCGCTAGCCATGTTAAAAAGAACGCGAGTATTTCTTTATCGGCGCGCTCTGCGGTAGTTGGGCTAAGTAGTCTGTTAGCAATAAAAAATGCACACGTTGCCAGTGGAAGTCCCATAATAGTGGCTAGGTTTAACCCCTCAACTAGTTTTAAACCAAACGAAGGTTTAACGTTATTTTTAGTTCGCTCGCGAATTCGCTTAGCCCACATAATACAGCCAGAGCCAATCATTACACAGCCTGCAATACCGCCTAATACGTATAACCAACGCAGTAACCACGTAGCTAAACGCCCTGTATGCATTGAATTAAGTGATTCGTAAAGCGCTTTGCTGCTAGTTAGCTCGTCATCAGTTTTAGCGACCATTTGCCCTGTAGCACCACTAAATATTAAGCGTGGTGCTTGGTCACGTAGTGTTTTACCTGCGCTTACCAATACGGTAATTGTTGAAGCTGCCATATTTGGTTGGTTAACTTGTACGCGAGTAATATCTGCATGAGGCCACTTAGTATAAACCTGATCTAAAATGCGTTGTATTGGCACCATTGGCAATTCGCCTTGGGCTTTATCGGTCATGGTATTGCGAGGTGTTACATCGTTAAAAAAGCCACGCATGCCGTCATCATAAGACGTTTGCGCAGGGTAGGGAAACAACATAAATATAAGTGTAATTATACCCGTGTAAGTAATCATTAAATGAAAAGGAAGGGCAAGCACAGAGCTTAAGTTATGGGCATCTAACCATGTACGGCTACCTTTGTTACGCCTAAAGCTAAACATATCTTTAAAAATACGCTTATGAATAACCACCCCCGATATAATGGCAATCAGCATAAAAAAGCTAGCAAAGCACACAATCCAGCGTGCGGTTATTGCATCCATGTAATGTAAATCATAGTGCAGCCGATAAAAAAAGTTACCGCCTTTAGTATCTACAAAGGGCTCAAGCTCTTGCATGGTATTAGGGTTTAGCTGTGTGTTTTCAAACCGGCTGCGGCGCTGGCCTGGCTCTTTTGGTTTTGCATAACCATAAATTAAATAAGGAATACGCGGCTCGGGTAATGTAATACGCCAGCTTGATGAGTGAGCTCCATGGCTAGCTAAGTAATCAAATCCGGTAATTATTTGTTGTTTTTGCGCTTCTATACGCTGTGTTTGGGCTTGCACATTATGAATGGCTGGTTGATTCCACAACGTTATTTCGTCTCTAAAAAAGCTAAGAGTCCCTGCAAAAAATATTAAATATAATAACCAACAAACGAGTAACCCTACCCAAGTGTGCAACCAAGTCATCGATCTGAAAAAGCTGTCTTTCATACCCAACCCTTCAGTAATGCAAGCAATCCTATGAACGCTCCTGTACTTAGTAAAATACTGATCCATACTGTTTTTAATGATTTAACGCTAAAAGCATAAATAAATACAACGGCATAAATTAAAATGCTGATTGAAACACTAAACAGCACAGCGTCTTGTTTAGCTATTGGCAATACAAAACTTAATAACGCAGTGCTTGCAGAGGTAAAAGCATAGCCACCAATTATGGCAATAAAAAAACGTAAAAATACCAAAACTCGATAACTGCTTACGCTTTTTACTATAAGCGCAATCACGTTAACCTTATCGAATGGCGCACTGTGCAAAGGTGCCTGCATAGTTAATTAATCCCTTTATTTAAAGCTGAGGATAAAACAAAGGCGCTATTATATATGTTACAAATACAAAAGATAGTTATTCTCATTTGTGGTATTTAATTTTTAAGTAAGTTATGCTTACTTAATTACTTAGTAAAATACTGATCTGATATTGTTTAATGATATTGCACAGGCTCTATGTAAAGCTTAAGGTTAATAAACTGAGTAAAAATAAAGAGTGAATAACGATGAGCGATCACGAAAAACTAAATTACGTTGAGTTTCCTGCATGCGACTTACCCGCAACTAAGGCCTTTTTTAGTCGTGTATTTAATTGGCAGTTTACTGACTACGGCCCAGAATACACGGCGTTTAGTGGCCAAGGGCTTGATGGTGGCTTTTTTAATGCGCCGCTTAAATCGCTAACTCAAAATGGTGCTGCGTTATTGGTTTTTTATAGTAACGACATTCACGCTACGTATAAAAAAGTACAACTCCATGGTGGCACAATATTAAAACCTATTTTTGAATTTCCGGGTGGTTGCCGGTTTCATTTTGCAGAGCCGAGCGGCAATGAATTTGCTGTATGGGCAGAGCAACACTAGGTTTTACAAGGCTTGTAGCGCGAATGAGCTTAAAGATCACGATTTTACTAACTAACGCTCGTTTTAATTAAAATAAACCGATTTTTTACCAACTCATTTATCCTAAATGGCCATTTAGGATAAATATTAAGCATTTAAGGCCAAATAAGCATGAATAGTCACCAATTAATAGAGCAAGTTAGTAAATGCGTGATCTGTGAACCTCATTTACCTTTAGGGGCTCGCCCTGTTATACAATTTAACCAAAACGCACGTATTTTAATTGCAGGGCAAGCACCTGGAATCAAAGTTCACGAAACAGGTGTGCCGTTTAACGATGCAAGCGGAAACCGCCTGCGAGAATGGCTTGGGCTAACACGTGATGAATTTTACGATGCCAATAATATAGCAATTTTACCTATGGGCTTTTGCTACCCGGGTAGGGGTAAGTCGGGTGATTTACCACCGAGAAAAGAATGCGCGCCTGCATGGCGCGAGCAATTATTGGCTGCACTACCAAATATTGAGCTGACAATAGTGCTTGGTAAATACGCGCAGGCGTATCATTTACCAGAGACTAAAAAAATGCCACTTACGGAGTTAGTAAAATCGTGGCGTGAGTATTGGCCAAATTATTTAGTGCTTCCACATCCGAGTCCGCGTAATAATATATGGCTTAAAAAGAACCCATGGTTTGAACAAGATGTACTTCCAGAACTAGATAAGCACGTGGCTGCTATTTTAAATAAGTAATAGTTCTAGTTATTGTAAAGGGGCGTTACAGTTAACTTAAAAATTAACACTCTAATTAAAAACAATAACAAACGAGGCTGTCTAATTTGAATGCATCTATATTAACTGAAGTAATACTTCCACTCGCCCTTGCACTTATTATGTTTGGTATGGGTCTTGGGCTCACAACAACCGATTTTACTCGTTTATTTAAAAGCCCGCTTGGCATTGTCATGGGTTTAATAGGCCAACTTGTAGCAATGCCTTTATTAGCATTAGGGCTGTGTTATTTACTAAACCTACCAACGCCTATCGCTATTGGTTTAATGATATTAGCTGCTTGCCCCGGCGGTACTATGTCAAATGTAGTAAGCCAGCTTGCTAAAGCTAATTTAGCGCTTTCGGTAAGTTTAACAGCTGCCTCTACCGCAATTAGTATAATAACCACACCGTTTATTATTGGCTTTGCTATGAGTCAGTTTGCCCCAGCAGACGATGCTACTTTTTCTATTTTAACTACTTCATTAGGGCTATTTTTTATTACCTTAGTGCCAGTTGCTATAGGCATTTGGTTGCGTCACTTTAAAAGTGATTTTGCCATTAAATCAGAGCCGTTTTTTAGACGCTTCTCGTTGTTTTTTATGCTTATGATGATTGCCGCACTAGTAATAAAAGAGCGCGATTTATTAGTTAGCTCATTTAACAACGTATTTTGGGCGTGCATAGCGCTTAATATTGGTTCAATGGTTGTTGGTTGGTTAATTGCTAAGTGTTCAAAATTAAATTTAACTGATTCGCTGACGCTTTCAATTGAGGTTGGAATTCAAAATGCATCGTTAGCTATTTTAATCGCTATTAGCTTTTTAAATAAACCAGAATACGCAGTTACCGGTGGCGTGTATGGCCTTGCCATGTTTATAGGACCACTGCTATTAATTGGCGGGTTAAAGCTTAAAAAATAAACTTATCTAGGGCATGTTGACCAAGTTGCTTTAATTTATGGCTGCGGATAACGTAGCCGTAAACTCAAGTCTAAAAATACCACCAGTTAAATGTATGCTCTGCACTCATCGCGCCAACAAGTTGTAAGCTTATAAAACACTCTCAAGCTTGAATATTGCACCAGGCGCTGAACTTGCTCGCGCAAGGAGCGAAGCTCCTAATTACTAAAGCGCATTTTAGGATGGGATAAGAGTGTAAGTAATACGGTAAAAAAGCAGTTAATTATTTAGTTACTAAAATAGCGCCTCAAATATGAGGCGCTACTTTAAAACTTACTATTTGGTTTGCATGTTTCTAGCGCGTTCTTCTGCATCTATTAATGCTTGCGATTTAGGCGCGCGTTTTTTCTCTTCTATTTTGGGTTTTTCAGTTGAGTCAGGATCCCAGCTTGAGTCTAACGACAAGTTAGCAAATGGATTGTTATTGTCTGCTTTTTTAGGCTCACTTTGTGGCTCATCAACTGGCGGTGTTGTTTGTGCTTGCTCAGGTGTTGAGCTTTGTTTTTTAGGCATCGGCTTTTCACCAGGTAATGGTGCATCTGGGTTAAATGTACGTACCTCTGGTTCTTTAAAGTCTTGCTCTGTTGTATATGTAGTCGATTGAGCGTCAGCAATTTGCTCTGGTGCGTGTAAATCTACAACCGGCTCACTCGCTGTTACTGGCTCAGGAGTACTAATAACAGGCTCTACAGTGTTATGTTCGGCTTCTATTGGCGCAGGCTCCGTTATATGAGCAGTATGGTGCTTACGTTGTTTTTTTACAGGCTTTGCATCTGGATCAAAGTCGCGTACTTCTGGCTCATTAAAGCTGCTGGCATTTTTAATACGCTCTAAGGTTGTTTTGGCGGCGGCTTCAAACTCGGCTGTATTAGGCTCTGGTTTTTGTTTTACTTCGTTAAATGTAGCGGTACTTGTTTGCTCTAAAGTATCAATTGAGTTAAGCGGTGTAGGCTCAATTTCGCTTGTTTGCACTTGTGTAGCTACGTTGTTTTGCTCATCTGAAATTTGCGGTGGTGTATGTTCAATATCAGCATTTTGTGTAGTGTTCGTAGGCTCTAAAGGCTCTTCATTTGCCTCTACGCTGCTCTCAACTGGTTTATTATTTTGAGTTACTTCGTTGATGACGACAGGCTCAATCTCTGGCTCTTTTGTAGTTTCAGGTTTAGCTGGCGTAGCAATTTTTTCTGATTTAACTTCAGGTGGAGCCGCTATAGTCGGTTCTGCCATCACTTTACTTTGTTTTGCACGGCGCAGGCGCACGACTATCATAGCGCCAATAAGTACCACTATAACAAGTATTAAAGTGGGTAAAAGTAAAGAGCTTGGGCTTTGTGCTATAGGTTGCGGCGCAATAACTGGCGCTGGTTTAGTTAACACCGGTGCTGGTTTTACAAGTACAGGATTTTCAGGCGTAGGTTGAACGTTTTGCTCTGGCGTCGCAGGTTTTACTTGCTCTATTGCGGCTTCGTTTTTTTGCTCTGTAACTACTTGCTCGGGTACTGCTGTTGTTGGCTCTGCATCAATTACTATTTCGTTACTGTTGGTATTTAGCTGATCGTTTATTTGTTGTTTTTGATCATTAGTTAAATTAAGGGTTTGCTCGTTGATGCTTTCTTTAACAGCTTCTTCAGTAGGTTTAATTACAGGGGCAGGTTCAACAATTTTAGGTTGTGGCTGAGTAATAATAGTCGGCTCAGGCTCTATTATTTGGGGCTTAGGTTGTGCTTGAATTTCTTTTGGCTTATTACAGTTATTTTTGTAATCACGCGCAGCTTTACGGTATTTTTGACTCGCTTTATTATTACTATTTTGCTGCATTTCTTGTTTAATTAAAATGCACATAGCTTCGTTGTATGCAGCACTTTGCGCACTATAAAATAAGGCAAAGCAAAGGGTAAATCTAATTAGTTTTGATATCATGAAGTTATGCGCGCTTAAATATTAATAGTTTGATTTTAAGCGCAAAATTAAAAATTATCCAGAGTAATACGTCTAATCAATAACCATAAGGCTGCGATATTCATCGTAAGCAAATTGGTCGGTCATACCGCTTATATAATCTTGAATTAATCTACAGCGATAATAAAATTCATACGCCGCAAAGTGATCGGGCTCTTCTTGCATCGCATCTATTGCGTGTTGGTAACTGTTTAAGTGCTTTTTAGAGAGCTTTTTAACAAGTCGCGACTCTATTAATAAACGTGAATCGCCATTTAGTGCACGCTTAAAGTCATCCTTGTTTAGTAGCAGTAATGGTTTATAGCAATCGAGCAAACCATTAATTATGCGATACCCTTGTAGCTCTAATTTTTCGACTTCTTTGTTTGAAAATACATGCTCAAGTGCCACTTGCTTTAGCATTTTGGTTACAGCGTGTAGATGGCTCCTATCTTCTAAAAGTGCTTGGTTAAAATCGCCATGATAAATAGGTTCTATGTTCTCAATAAAGCGTTTTGCAGCATGTCCAACTAGCGGATGTAAAAGTGCTACGCGCAGGTATATAAAAAATTCGCTGTTAAAGTTATACGGTTGTGCTTTGGCGCGCTCATGTGCGTAGTCAACTGCTTTATCTACAAAAGTTTGGTGCTCTGTATCGTCTATTGTTAGGTTTATAAGTGCTTTTTTATAATGACTTTTAAGCTGTGTACATAAGAATTCGGTGCTTATGATCCCTTTTTCAACAGCATCCTCTATATCGGCTAGGCAATACGAAATGTCGTCGGCGGCTTCCATTATATAACTTGCTGGATGGCGGCAATATGGCTCAATAGTGAGCTCTTTTTGTAGTGCTTCAACAAAGTTTTTTTCGCTGTAGTAGTAACCTACTTTTTTCATTAAGTAGTTTTTATTTTGCGGTATATCTTTTGTATCAAGCCCTGCAGGGCGAGTGTATTTTAAAATACCAGCACTTTGGCTGTAAGTTAAATTAAGCGTTTGCAACGAATGAATTATACGTATGCCTTGAGCGTTGCCTTCAAAGTTACAAATATCAAGCGCAAGGTGTTTAAAAACAACACCTATACCGGTATTGGGCTCTTTGCAGCGCTCGGGTGTTACGCTTGCTAGGTTGTTATTAAACCAGTGGTTTATTGCAGCTTCGCCAAAATGTCCAAACGGTGGGTTGCCTATATCGTGCATTAGGCAGGCCATTTCTACTAAGCTTTCTAGGGGGCGTTCTAGGTCGGTTAAACCGTAATCTTTTTGTTGTTGGTAGCTTAAATTTGCAAAAATACGTTGCACTATAAAACGACCAACCTGTTGTACCTCAAGCGAGTGAGTTAAGCGCGAACGAACAGCTGCGTTACGTTCAAGGGGAAACACTTGGGTTTTTTGCTGAAGCCTGCGAATAGCGGCACTGTTAATAATCCGGCCACGGTCGCTTTCTAGCGCCATTTGTAAGTTAGAGGTTGTGCGATACATTCGTGCTGGCGTTATTTTTTTACTAAAATCTATGGTCATCTTTATACTTATCCTTTTTACAATTGATGACTGGCATAGTTTTTAGCACATAGTCATTTGTCTTTAATATACAGGGTTTAATCTATCAGTTTGTATCATAAAGTAACAACTTGCTTTAAAATAATTTTTTGAGTAATTGTTGTGCATTTATAGGTGTTTATAATGAAACAGTGGATTTTAAAGGCAGTATCAATTTGCCTAATGTTAGGAATGAACAGCGCATTTGCTGCAAAAGAGCAAACTGTGGTGCTTGTATCAATTGATGGCCTGCGTTGGGATTATATTGAAAAACACGGCGCACCAAATTTAAAAGCAATGGCCGAGCGCGGTGTTCGCGCACAAAAACTAATACCTGTTTATCCGACTAAAACGTTTCCTAACCATATTTCTATTATTACGGGCTTACTGCCAGTAAATCATGGCATTGTTGATA
Source organism: Pseudoalteromonas sp. SG45-1 (assembly GCF_014164135.1). Taxonomy (NCBI): domain Bacteria; kingdom Pseudomonadati; phylum Pseudomonadota; class Gammaproteobacteria; order Alteromonadales; family Pseudoalteromonadaceae; genus Pseudoalteromonas; species Pseudoalteromonas sp. SG45-1. Next base: position 202,993 of record NZ_JACJEP010000004.1, read on the forward strand.
ATAGCTTTTGTGATAAAGCGCGTAAAAACGACTGTTACAGCATGGGCAAAGCATTGGGCGATAGCACTTGGGTGAAGGGGATTCCGCTTTGGAATTTAGCAAAAATGCAGGGGCTTAAATCGGCTACTTATTTTTGGCCTGAGTCAGATGCATTATTTAACGGCATGACACCAGATTACTTTTATCACTATTCTAAATACAGCGATTACCAAAGCCGTGTTGATCAAATTATTCAATGGTTAAGTTTGCCAAAAGCACAGCGCCCACGTTTTATTGCGAGTTACTTTTCGCTAGTTGATAGCATGGGCCATGAGTTTGGACCAGACGCACCACAAACGCGAGATGCAGTTAAACAGCTTGATGAATTAATGGGGCAATTACAAACTCGCTTAAGTAAATTAGAGCAAGAGGTAAACTTAGTTATTGTCTCGGATCATGGTATGGCGAGTATAGATCCAGATAAAAGTATTGATGTAACCACACTGCCTCAAGATGAAAACTTTTTAGTTAAAAACACCGGTCCACGTTTACTCATATACACTCAACCCGATGCAATAAATGCGGATATAGCCGGCTATAAAGCTCGTTTACAAAAAGCAGCAAACGGTCGTTATACAGTATTAACTGACGAGCAGTTAGCAGCGTACCATTACAATAAAGGCACTCGCGTAGGCGATATTGTGGTGCAAACTACAGCGCCAGCGGTATTTACCAATGGTAAAAAACCAACCTATTTAGGGACTCACGGTTATGCATATACCGAGGATATGGCAGCATCATTTATTGCTGTAGGCCCTGCATTTAAACAAGGTATAAGCCTTAAAGAAGTGAGTAACCTTGATATCTACCCAGTACTTGCAAAAGTGATGGGGCTTAAATTGTTAAACAAAGTAGATGGCAATGGTAAAACATTAATGCCAGCAATTAAGCAAAAAGTGGTTGTGCATTAGCTTAATCTATAAGAGCGCGTAAGCGCTCTGCAGGGAAGAACATGTTAAAACTTTAAAGTGGGCTATTTAGCCCACTTTTTAATGCGCTACTTATTTAAAGTTAGCAATACTTGTTTTTGTAGCAGTAACCGTGCGAATTGCATACGCTTGGTTTGTAATACCAAAAGCAATACCATTTACGCTCCAGTTAGGGTTAGAGAAGTAATCGTACTGAGTTGCGCTACCGTAAACGTGCGGGTAAGCCATAATACTTGCAAACTCATTTTGTACGCCATGACCCATGCCATCTACATATACACCGCCAGATGTGTCACCTTGTTTGCGTGAATGCGCTAAACCTTGGTTATGACCAAGTTCGTGTACAAATGTAGTTGCACCACAATCAATTGCAGTGATTGAGTACATACGGCTGCTCATTGAGCTATATAGATTGCCATTAGTGCCTTGGCCAACCCACGCTAAACCACATGAAATAAGCCCATTGCCAGCACTTTGGCCAGTACCTAATACGGCAATCATGTCGGCTTTCCAATCGCTGCGTAAACCATCTACGTAGCTGCTATTTGTAACCGAATCTAACCAATCCTCAGACGGCGTTACTGCGTAGTCACCTAAGTTTTGTTTGCCAGCTAAGCGTAGTGTTATATCAACGCCATTTTGGCTATATACCTGATTACTAAAAGCAATTAGTTGATTTATTTTAGTGTCAATATTACTAGTTGCGGCAGCTGATTGGTCGGTATATAAAATACCGATATCGATTGTTTCTGCTTGTGCAACACTTGCTGCACATAATGCCGCAGCCAGTGCTGTTGTTGTGATTACTTTTTTCATTATTGTATTTCCTTACTCTTGTTGTGGTTGGAACTGTTTTTAACTTGGTTGAGATCATAAAAAGCAGACACACTAAAGCTGCCTTATAGTGCGGCTTTAATTGCTTTTTATATTTTTTGGTTAGCCATCAATTTTTGGTGCAAATATATCGATGCTTTTATCTGATTTGGGTTTTGGTGCGGTTACTTCATGCTCTATGTGGCTTTTATATAAATCGCGTTTTGCTGCAATCCATCCGTACTTACCTTTACTTTCGAATACATAGTTGCCAGAAGGTGCAGTAAATTGGCCATATACGGCATCTTTACCTACCGTTAAAACGGTATTATGCATGCGACCGTCAACACCCACTATTTTACCAAATATGCTCTTATCGCCATTTTCAGACTCAACCACATTAGTCACTTCTGCGGTGAATGTTTCGGCTGTTTGCGGAATAGCTAAATCAAAGTTTTCGCCAGTTTCTAACGCCTGTAAAGAATTTAAATCAAACTCAATATAGGCCTCGTTATGTAAGTCAGTCGGTAAAACTTTTGCATTTATAAGCACTTGCTTTGCTTTGTCTGATAGGCGATTTACGGCATCAAATTCTTCAAACGGTAAGTTGTTGTCAGGGGCAGCAATGGGTTTAACAGTAATTGGATCTTTACTCATATCAATAGGTGCAGGGGGATGCGTATTGCGCGTTTTTTGTAAATCAATAGGAACAAAATCAATAGCAACAGGCGCGATAGGTTCGCCCGTTTCATCTGCATTAAAAAATAGCCCATAAACTGCAAATGCCGATAATGGTATAGCAATTAGTAAGACGACAGATCTCTTCATTTGTTTCTCTTTTAGTGTTTTTGGTTAACTATTTGTTACGTTTTATATTATTAAATGGATTAGATCAAGATAATAAATGTAACCGAAAAGAATTATTTCTTAATTTTATAATTCCTTATAAAATATAAGGATATTTATTTTTGGTGTGTTTTTTGCTCTTTTTAGTATTGGTTTTTAGTAGTGTTTACGCGGGCTTTGGCGCAGTTGTAGGTACTTGTTTGTTTAGTTAAATACAATGGTTAAAAGTGACTTTTTGACGTTAATTACAATGAAAAATAAAAAGTGAATTTATTTCACCTTTTGTAAACCAATCGCTAATTGCAATGTAATTATTGGGCACGTATGTTGTGAGCTGCATAAATGCATTACGAGGAATTTATGAAGGTGTCTGATCAGTTGCTTAACCGAATTACAGCAGGACTTGTGGCTGTAATTATTGGTTTTTCGAGTTCTATTGCATTAATTTATCAGGTAGTGATAACCCTTGGTGGTACGCCCGATTTAGTAGCTAGTTGGATTTTAATGCTCGGTTTAGTGATGGGCACAACGTCAATTGGTTTATCGTACTATTACAAAGTACCTGTTTTAATTGCGTGGTCTACCACGGGAGCTGCATTACTTATTTCAAGTGCCCAAGGGTATAACTTAAATGAGGCTATTGGCGCGTTTATGCTCAGTGCATTGCTCGTGTTTTTGTCGGGGGTTACGGGCTGGTTTGAAAAAATAATGAACCGTATTCCAAGTGAGCTTGCATGCGCCATGTTGGCCGGCGTGCTTGTTACCTTTGGTATCGATGTGTTTAATTTTATGAACGACATGCCTTTAGTAATTGGTTTAATGGTCGTTATGTACTTTATTGGTAAACGCTTTTTTGCCCGCTTTGCTATGTTAAGCGTGCTTATTATAGGTGTATTACTCGCTTGGCAAATGGGCCATATTGATACCAGCGCGCTGCACTGGAAAATGAGCGAATTTGCTTATATTGAACCCGCTTTCCACTTGCAAGCATGTATTAGTATAGGTTTACCACTTTATATAGTTACCATGACTTCGCAAAATTTACCGGGTATTGCGGTTTTAAAAGCACATAAATATAAAGCGCCTATATCTGCATCTCTTAATGTTACTGGCTTTGTAAATATGCTTAGCGCTCCTTTTGGAGCCTACTCTATTAATTTAGCCGCGATTACCGCAGCTATATGTATGAGTGATGAGGCGGATAAAAATCATGATAAACGTTATTGGGCGAGTATAGCGGCTGGCGTATTTTATATTTTAATGGCGTTGTGCGCAGCTACATTAGTTGGCTTGGTAGCAAGTTTACCCCAGGCACTTATTTTAGCTTTGGCGGGCATTGCGCTATTTGGCACCATTGCTAATAGTTTGCAGCAAGCCCTTAGTCGTACTGAATATACTGAGGCCGCAATAGTCACTTTTTTAGTAACTGCATCTAACTTAACATTACTTTCAGTGGGGTCTGCTTTTTGGGGGATTATAGCGGGTGTGCTAACGCTTATTATCACCAGGAAAGACTAAAAACTGTGAATATGTAAAGCGAAAATACTGCTCATATAGATGATTAAAATAGTTTAACCAAGCTTATTAAAAAGGCTGCAATTGCAGCCTTTAGTTTTACAAACAGGGTTTACCTAATCATAAGTATGATGGCGAGTTACGCTAAACCGATTAAGTATATGGTGCATAACATACACAACACATAAGCTTAAGATTATAGCCACAGATACCGAACTAAACCGGTACATTGCACTATAAACAAGATCTTGGCCTGGCCCGAGTGAATTTCCAAACAAAATACCAAATGTAGTCAATACACCAAAACCAATGCCAGGTATGCCTCCGCCTAAAATATGAAAGCGCGCAAAAACAAACGAAAGTATCCATAAAATAGCCATCGGAAAAAGTAAAAAATCAGAGTGACTATACAAAAATAGTTGCGATAGTAACGCTGCATTACAGCCTATAAGCGTTCCAATTGCTCGCTGCCAACCGGCCATACCTGCGGCTTTCCAGCACAACGAAAATAAAATAAGCACAGAAGCTGCCTGCGCAGATATTGAGTCTTGTAAATCAAGAACCTGAAAAACAACAAAAGAGAGCGTAGCCACGGTTGAGCATAACAATACCTCATGGCGAATACTTTCTTTTGCTTTAGCTGGCATTACTCGCCCGGGCCTTGCGGTTACATCAGGAAATAGGCCATGCATTAATGCTCCAATAATAACGGTTAAAAATATAGCCAAACCATTAGTTAAAATTAATGGATAAATACTGCTTCCTTGATCAACATAGCTGGAAAAATGCAGCTGAATAGAAAGACTGATCACGCCTAAAGCGCCAAATAAAAAGGCACTACCGCTACTCATTTTATGAAATAAAAAGCAGAAAACACCAAACACTAACAATGTCATAACGACTGGTAAGTGAGAAAATAATCCCTGCATTATCAGCACTATAAGTGCGCTAAATGCAGCAGATGCTATAAATTGATTTATAAGCCCACGACTTAACGTAGGTACCATGCCCAATATCAACATAGGATAAACGGTAAAAAATATACCATTGGGCCAGTTCATTAATTCACTAATAGTAAAGCCAAGGGTACACCCACCTGCAATGCGCAGTGCTTGGCGAAGGCCATTGGAGTCTAATTGTGGGCCTTGGCTAACAATTTGAGTCATAAAGCCTCCATTAATAAATGTAGTGTAACCAGCTAATAAACCTGATTTGTGCAGAGCCAAACCATTGCCCAATTGTTGATTCTGGTAATAATTGTACTGTTGCACGTGAGCCACTAGGCATGTTTGCTATTAAGTCTTGATGATTAATGAGCTTTAAGTGAATGCGTTGACGCTGTGCATCACGCACCCAACGATTACTGGTTTCTGTTGTACTTAGTAAACCATTAGCACTAAGTTGACCACTGCTAACGCCTGCTTCAAATGTTTCAAGTATTGCGTCGTAAACTTCACCTGGACGGCTATCAAATACTACGCGCGCTTGGGTGCCTTGCTTCATATTTGTGAGTGACTTTTCTCTAAAGTCGGCAACTAAATCTGCCTTTTTAGCAACAATAGCTAATAACGGGCTGCCTGCAACTGCGTATGCGCCGTTTAATAATTGTAAGTTAGCAACTACGCCGTCACTTAATGCGCGCACTTTTGTGTAGGATAAATTTAGCTCAGCTTGCGCTAACTGGTTAGCAGCGTGGCGCATGGCTAAGTTTTTGTTCCCTGAGTCACCTCTAGCTAAAACCGCTTCAGCTAACTGCGCTTCAAGGGCTGCAACATTTGCTTTACTCGCTTCAAAATTAGCACGAATGCTTTCAAGTTCTTGCTCCGATATAGACTTTTGCTTATAGAGCTTTTCGCCTCTGCTTTTTAATAGTTTTTGCTCATGCTGTTTAGCGTTTGCAGCACTTATTTGTGCCTCAAGCGCTTTAACATTGGTATCAAGGCGTTTATTTTGTAATTTGGCATCATCAAGGGCGAGTTGAGCTTGTTCTTTAGCTAAATTATATGGGCCTTCATCGATACTAAATAATATATCGCCTGCTTTAACTGATTGGTTATTACTAACTTGCACACTAGTGACTCGGCCACTAATTTGCGGTGATATTTGCACAACAGGGTGATAAACACGTGCTTGTGGTGTCACAGGCAAAACCATATCGGCCACTAAATAGTAAATAAATACTAAGATAAACCCTATGAGAGAAAACCTTACATAGCGTGCAAACTTTTGATCCGGTGTCATTTTTAGCCTTACTTATTAACTTGAATACATTTAAGGGCGTTTTGCTCTATTTTGATCAAACCAAATGCAATCGCATCTAGTTGCTCAACAGATAAACCGCTGTATAACTGATTTTTTATATCGGAAATAGTCTCTTGCAATGAATGTAAAATGGCATCACTTTGCTCAGTAAAATAGAGTCTTTTACTGCGCTTATCATGTTTGTCTACACGGCGAACAATTAACGATTGCTCCTCTAATTGCTTAAGCGTACGAGTCAATGAAGGCATTTCTATCCCTAAGCTATTAGCAAGCTCAAGTTGTGTTAGTCCCTCACCACGCATACTAATATGCATTAGTGCAGTCCAGCGCGATTGAGTAAGCCCTAAAGGCTCAACTGCAATGGTTACCGCTTCGCGGCATAAGCGATGAACTCGGCCCATATTACCGATAACAGTTAAATCGAGTGTTTCGTGAAAAGGTTTGTGTGTAGGCATAGCCATCCCAACATAGTTAGCAAGCTAACTATTTTATCATTACTTAGCTTGCTAAGTAAATATATGAAAGAGTGGGAAATGGTAAAATATTTGCTAAACCTCACTTGTAGAAATGGTGAGGTTTAGCAGGAGTTTAAAAGTTAAGTAAATTAGCAGGGGAGTATTGATCGGTAAGTACTTTTGTATCTGCGGGCCAATCTTGGTCGTTTTTAGTAAATTGCATAAATTGGCTAATCGCTTTTATGTCTATACCGTATTTTACTAATTTAGGGGCGAGAGCATTTACACGCGTGTTAATTTGCGCTTCGCTCGGCATTGATTTAAGTCCCGCTAAAATAATACGATTACTACGATTTTCGCGACTTACATTTATAAAGTCGCCAAATACAGCGTGGTAAGTTGCCGACTCATGCTGATAAAGTTTACTACTTGAAAACGTATTTGCAGCTATAACACCGCCTTCGGCTAATACGCTTTGTACTTCTTCAAAAAACTCTTTAGTAAGCAAATGCTCCGGAATATAGTCGCCGTTAAATGCATCCAAAATAATCCAATCGTACTTTTGTTTTTTAATTGCGGCACGTTTTATAAAAATACGGCCATCTTGCACGCTTGATGTCACTAAATCGTTTTCTATAAAGTTAAAGTAATCGCGTGCAACTTTAGTTACTGCCGGATCTATTTCAACATTATGAATTTTTGCAGTGGGGTATAGCTCATGAATAACGTTAGAAAGCGTACCGCCTCCTAATCCTATAATAAGTACATTTTTAGGGTTATCGGCTACTAAAAGGCTCGCAAAAGTAAGTTTAGTGTAATTAAAAACAAGTTTGTCGGGATTGTTCTTATACATACAGCTTTGGCTTGTTTGGCTACTTTTAGTATTAAATTTAAGGCAACGTAAGTCGCTCGTTTCTTCAACAATAATATTGCGATAAAGCGAGCGCTCTTCGTGGATAACTTTACTGCACGCAAAACCCGAAAATGCAATTAACGGCAGTAGTAAATATTTAAGCATGAGCAAGCTCCTTATTATTAGCCAAGGTATTAATTACAATCGCGACTAAACCCAGTGACCCAAGCGTTAGAGCAAAGGCGCTAATAATAGTATTTACGTCAAACGCGAGTACAAAGTAAAACGAGGTAATTATAGTACCCAGTGCACTGCCAAGCGTACTTACAAAGTATAAACGCCCAGCCACTTGGCCGCTTTTATCGCTATCGGTTACCAGTAAGCGCACAGAGTAGGGCGAGATCATGCCTAAAATAACGGTAGGTATAAAAAATAGTGCGGATGACGCTAAGAGCGAGCCGTAGCGGCTATCTTCAATATGGGTAAATATAAATTCCATTATTGGCTGCGAAAATAATGTAATAGGCACCACCATAATGCTGGCTATTAAAAATATTAAACCATATTTGGTAAGTGATGCATTTTTAGTGCTGAGTTTACCGCCAAGTAAATACCCAAAAGATAAACTAAGCATAAATACTGTAATTATACTGCCCCAAATATGTACGCTACTACCAAAAAAAGGGGCGAGAATTCTCCCTCCTAAAAGTTCAATCCCCATAATGCAAAAACCGCTGCAAAAAGCTAAAAAGTAAATTAACGCGTTTGTTTTTATGCTCATGTAATTATCGTTATGTAACTTAAGTAGAACACTATACTAACGTGATGACACGGCAGTCGCTAGTGCATTAATTAATCGCTCAGTGATTTTTTAAAAAGAAGTTTTGTTATAAAGTAACACATGCTACAATTTTGTTATACTATAACACTTGCTTAGTTAATCAATCACATGAAGTACTCTTTAATTTATTTAGCCTGCCTAGGAATTAGTGCGCCCAGTATTGCGCAAGATCAAAAAGAAGAAATCGAAAAAATATCTGTCACTTATAAACAAGCTTATCGCGGTGATATTCCTCAAAAGCAAATGCCACAATCTATAGTTAGTATTAATAGTGCTGAGCTTAATAAAAAAGGAATTACTCAACTACAAGATGCGCTTGATTTTTCAGCTAGTATTTCACGTAAAAACAATAGCGGTGCATTGTGGGATAGCTTTTCTATTCGTGGCCTTTCGGGTAACGAAAATATGCCATCGGGCTATTTAGTTAATGGCTTTAGCGGTGGGCGTGGTTTTAGCGGCCCGCGTGATGTATCTAACATTGATTACATTGAAGTACTAAAGGGCCCAGGCTCAGCACTTTATGGGCGATCAGAGCCAGGCGGGACTGTAAATATTGTAACTAAAAAGCCACAGTTTGATTCACAGGGTGAGATAAAACTAAGTTTAGGCAGCGACAGTTTTAATCGCGTTGAAGGCGATTATACCAGCGGCATTAACGATACCACCGCGTTTAGAATAAATGGCGCATGGCAAGATAGTGACAGCTACCGCGATGAGGTATATACCAATAAAAAGGTGATTACGCCGTCTATTTATCATCAAATAAACGCATCGACCAGTGTAACTTATGAGTTTGAATACGTAGATTTAGCTCAGCTATTCGACCGTGGTGTTGTTGTACTCGATAACGATTTTGACACCCTACCAAGCTCGCGCTATTTAGGTAACCCAAACGATGGAGATACGCAGGTTTACTCTCGAGGCCACCAAATTACGTTAAATCACGATATTAACGAGGAATGGTCACTCGTTGTAGGTGCAAATTATCGAGACTCTAGCTTAACGGGTTTTTCGTCAGATGCAGAACTTGCACCGTCACGCCAATCGTTATTTGACGATGGCCGCACACTTACCCGCCAGCAGCGCTATCGCGACTACGAAGTAGAAGATTTAAGTGTAAAGTTTGAAGTTAGCGGACGTTTAGATACAGCCGGCATTTCGCATCATTTATTAATAGGTATTGATGCATATAAATACGATTTGCGCACGGCGCTTTCTCGTTATCGTGGCGGTAATGGCACTTATACTATTGATATTTTTGAGCCTGATTATTCTGGTGAACGTCCTGCTGTTTCGCTACTTTATGAAAATGATGAAGAGCAAAACGCTTACGGTATTTACATTCAAGATCAAATGGATATCACTGATAAGTTTAAACTTTTACTTGGCCTTAGATTTGATAGCGTAGACCAAGATATTTTAGAAACAAACAGCGGCGTGTTTTCGACCAGCTCTGAAAGCCAAATAAGCCCACGCGTTGGCGTAGTGTATGAACTAAATAATACTATAACCTTTTACAGCAGTTACTCTGAAGGCTTTTTACCACTGAGCGGTACTGATGCAAACGGCGACCCGTTTGGCTTTGAGTACAGCGACTCGTTTGAAGTTGGTGCTAAGTTTGAATACCTAGGTGTAAACGGTACTGTGGCACTTTTTGATGCTTCTAAAAGTAATATGTTAGTGGCAGATCCAGTAAACGTTGGTTTTTCGGCTCCCATTGGTAAAGCTGATAGCAAAGGGTTTGAGCTTGATTTAAATACCTATATTACCGATGCAACAGCATTTAACTTATCGTACGCCTATATAGATGCCACCACAGCAAACGACATTATTAATGCCGATTGGGGCGTGCCAATAGAAAAAGGCAGCCCACTGGTAAATGTACCAAAAAACAATCTAAACCTTACACTTAGCCATCAAACAGCATTAATGGGTAAAGAGCTTGAATTTGGTGCAAGTTACCAATATACCAGCAGCCGCCTAGGTGATGCCGCAGATTTGAGCTTTAGACTACCAAGTTACCAATTGGTCGGCCTGTTTGGTCAATTAAATTTAACAGATAAAACAGAGCTAAATGTGAGTATTAATAACATTTTTAATGAAGACTACGCTCAAAGTAGTTACAACGCTTTGTGGGTTTATCCGGGGGCGCCTACGCAATTTAAAATGTCGATAGCTTATAATTTTTAATAGCTTAGCTTATTAAGCTTTTAAACAGTTTTCATCCTGAAGCGTCTTAATTTAATAATTAAGGCGCTTTTTTATTTAAATTAAGGTTTCTTAAGTTTTCTTTAAGTTTCGCTCGCTAAGTTACAAACATACACTTTATATGAGCGATGTTTATGCAATTAGCACACCTACCTTCATCACCCGTTTATATTCAAAATAACTCACGCTTTGTTAGTGCTCGCGTTAATGATGAGCATAGAAGTGCGTTAGAAAACACAGTTAAAGAAGGGTTTTTAGTCGCTTACAACGCCACGCTTACCTCTTTTATGCCATTACTTTGCCAATACACGACAAACGAAGGGCAATGCACATTGGGTTTAAGGCAAGCAACAGCTCCTCTATTTATAGAGCAATACTTAGCACAGCCCATTGAGCATTTTTTACCTGAGAACACTCAGCGTAATAAAGTATTTGAGCTTGGCAATCTATGCTCTACACATCGCAAAGCAACGCTTGGGCATTTTATTGTTGTTAATGAAGCCCTGCAAAGTGTAGGTGCTAAACATTTAGTATTTTGCGCCACTAAAAAAGTGCGTGCACTGCTGCGCTTATTAGGCGTTAACTGCACTGAAATTGCTGTGGCAAACAGTTTTGTTGTTGAGCATCCGCTAAGTTGGGGAAGTTACTACGCTAATCAGCCTACCGTATGCGTTGTGAGTTTAGAGCAAGCTCACCAACAAGTATTAAATACCCCAATGCTTTATAGTTTGATGCAGCAAAATCACTCAAATATCAATTCTTTGGTAAATGCATTGGTGAATGTATGAATTACTATAATACCCATGCAATATCGCCATTAATTATTGCCCACAATAAAGAGCAAACACTTGAAATTAACGGTGATGAGTTTAACCAGCAAATACAAAAAGTAGTAAAAATACTACATAGCTTTAACGGCAAATGTATCGCTTATAAGCTCGATAATACGCCAGCTTGGCTTGTTATTGATGCCGCTACTGCGGTTTCTAATAAAGTGGCTGTGCCAATAGCTCACTTTTTTAGTGAACAACAAACTCAATATGTACTAGCTCAATGTGGCGCTAATATATTTATGAGCGACACACTAAACCCTTTATTTGGGGAGCCGGCTGCATCAATTACTTTATTTGAGTGTTACACATTATATATTTACGAAATCGTTGTAGCTAAACTCGTCAGTTATTTTCCAGAAACTCAAAAAGTAACATTTACATCAGGATCAACCGGGCAACCAAAGGGCGTGTGTTTATCTGCAAAGAGTCAAATGCAGGTAGCGCAATCTCTGTGCGATAAAATTAACATTAAAAAGCCTGTTCATTTGTGTTTATTACCACTTGCTGTATTGCTTGAAAATATAGCCGGTGTGTATGCCCCTTTAAAAAGTGGCGGTACAGTGCATTTAATGCCGTTAAATGAATTAGGCTTTGTTGGTACTGCATTAAAACAGCCCGCACAGCTTATTGCTGCGATTGATAAAGTTAAGCCAAATACGCTTATTTTAGTGCCTGAACTATTAGCATGCTTAGTTACTTTTGCAGAAGATGGGTGGCAACCGCCTAGTTCGTTACAGTTTATTGCCGTAGGTGGTGCGCTTGTCAGCGAAATGCTATTAACCAAAGCGCGTAGCTTAAATTTACCAGTATACCAAGGTTATGGACTTTCTGAGGCGGCATCTGTCGTTAGTTTAAATACACCCACAAACGATAACATCCACAGTGCCGGCTCTGTGTTACCTCATATTCAAACCAAAATTGAAAATGGTCAGCTTTTTATAAAAGGCGATTTGTTTTTAGGTTACTTAAATCATCAACCTCACGACAAAAACCAGTGGTATGCAACCGGCGATCTAGTCGAGCAGCGTCAAAATACTTTATTTATTAAAGGCCGATTAAAAAACCTAATTATTACCAGCATGGGTCGTAACATCAGTGCCGAGTGGCCCGAATCACTATTACTCAGCCAAAGCGGTATTTTACAAGCCGTTGTGTTTGGTGAGGGGCGACCTTTTCTCAGTGCCATTATTTACGCCGATACAAAGCTAAGTAACCCAGTGTTAGCGCAGTACATTAACGAAATTAATAAACAACTACCCGACTATGCACGAATTCAAAAATGGCATCGTCTAGATGCCCCATTAAGTGTGCAACAAGGATTATTAACAACAAATAATCGCCCAAAACGAGATGCTATAAGTAAGCAGTACCATGCTGTGTTTGATCAATTTTACCGACTTGGAGAAGTAATTAATGAGTGATTTTTTTTACACCCTTAAAGAGCAAACTAAACAAGAGCAAAACTACCTGCTTGCAGCGCCGATTATTCAGCGTGTTTTTAAAGGCGAAGCATCACTTGAAGAATACGCCTCGTTTTTAGCGCAAGCGTATCATCATGTTAAGCATACTGTGCCATTAATGATGTCGGTTGGTGCACGATTAACCGACGATCAAGAATGGCTGCGCGAAGCCGTCGCAGAATACATTGAAGAAGAGATAGGTCATCAAGAGTGGGTACTTAATGACATTGCAGCCTGTGGTTTTGACAAAGAAACAGTACGGTGTAGTCAGCCGCAATTTGCTACCGAAATGATGGTGTCGTATGCGTACGACTCCATTGCACGTAAAAATCCGTTGAGCTTTTTTGGCATGGTGCATGTGCTTGAAGGCACTTCTATAGCGCTTGCTGATGGCGCGGCTTCAAACATTGCAAATGCTGTGGGCTTACCTAAAAAAGCATTTAGTTATTTAACCTCTCACGGCGCGCTTGATATAGAGCATGTAAAGTTTTTTGAAAACCTAATGAACCAAATAACAGACGAGGCGGATCAACAAGCCATAATTCATGGTGCAAAGCGCTTTTATCGTTTATACGGCGATATATTTCGTGGACTCGATGATGAACCGTTTTTTAAAGCACGTGCACAAGGCAAATTGGCATGAGTAGCTCTTTATGTGTGCTCACTGGTGCAACAGGCGGAATAGGGCAAGCGATTGCTAAAGCTCTATATGCAAAAGGGTGGAAGTTACTGCTTGTAGGGCGAAATACCCAAGCCCTTGAAAAACTGAGCCGTGCATGCCCAGACAGTGAAATATTTACGGGCGATTTAACCGACGATACAGCACGTATTAACCTAGCAATAAAAGCCAAGCAACTCGGCGGCGTTAAATTACTTATTAATAACGCAGGTATAAATACGATGCAAAGCCTTGAGCACACAAGTAATGAGCAAATAGATAATATACTCGTTACTAATTTGTCGGTGCCTATTAAATTATGCCAGCTATTTTTAGGGCAGTTAGCGTATACCAAAGGCACCATTGTTAACGTGGGATCATCGTTTGGCAGTATTGGCTACCCGTTTCAAACGCTTTATTGCGCCAGTAAATTTGGTTTACGTGGCTTTACAGAAGCGCTCTCTCGTGAGCTTAACGGCTCAGGCATTAAAGTGACCTATTTAGCACCAAGAGCAACAGATACATCTATTAATAGCAGTAAAGCGCGGGCAATGAATAAAGAGCTCGGCAATAAAATGGACTCGCCAGAATTAGTTGCTCAAGAGTTATTAGCTCTTATAAGTTCAAACCAAACAAGGCGCTTTATTGGTTTCCCTGAAAAATTATTTGCACGCATAAATGGCGTATTCCCAAGCGTTGTTGATAACGCTATTGCAAAGCAACTTCCTAAAATTAAACGTTTTTTAAGTTAACAAACACACAAGGGCAAAATTATGTATAAATTTACACTCACATTTTATTTAATACTAACCTCTGTATTTGCAACCGCAGTACACGCAGATGAAGCGCAAGACTTAACCGATATTCAACAAAAGTGGGCAATTGCTAATTACGAACTTGAAGACGATGCGCAAATAGACGCGTTTACGCAACTAAGTGAGCAAAGCGCATTATTTGTTAAAAACTATCCAAGCTCAGCGCAAACACATATTTGGAATGGCATTGTGTTAGCTAGTTTTGCTGGCGCAAAAGGGGGCTTGGGCGCACTTGGTTTAGCAAAAGAAGCAAAAGCGTCACTCGAAAATGCACTCTCGATTGATGGCACTGCATTAAATGGCTCAGCTTACGCAAGCCTTGCAACGCTTTATAGCAAAGTACCTGGCTGGCCAATTGGTTTTGGTGATGACGACAAAGCTGAAAAATTATTTAAACAAGCGCTCGCTTTTAATCTCGAAGGCATTGATACTAATTACTTATACGGTGAATACTTGTATGACGAAGGCGATTATAAACAAGCTAAAGCACGACTACTTGTAGCACAAGCTGCTGGGATTCGTGATACTCGGGCAAAAGCAGATAAATATCGTCAACAAGCAATAAGTCAGCTATTGGCAAAAGTAGATAAAAAATTAAAAAGATAAACACATAATGCATTTATTACTCGTTGAGGACGATCATTTAGTGGCGCAAGGGCTTATTCGCTCTTTGCGCCAAGAGGGCTACAGCGTAGAGCACAGTGGCACAGTAAAGCACGCCTTAGAGTGCCTTTCTAGTGGTGAGATTGAGCTTGTTATTCTCGATTTAGGATTGCCTGATGGCGACGGTTCGCAAGTTTTAAAGTATATTAAAGCACAAAAAAAAGTAATACCGGTGGTTATTTTAACTGCTCGCGGCAGTATTGACGACAAAGTCCAAGGGCTCGATATGGGGGCAGATGATTACCTTGCAAAGCCGTTTGACCCCGCTGAGCTATTTGCCCGTTTACGTGTAGCAAGTCGGCGTATTAACCAAACACAATCAAGCTTATTACGCTGTGGTGATGTAGTAATGGATACTTCTGCTCATACAGTTAAACTAAGTGGGCAGTCACTTACACTACCGCGAAAAGAATACATGCTTTTAAAAGCGCTAATGGAAAATCAGGGAAGGGTACAGTCAAAACAACAACTCGAAAACAAACTTTACCAATGGGGTGAAGAAGTCGGCTCTAATGCCATAGAGGTGCATATTCATCATCTTCGTAAAAAATTCCCTAGTGATTTTATTAAAACCTTACGTGGCATTGGCTACGTGGTTGGTAAGCGTTAGAGTGTATTTGTTTTTCGAGGTTGAAAATGTCAATTCGTAAACGTCTGACCTTAATTTTACTTTCAATGATGGTGCTAACTTGCTTTTTAGCATTAGTAAAAGGCTATAAAAAAAGTATGCACCACGGTGAAAGTTTGCTTGATGATGAACTTAAAATAGTGGCTGGCGTTTTAATTGAGCAACCATTGGCACTAAGCACAGATGCAGTACAAGTAAGTAACAATAGCGCTCAGTTGTTGTATCAAATTTGGCAAAATAATAATTTACTTAGTGGCTCATCGAGTTTAACGAATAACCAAATTAGTTTTAGCGAGGGCTTTCAAACGGCCAATGTAGCAGGGCAGCGTATGCGGGTATTTGTGATGAGTAAAAACACCCGTAAAGTCATCGTTGCTGAACCTATGGCAAAGCGTTTTGAATTAGCTGAAGCCGTTATTTTATCTGCAATGTTACCTATGCTTTGGGCAGTCCCTCTGCTTGCTATTTTTATTAGCTTTTTTGTTAAATACGCATTAGTCCCTCTTACCCGATTATCTAAGCAGTTGGCGTCTCGCCAAGCGAACGACTTTACGCCAATTAACTGGCAAGTAACCGACGAGGAAATTAAACCGGTTATTAATCGTTTAAACGACTTATTTAAACGCGTAGAAACTGCCTACTTACGGGAGCGCTTTTTTGCCTCAGATGCAGCTCACGAATTACGTACCCCGCTTAGTAGTTTAAAAATTAATGTACATAATTTGGCTAATAAACAAAGTAATCTGCAAGACCATCAAGAATTACAAGCTATGTCGCAAGGCATTAATCGCTTAAGTAATATTGTTGAGCAAATGCTAATTTTAGGACGCACTCAGCCTGAACAATGGCAGAGGCAATTTAGCGAACAATCATTGCTAACGATTACTCAGCAAGTCGTATCGGAGCAATACGACAAAATAGATGAAAAAAACCAAACCATTAGTCTTGAAGGCGATGATTTTGTAATTAATGGTGATGAGTTTACATTAACCACGCTTATCGCTAATTTACTTAGCAATGCCATAAAATACACACCCAATAATGGTCAAATTATAATTAAATTAGTATCAAGTAATAACGGCTTTAGTTGGCAAATTGATGATTCTGGTGCGGGTATGACTGAAGAGCAAAAAGAGCGAATATTCAATCGTTTTTATCGCGTAGGTGGCGATCAGCATCCATCAGGCGAGCAAGGTGCCGGTTTAGGTATGGCGATTGTTCAACACATAATTGCTATTTATGGCGCAACTATTCATTTAGCGAATAGCCCTTTAGGCGGACTAACCGTTAAGGTTACTTTTACAGGAGTGAAAAGTGACTAAACGTTTATTTAATCGGTGCCTTTGTTGTTTGCTATTTTTGTCGTTCAATGCGGCGAGTAAAGAGTACCTTATTATTTTAAAAGATCATTTGTTTTATCCCTCGCAAATTACCATTCCCGCGAATAAAAAAGTAAAACTATTGATAGAAAACCAAGATAGCACACCAGAAGAGTTTGATAGCTTTGATCTAAACAGAGAGAAAGTACTCTACCCAAACCGTAAAAGCATTATTTATATAGGGCCGCTTAGTAAAGGGTATTACGAATTTTTTGGTGAGTTTTCGCCCAATACAGCAAGGGGCGTTGTAATAGTTGGTGATGAGGAGGCGCAGCATGCTAATAACTAGTTTAGTCATGAGTCTTAATCAATTGCTACCTGTGGCTATTTTATTAGTGCTACTACAAGTGGTTAAAAAACAAAGCGCTTTAAAAATAGGAGCTGCTTTAATAATTGGCGCGCTCATGTCGTTTATGTACATGCAAAGTGCATCATGGGTGAGCCAGTGGTTTGAACATCAAGGGCTAGAGTACTCACAAATAGGGCTATGTATTACTATATTTATAGCCGTATTAGTATTTGCAATAAAACAAAAATCAGCGGCTTTTTATATTGCTGTTATAAGCACAATAACATTGTATTTAAGCCACTATATTATTTACCTCACCAGTTTTTGGCAAAGTAATGATGCAGGGCAAAGCTTATTTATTGGCACTTTATTAGGTGTTGGAATTTGTTTAAGTTTTAGCGTATTGCTGTACTTTTTAATGAATGCAATTAAGCACCGCTTTGGTATGTATCCGCTTTTTACTTTGCTTGCTTTTAACAGCGCGGCTAAGTTATTAGTTGCACTGGATTTGGCAAGCCAAATAGACTTAATTACCAACACCGCAACCGTGTGGGATTTACGCGATGTATTAAGCGAAAACTCTGAGCTCGGGCGCGTACTGCGTGCTCTTGTTGGTTACGAGGCTACCCCTGATCTAATGAGTGTACTTATATATAGTACTAGTAGCGTGATATTTTTATCACTTTGTTATGTTATTTCGGCTTCAATATCTAAGGAACGTGTATGAAAGCACTCAACCTATATTTAGCGCTTAGCTTTACCGTTTTTTGTTTGTTGGTACTTTCAATCCCAGCAAAGGCCGATGGAATTGTTGTTGATAAGGTATATCACCCCTATGTTTTACCTTTTGAGCGAGAGTTTGAATGGCGGTTAGTGTCGCACCAAACAGATAGTGGCAACATACTAGCGCAGCGTTTGGGTGGTGGCGGTGCTATTAACGATACAATGGCACTAGAAGGCTATTTAGTTGGTGAGCGAGATGACAACGGCGACTTTGGTTTAGAAGCTTATGAGCTTGAACTACGCTGGCAATTAATTGAGCAAGGTAAATTATGGGCTGATTGGGGGGCATTATTTGAGCTTGAAAAAAAACATAATGAAGATGTGTATGAAGCAACTTCGGGTTTTGTGATCGAAAAAGAGTTTGGCAAAACAAGCTTAACTATGAATGCTTTTTTGGTTTACGAGTGGGGGCAGGATATACAAAATGAATGGGAAAGCGAGTTTAGAGCGCAATATCGCTATCGCTATCGTTCTGCTTTTCAGCCATCTATTGAGGTGTACGTAGGTGAAGACTTTGTTGGCATAGGGCCTGGATTTATAGGTTTGCAGCGTTTTGATGGACAAAAGCAGTTAAAATGGGAAGCGGGTTTTATCACTGAGATAAGCCAATCAGAAAAAAATCATAGTTTTAGGCTCGCATTAGAATTTGAATTTTAATAACCAAGGAAAGCGGTTTTGGTTGTTTATCACTCTGATTATAGATAGGTACTTGACATATTTTAAAAAATCTATATAGTGGGCTGCAGCTAGAAAGAAAGCATGTAAGCTATAAATCTCCATTTCGATGTTGTATAAGTAATACTTGTAGTACCGTCCTGAAGTTTTTAAAGTACCATCTCATTTTTTGCTACACCCGCTCTTATGAGCATATTTTTTATTTTATATCAGGATATTACAATGTCTAACATCGTATCAGGTACAGTTAAGTGGTTCAACGAGTCTAAAGGTTTTGGTTTCATCGAGCAAGAAAATGGCCCAGACGTTTTCGCACATTTCTCAGCAATCAAAAGCGAAGGTTTCAAAACTTTAGCTGAAGGCCAACGTGTAGAGTTTACTCTTTCACAAGGTCAAAAAGGTCCACAAGCTGATAACATCACAGCTGTATAATTTTACTTTTTAAGTAAAATGAAAAAAAGCGCTTAAGGCGCTTTTTTTGTGTCTGAAATTTGACTCAACCTAAGTTGCACCTATTATTAATGTAAGTTCATCAGTAGGTATCGTTATCATTAAATCCTTCCTTATACTTGTTTTTATATTTATCAGTCATTACGCACAGGCTGAAGATTTCAAGCTCACGGTCTACACTGAGCACTTTTCGCCATACAATTTTGAAAACAAAGCGCGTCAACTTGTTGGCATAAATCTCGATATTGTAAAAGATGTATGCATTGCGTCAGACATTACCTGTGAATTTAAAATACTTCCTTGGAAACGTGCTTACAGCCTAGTCCAAAAAGAAAAGCATTCAGGTATTATCTCTATCGCTAAAACATCTCAAAGAACGCCTATTTTTAATTGGGTAGGGCCTTTGGCATCCAGTGAAACATTTTTTTATAAACTTAAAAAAAATACTCAGTTAAAAATGAATAGCTTAAATGAAGCAAAGCAGTTTTCACTTGCTATCGTAAGAGGGGATATTTACGAATCCATAATTAAAAAAGTAGGGTTTGAAGCAGGTAAAAACCTTTTGTCCATAGGTGATGAAAAGCAATATATGCACTTGTTTTTAAATAGTAAAATAGATTTGATTTTAGGCTCTGAATACACCATTGGTTATCAACTTTCGCCTTTTGGGTATAGTGAAGACGATGTCGTTAGGCTGCAGGAATTACCATTACCTGAGATAGCAGGTAACTACATCGCGTTTAATAAATCAGTACCCAATTACATTGTAGAGCGTTTTAATAGGGAGTTTGAAAAGCTTAAAAAGAAGGATAACTTTTCGGCTTATAAAAAACGTTATAAGCGCTAATGTTAGTACCTGTAAGGCAGCCCTTTCTTTTGCTTTATTTTTAAAAATGCAGCTTGCAGTGATTCTATTAAATGCATATCTGTTTTTTTATTCGCAGCTAAATAAGCATCAATTGTTAGCTCATCTATTTTATAAATAAACTTTAAGTGTGCTGGTTTGAGCTTTAGATAATCACTCATCTGCTGCATATATAAAGGATCGTCTACAATTAAATCTACTTTTTTAGCGAGTAGTAAAGAGTATGACTTTTGAATATCAGAGGTTAAAACAACTTCAAACCCCAGTTTTGCGAGGGTTTGTGTTGAAAAATCATTGCGCTGCATAGCAATTTTGTACACTTTAGCTTGTTCAGTAGTGTTTATAATAAGATCATCTCGCTCTGATAGGCCAATAAAGCCTAGTTCAAAACGTTCGACAGGTCCTATCCAATAAAATTTGTCTTCTCGCTCTACAGTGCGTGCAAGGCTGTATATAAAGGTATTTTTAAGCTCATCTGCAATTTTATAAGCACGTGCCCAAGGGTACATTTGAATGTTAGGTGTTAGATCAGCCTCAGCAAATATATCTCTAATAAATTGAGTACCTTCACCTGCTACCTCACCATCAATCAACACCTGGTTTGGCGGTGCTAACTCTGTAACAACAAGGATGGGTTCTTTTGCTTGAACATACACAGAGCAAATTAAAAAAAGAGAATAAAGAATATATTTCACAATAGCGGATCGTTAGTCGGTTAGCTTAAGTAATATAAGTGTGGCTGAAAATACGAAAAACACAAAAAATATTTATGTGAATTTGTTACTAAGATATTGGTTTATTTGAGTTATATATAACCATAAATAAGGTTAAATAGCTTGAAGGTGGGGGAGTGTATAAATGTGGAAGGCCTAAAACGATAAAAGGGCCTTGCGGCCCTTGGTGAAGTATCGTTCAAGTCAGATAGAGCTTTAACCCCTTAAAGCGCTATCCTCTTGTTTTGCAACACCGGTGTTCATCTCAATAAGTTTCTAAGCTAGCGAGAGGAAAAACCCAGCAATTGCTGCGCTCATAAGGTTAGCCATAGATCCTGCTAACACTGCTCTGAGCCCTAAGCGTGCGATATCCTTCCGCCGACTAGGCGCCATACCGCCTAACCCACCTAGTAAAATGGCTATCGATGATAAGTTAGCAAAGCCACATAGAGCAAAAGTAACAATTGCTTGTGTGTGCGCGCTTAACGTATCGCGATAATTTATAAAGTCTAAGTAAGCAACAAACTCGTTCACTACTATCTTTTGACCAATAAAGCTGCCGGCTATAATTGCTTCATCCCATGGCACACCTAGTAACCATGCAACAGGAGCAAATACATAACCTAATATTTCTTGAAGCGTTAATGTTGGGTAATCAAACCACCCACCAATACCACCTAATAAACCGTTTAGTAGTGCAATTAGCGCTACAAAAGCAAGTAACATTGCACCTACATTAAGTGCTAAATGCATACCGTTTGCTGCACCTGATGCAGCTGCATCAATTACATTTACAGGCTTATCTTCGTCATCTAAATCTAAATCAGCTAAGTTATCTTTAGGCGTTTCAGTTTCTGGCACAATCATCTTGGCCATTAAAAAACCACCTGGAGCAGCCATAAAGCTCGCTGCTATTAAATACTTAAGATCTACGCCAATAATAACGTAACCGGCCATTACAGAGCCTGCCACAGTGGCTAAGCCACCTACCATCACTGCAAACAATTCCGATTTAGTCATTGTTGCTATAAATGGCTTAACTATTAGCGG
Source organism: Pseudoalteromonas sp. SG45-1 (assembly GCF_014164135.1). NCBI lineage: Bacteria > Pseudomonadati > Pseudomonadota > Gammaproteobacteria > Alteromonadales > Pseudoalteromonadaceae > Pseudoalteromonas > Pseudoalteromonas sp. SG45-1. The sequence goes on from NZ_JACJEP010000004.1 coordinate 225,015, forward strand.
TGCTTCAGTTTGGCCAACAAAAATATTTGCTGTCGCTGAAAGCGATTCTGTGCGAGAGGTTTTCAATAATTTTTGTAAACCGCCGCCTAAAATCCTAATTATCCAATCCATAATGCCAAGGTGATACAACACAGCAACAAGTGCTGAGAAAAACACGATAACGGGCAAAACTTGAATCGCAAAAATAAAACCTAATGTGTCTTGTGAGGCAAGTGGGCCAAACAAAAACCCAATACCGTCGTTTGCATAACCAATAACCGACGATACGGCTGCTGACATGCTCGTTAACACATTTTTTCCTGCTTCAAAAAACAGGACAAAACCGCCAATAACAACTTGCATCGCAAATGCTATACCAACGGTTCTTAAATTAATTGCCTTGCGATTAGTTGATGCCGCAAAGGCAATGCTTAGTAGCACACACATGCCCACTAAGCTCATAAATGTTGTCATACAAATGTTTCCCGTTGTTATTCTTGTAGTAAATATTTTATCTTACTTTTTATTATATCAATCGCAACGCGGTTCATACCGCCTCGAGTCACAACTAAATCTGCGTTATGCTTAGAAGGCTCAATAAATTGATAAAACATCGGTCTAACAGTTGCTTGATACTGCTCAACAACAGATTGTAATGTTCTGCCTCGTTGCTCCATATCACGTTGCATACGACGCATTAAGCAAATATCTAAAGGCGTATCTATAAACACCTTAATATCAAATTCTTTATTAAGCGCTTTGTCACTCAATAATAAAATACCTTCAACAATGAGTATTTTAGCAGCAGGCACTCGGCGAGTTTTCTCGCTACGTGTATGCTGTGCATAATCATACGTTGGTACTTCAACTGAATTTCCACTACGAAGCTGTGTTAAATGCTCAAGCATTAACGCATGTTCAAATGCATCAGGATGGTCGTAATTCGTTTGCGTACGATGCGCCATCGGTAAATGCGACTGATCCTTGTAGTAAGCATCTTCTTCAATAATGGCGATAGCGCCTGGTTCAAGCTCATTAACCAATTCATTGTATATAGTTTGGCTAAAAAGAGATTTGCCCGACGCAGACGCGCCTGCAATAGCTATAATAGTAGTTCGTGTCACTAAAGTTCTCACCCACACAGAAGGATATATTGTTGGTAGATCACAATAGCAAAAAAGACACGATTAATCTCTTTTGCTTCGCTTAAGAATGCAAATTTATAATGTTTAGGTTTTATGAAACAGGACTTTTGTCCTGTACGGAAAAATCGATCAGCGGATAAAGTAACCACCTAGAATCAAAGTGAGGTCAAAATGGCAAGAGCAATTATCTTAATGGCAGATAGCCTAGGAATCGGTGCAGCACCAGATGCAGATAAATTCGGCGATCTTGGGGCTAATACATTCGCTCACTTACTAAAAGCATATTACGACGAAACAGGCGCTGCATTATCGCTTCCTAACCTATCAAAACTTGGGTTAGTGGATGCATGTGAAGCTGCCGGTGGAGAACCGTGTTTAATTTCAGACCGCCAAGCTTCTCAAGGGGCATGGGGTTACGCTAAAGAATTATCTAGCGGAAAAGACACGCCATCAGGTCATTGGGAAATGGCAGGAGTACCTGTGTTATTTGATTGGGGATATTTCCCAAAAACACAGCCAAGTTTCCCACAAGAATTTATAGACGAGTTTATAGCTCGTACTGGTATTCCTGGCATTTTAGGCAACTGCCATGCATCGGGAACAACCATTTTAGAACAGCTAGGTGAAGAGCACGTAAAAACAGGTAAACCAATCTGTTACACCTCAGCTGATAGCGTGTTTCAAATAGCCGCGCATGAAGAGTCATTCGGCCTAGAGAAGCTTTATCAAGTTTGCGAAATCGCACGGGCGCTACTTGATGAAATGAATATAGGACGAGTGATTGCGCGGCCATTTTTGGGTCCAAATAGCCAAGACTTTGCCCGCACAGGTAATCGTCGCGACTATTCAGTGCTTCCGCCAGCACCAACATTGCTAGATGTGTTAGCAAAAGACGGCGGCGAAGTAATTAGTATTGGTAAAATTTCAGATATTTACGCGCATCAGGGCATAACCCAAAAGCATAAAGCACCTGGGCTTATGAACTTGCTAGAAAAAACCAGCGAAGTAATGAAAAGCGCACCAGATCATAGCTTAATCTTTACTAACCTAGTTGATTTTGATGAAAAATTTGGTCATCGCCGTAACCCAGTAGGTTATGCAAAAGCATTAAAAGAATTTGATGACTATTTACCAACTATACTAAAGCAGTTAAACGCAGATGACATATTAATGATCACTGCAGATCACGGTTGTGACCCAACCTTTCCAGGTTCTGAGCACACTCGCGAATACGTACCGGTTATTGCATATAAACCAGGTATGAGTAACACACCTCTAGGTGAACGCAACAGCTTTGCAGATATCGGTCAAACACTGGCACAGTGGTTTAACTTATCTGCGCTTGATTACGGCGACAGCTTTTTAAATGAGCTAACAACGCCAAATAAAAAGGAAAACAATTAATGAGTACTCCGCATATCAGTGCAAACGTTGGTGATTTCGCCGAAACAGTATTAATGCCAGGCGATCCGCTACGTGCGCAATATATTGCTGAAAACTTCTTAGATGATGCAGTACAAGTTACAGGTGTTCGTAACATGTACGGTTTCACTGGTACTTACAAAGGTAAGCCAGTAAGCATCATGGGTTCAGGCATGGGCATTCCATCAATGTCTATTTATGCACGTGAGCTAATTGTAAGCTTTGGCGTTAAAAATATTATACGTATTGGTACGTGTGGTGGTATTGGCACAGATATCAAAATCCGTGACGTAATTTTTGCACAAGGTGCAAGCACAGATTCAAACGTAAACCGTGCACGTGTTCGTGGCTACGATTTTGCTGCTATTGCTAACTTTGACTTACTTTTAAACGGTGTAAACGCCGCTAAAGAGCTAGGAATTAAAGCAAAAGTAGGTAACGTATTTACAACCGACACTTTCTACCAAGCAGACGACTCGTTCTATAAAGACTTAGACAAGTTAGGCATGCTAGCAGTAGATATGGAAACAGCCGGTTTATATGGCGTTGCAGCTGAATACGGCGCAAACGCAATGGCATTATTTACAGTAAGTGACCACGTAATCACCGGTGAAGCAACACCTGCTGATGAGCGTCAAAGCACGTTTAACGAAATGGTTAAAATTGCATTAGAGTCAATAGCTTAAATAATAAATAACAGTTCCTTGGTAACGTATTCACTAAGTTTTGGAGACACGCCCAAAGTGAAGTGAGACTAACCTCCAAAGCCGCATTTTATGCGGCTTTTTTTATGCCTGAAGAAAACTGATAGCAGCTTCTAATTACTTATACCAATTCGCTTAATTAAGTGATCTATTTTGAGGATGGAAAAACGTGTTGATAGCTAGGCAAAAAATTCGCTATTTAGTTGTTCTAAATGAGAATTTTTTTACGCAGGTAGCGACACGTTTAGCCCCTAAAAATGATTAAGTATTATTTCGGGTTGGTATTAATTCAACCATCTAAAAACTGCGTTTTTAAACGCCTGCAAGCAGCGCGTCTACAGGTAAATTAAACTGCTGAGTGTAAGTTTTCCACGTAGGCGCAGAGCTTGCTCGCGCGAGAAGCACTTAAGCTAACTACTCTAAAAGCGCAGCATCTCTAAACCTATTTGTGTATAACAGCCCTAAAAAACAATATGCACGCAGAGAAGAAAAGGAGGAGCAAATGAGAAGAGCAAAACCAATGCTGACTCGGCATTATAAAAGTACAAGCGTTGCTTTAAAAGCTTGTAACCTGCGCGAATAGCTGTGTTTATACCAAGTTTAGAGTATGACTTGTTGCTCATGTTAGAAGCACAGTTTCTGATTGTTTTTATTATTTTAACTTCTAAGCTCTTCTCTAAAAGCGCAGCGTCTCTAAACCTCTTTGTGAATTAATCACTTTTGATCTTAGCTCTACGCTAGAGCTGAGTTTGTAGAGCGCAGTTAAGCTTCTAATTACACAACAAACTTTACCTTTAAAAACAAAAAAGGGCCAAGGCCCTTTTTTATGGTGTTGCGCCTAATCATACAGGCCAAATTCTGAGTGCTTAAACAACTTCACCAGCCACTATCGTATTAAAGCTGTCGTTGTCATGCAGGCTTGCAAATGCGCTCTCATGTAATAATTCATTACGTAAGTTTGGAGAGTATTCAAGTGCCATTTTAATATCGGCTAAGGCATCAGCATGCTTATGTGTTAGTGCATAAGCACAGGCTCGTTGCCAATAGGCATAACCATAGTCACTATCTATATCAATAGCTTGATTACACAGCTCAATGGCTTGTGCTGTTTCATTAATTTCTAGTAGTGCATCGGCTTTATAAGCAATGGCTTCAACATCTTCAGGTTTGCGATTGAGTATTTCATCAAAAATTTCAATTTTGTTCGCAAAATCACTTTCTAGGTTTGCGCGCATCCACAACGAATGAACTTCGTTAGTCACCGATATACGCTCTTGGTTGCTGAGTATTTCTTCTGAGCGAACGCGTAGTTTTTCTTCAAGAATTTTTAATCGGTCTTCATACTCGTCTGTAATTACACTCACACGCGTATTTACAATATCTTCTACTTTGTTTTTAACATCGCGCAACGAGTTCCAACCCACTAAAACTAAAATCGACGCCGTAGCGGTAATTATAAAAAACACATTATTAATGGTATCTGTAGTGTACGTTAATGCGCGATCGGCAGTATCAAGCTGCGCATGAGTAACCTGCTTAGTTACATCTTCACGAAGCTTTTGCTGATCTTGCCTAACTGCTTTTAGCTCATCTAATATGTAACGTTCCATTAGCGGCTTATACATAGGCTCTTTGAGTTGTTGAAGAGCTTGTTGCTCTTGTTGTGCTGTAGGTGAAGCTGGTTGCTTTTCAGCAGAGTTCACTATGCCCGAAAACAAAGTTAAACAAACAAAAAGTACAGATAGGTAATAACGCATTGGTACGCCTAATTAAATTAATTACTGTAATAACTTTAACATGCAGGGCTTAATGGCACTAGGGCGTGTTGTTCTTTGTGGATTAAAATTGACCTAATTTAGATAGGAGCAATAGTTGTAAAATTTATTTAGCCTAGAGCCTAGGGCGTGTTGACCTTTCGTGATTAATTTTGCAGCTGTATATTTGGTTTTTAGGCAAGGCAGAGCCTATGTAGTGTGGTTATTCCCCATAAATAGGCGATAACGAAGCATAAATGCCAAACATGCGCTGCCCTTAGGGTTCTTTCTAGGGACGATTTACTCTTTGTTGCTCGGTTTTTACTTAGCCCACTAGGTTACAAACCTCGCGCCGCGATTAAATCGTCCCTAGATTGAACAAATTTCAATCCACAAAGGTCAACACGCCCTAGCAATAATAGGGTAAAGCGTGAGCATATTACCCATGCTCAGGTAATTTGAGTAAAAATAGGCAAAAAAAAACCAGCTCAAGGTGAGCTGGCAAAAACTGCTTAAAACAACAATATGTCGTAGGGATTCACAGGAGAACAAGTTCATACTAACTGAATATTTATGAACAAATACTTAATTAAATTCAACTAGTTAAAAATATAAGAATACTCAAAGTATTCGGTTTATAAAGTAAAGGTGCATTGGGCTTAAGTAATGCACCTTTATCATTATAACTATCTAACTACAATTTCATGGTGAAGGGGGGTATTCCAATGTGCGCTTTAGTAAACTAAAGCCACTTTCAAACCCTTCACATACCATTACGCCGAAATTTTTCAATTCGATCACAGGTCTAGTAAAAAGATTAAGGTTAATTCACCGATTTTTAAATTTTTATTTTGCGTAATGCTTTATATGCGCGCCATCTGACTTTTTTACTATTATTTTAAACGCCACTTTAAGCCTATTGTTAAATACATCATTAACGTAAGGGCAATCAAAAATATAAATTGGAGCAATCGTTTTAAATAGTATGTTGAGGCTGGCGTAGCATAATTTATACGCCTATATTAAGGATACGTAAGCACTTAGGTAGGCACGCTGAGTAAAAAGTAAGCCTATTAAATAAAAATAACCGTTACTTTTTAAAAAGTTATAAACACATAAGCAATAATACTGATTGATTAAGTATTTTACTTTTCTATTTTAAGGATTTCACAATGAGCAAGCCAACAGCGGGTAAATGCCCTGTTATGCACGGTAGTAATTCAGTTGTTTCTAAAGTAAACACCGATTGGTGGCCAAACACACTCAACTTAGACATTCTTCATCAACACGATACTAAATCAAATCCATACGGCACTAATTTTAACTACGCAGAAGAATTTAAATCTCTAGATTTAGACGAAGTAAAAGCCGACTTAAAAACCTTTATGACCGACAGCCAAGATTGGTGGCCTGCCGATTGGGGCCATTACGGTGGTTTAATGATTCGTATGGCATGGCACTCAGCGGGTACGTACCGTTTATCTGATGGTCGTGGTGGCGCAAGTACCGGTAATCAACGTTTCTCGCCTTTAAATTCATGGCCAGATAACGCAAGCTTAGATAAAGCACGCAGACTTTTATGGCCACTTAAGAAAAAATATGGTAACAAACTCTCATGGGCCGATTTATTTATTCTTGCTGGTAATATGGCATACGAATCAATGGGTCTTAAAATTTATGGTTTTGCGGGCGGCCGTGAAGACATTTGGCATCCAGAAAAAGATATTTACTGGGGTGCAGAAAAAGAATGGTTAGCACCAAGTGATGAACGCTACGACAATGTAGAAAAACCAGACACCATGGAAAACCCATTAGCCGCAGTACAAATGGGCCTAATTTACGTTAACCCTGAAGGTGTTAATGGTATACCCGATCCACAAAAAACGGCAGATCACGTACGTGAAACATTTGCTCGCATGGCGATGGACGATGAAGAAACCGCAGCGCTAACAGTGGGCGGCCATACAGTAGGTAAAACTCACGGTAATGGTAAAGCAGAGCACTTAGGTCCAGAGCCAGAAGCAGCAGACGTACACGAGCAAGGTTTAGGTTGGAACAGCACCAAAGAAGGCGGCTTTGGTCGTCATACTGTAACTTCTGGCCTTGAAGGTGCATGGACCACACACCCAACTACATGGGATAACGGATACTGCCACTTACTTTTAAATTACGAATGGGAACTTACTAAAAGCCCAGCTGGCGCTCATCAGTGGGAACCTGTAAATATTAAAGAAGAAGACAAACCAGTAGACGTAGAAGAACCATCAATTCGTTTAAACCCAATGATGACCGATGCCGATATGGCCATGAAAGTGGACCCTGCGTACCGTAAAATTATTGAGCGTTTTTATAACGACTTTGAATACTTCTCTGATGTATTTGCACGCGCATGGTTTAAGCTAACTCACCGCGATTTAGGTCCTAAAGCATGTTACTTAGGTAAAGATGTACCAAGTGAAGACCTAATTTGGCAAGATCCTATTCCTGCAGTTGATTACACATTATCAGACGATGAAATCACAAGCTTAAAAGCACAACTACTTGATTGCGGTGTAAGCGCGAGTGATTTAATAAATACAGCGTGGGATAGTGCGCGTACGTATCGTGGTTCTGATAAACGCGGTGGCGCAAATGGCGCACGTATTCGCCTAGCACCACAAAAAGATTGGCAAGGTAATGAGCCAGAGCGCTTAGCAAGTGTGCTTAGTGCCCTTGAAAAAGTACAAGCGGGTTTATCTAAACCAGTAAGCATGGCCGATTTAATCGTTTTAGGTGGTACAGCGGCTGTTGAACAAGCGGCAAAACAAGCCGGTGTTAATGTAACAGTACCATTTGCACCAGGACGAGGGGACGCAACAGACGAAATGACTGATGCAGAATCGTTCGATCCGCTTGAGCCTGTTCATGATGGATTTAGAAACTACCTTAAAAATGACTTTAGCGTATCCTCAGAAGAGCTATTGTTAGAGCGCAGCCAATTAATGGGCTTAACAGCACCAGAAATGACTGCACTTATGGGCGGCATGCGTGTACTAGGCACAAACTACGCAGGCACTAAACATGGTGTATTTACTGATAATGTAGGCACGCTATCTACCGACTTTTTTGTAAACCTAACCGACATGGCTAACAACTGGAAGCCACTAGAGCCAGGTATATATAATATTGTTGAGCGCAAAACAGGCACCATTAAATGGACTGCCACACGCGTAGATTTAGTATTTGGTTCAAACTCTATTTTACGTGCCCTAAGTGAGTTTTATGCACAAGACGATAATAAAGAACGTTTTGTACATGACTTTGTAAATGCATGGGTAAAAGTAATGAACGCAGACAGGTTCGATCTTAAATAATCTGTACGCTAAATAAAAACGGGGGAGTATTGAATACTCCCCCGTTTTTTATGCGTTTTAATTTCACGGCTAGATAAGCCCGCTTTTTTAAAGCAATAAAACTTATAAAAGTGCAAAAAGCTTTTGTAGTTGTGGCATATATTCGCTCACAAGTTCAAGGTTGTTTTCGCTTACTAAAGATTCTGTAGACTCCTCAGCTGCGCTTGACGATTTACCAAACGAACCCATTAATGAGCTAGCGCCTTTATCTTTAGCACTTTTCATACTTTGAAAACCGCCCATTACTTTATTAGCAGTTTCTTGATTATCAGCAGAAAGGCCCGACTTAAGATTTTCGATATAAGCCATTGATACTTCAGAACCTACAGTTACTAGCTGCTCTGGCGTAAAACCGTAACGGTTTGTAACACTCGCAAAGCTTTTGTATAGGTCTTGTTCTTTAATCATGCTTAATGCACTGTTAGCTAAAGAGCTTTGTTCGCCAACACTTTGATCTGCAGAACCACCTAGCATACTTGCTAAATCTAAGTTTTTTAACGACTCTTGGCTGCTTGCCCAGCTAGTCACAGCTGGAAGTGCTTTCATATAGCTTTGAAGTTGACCTTCGTTAATATCCTCTGCAAGGCTTGAGAAACTCATCGCTAATAAGCTAAGTGATACAAGTATTTTTTTCATTGAGCATTTCCTAGTATTAAAGTAGTGCCAATTAGAAACTAATAAGCAACACTTGCCAACACAAAATAAAATATTGGCTGATTTATAGTACAATTTATGAGAATTTATTTAAGTTCTAAGAATTTAGTTGATTCACCACAAGCTAATGTACTGATGATATAATGTATTTTTGACAAATAGAGCTGAACACAATGTTAACAATTTCAAATACTGTCACTATCGATGAATGGGAACTAGAGCTCACAGCTATTCGTTCGCAAGGTGCCGGTGGTCAAAATGTTAATAAAGTAGCAAGTGCAATTCATTTACGTTTTGACATTAACCGCTCTAAATTACCTGACTTCTACAAAGAACGCTTACTTGCATTAAATGATACAAGAATTACCAAAGACGGCGTCTTAATCATTAAAGCGCAAAGCCACCGTACCCAAGAGCTAAACAGAGAAGATGCCCTTAAGCGTTTAAAGGATTTAATCCTTAGTGCTACGGTAGTTAATAAAGCGCGTCGAGCCACCAAGCCCAGCCGTAATTCACAGCGAAAGCGCATGGACAAAAAAACCAAGCATGGGCAAAACAAAGCGCTACGCGGCAGCATAAAGTTTTAGCTTTAAATGGTATTAATAAAGTAGATTAGGGGCTTGATGTTTACATGCAGGCACTATTTTTACACCGTATTGCTTGTATAAAAATATAAGTGAGGGCTAGCCTCACTTATAATAACTATTAATATTTACTTAGCCATTTCTAAATCAGATTCTGCATCTGCCAACATTGCAAACTCTTCATCAGCGCTTTTAGCAACTAAGTGTTTTGAGCTGTAGCCAAAGTAATATACGGCGCCCACAATAAACAGCATCATAGTGTATAAAAATGCACGAGGGTCGAACGCATACACACCGGTTAATGCTATAAGCGAAAGTACTAAAGCAATACTTGAAGTTACTACACCACCAGGGGTTTTATACGGGCGAGGTAAATCAGGTTGTTTAACGCGTAGCAAAATATGGCTCAGCGCCATTAATGCATACGATACAGTTGCACCTACTACAGCCATTGCAAGTATTAAATCACCCTCACCACTAAGTGATACTAAAAAACCAAATACGGCAGGTACAATCAACGCACGTGCTGGCACTTTGCGATTAGTTGTAATCGACAACGAACGCGATAAATATCCGGCTCTAGATAAAGCAAACACTAAGCGACTATAACCATAAATAATAGAGAAAAACGAAGCAACTAAACCCGCAAGCCCTAATATATTTACTACAGTTGCTAAGCCCTCACTACCCGATGCATTTAATGCATCAACCAAAGGTACAGCACTTGCGCCCATTGCAGCAGCACCGCCAGCGCCAGGCACTAAAACAACAACTAAAAAAGCAGTAAATAACAAAAAGATCATTGCACCAATAATGCCTTTTGGCACATCTTTAGCGGGATCTTTTGCCTCTTCTGCAGCAAGCGGTACACCTTCCACCGCTAAAAATAACCACATGGCAAACGGTAATGCAGCCCAAACCCCGTACCAACCTAAAGGTAAAAACTCACTGGCTCCCACTGCATCGGTTACGGGGACGTCAAATAAGCGTGATGCATCAAAATTTGTAATTAAAACAAAAGCCGTTGCAATAATAGCTAATACTGCTAAACCACTTATTACCATCATTACTTTAAGTGCTTCTCCTACGCCTGCTAAATGAATTCCCACAAATAGTAAGTAAAATAATGCATATACCCATGGTCCATTAAATCCGGTAAGGGCTTCAACTGCAGAGCCTATAAAAATAACAATAGCAGCGGGTGCTAAGGCGTATTCAATTAATACCGCAAGCCCGGTTAAATAGCCTCCCGCAGGCCCCATAGCTTGGCGCGCAAAACTATAACCACCGCCTGCTGCAGGTATTGCAGCTGACATTTCAGCAAGCGACAATACCAGCGCTAAATACATAACTGCCATTAACACTGCAGCAATGGCAAAGCCACCCCAACCCGCTTCGGCAATACCAAAGTTCCAACCTGCAAAGTCACCCGATATTACATACGATACACCCAAACCTGCGAGTAATAACCACCCCGCAGTACCTCGTTTTAACTGTCTTTTAGCAAGGTACTCTGTATTATTAGTAGACATAACCCTTCTCCGTTGATGTTTAGTTTTTATTGTTTTATTTCACGTATTTTTAATTAGAATTACTCAGCAATTAAAAAGTTAGTGGTTGAAACCTGATGCTCAATTACATCGTCTTGTGTACGGTCTTTTAAATTAACCCCAGTTAGTTTTAGTTTTTTAGCTTCACGTAATAAGTACAGCGCACGCCTAGCCGCTTCTGTATAAGGTAGGCCTGCTGGGCGAATATTCGATATGCAATTACGACATGCATCGTTAAGTCCTGTTTTAGGCTCCCATGTTAAATACAAGCCAAGGCTATCTGGCGAACTAAGTCCTGGGCGCTCTCCTATTAACACCATAACCACCTGCGCATTTAGCAACTCACCTATATCGTCGCCAATTGCTACTCGACCTTGTTCAACCAAAGTAATGGGGGCAATTTTAAATTGCTTGTCTGTTGTAAGGTGCGCTAATAGCTCTGTTATAAATGGGCATGCATTTTTTTGTACCGCTAACGAGGAGAGTCCATCAACCACTACAATCGCTAAATCGTATTTAGCCTGTGTAGTGTGCTTTTGTTTATTCATATAGCTGAGAAGTATTTGCCTACCATTTTCATCAAGCTTGCGGCCTAAATCGGGTCGCTGAAGGTAAGTAACCCTGTCAACAGCTTGGCTGTGTAAATGCAGGGGAGGGGCAACATCTTTTAATACGCTAATACTGCCTAGTTGCTCAGTCATTTCGTTAATATCAAGCGGAAAACTCACTGCATCGCGCGCTTGTGCATGAGATAGCTGAAAAGCCAGCATTTCTGAGGTTGGCAAACTTATACCCGCACGCCCAAGCCCAATACGGGCGTCGGTAAAACGGCGTAAATCACTCCAAGGATTGTGCACTACATTACCGTTATTTTTATGCTTGTTTACTGAGTCATCTAAAGGAGTGCTCTGTTTTAAACGTGATTTCATGAGCCACCTCCAGTAATTGCACCCAGAGGTTTAGCAAAAGCGGGAGGCAAGGTATCTGAAAGTGTAATATCGGAAGTGCTTTGCATTATTTTCATTTTGCTTAGCCATGCTTCAAACTCAGGGGCAGGTCTAGAGCCAAGTACACGGCGAACATATAATGCATCATGAAACGACGTAGTTTGGTAATTAAGCATTATATCGTCAGAGCCAGGTATTCCCATTACAAACGAGCAACCAGCAACACCTAATAGCGTAAGCAAGTTATCCATATCGTTTTGATCAGCCTCTGCATGATTGGTGTAACACACGTCGCACCCCATCGGTATGCCTAGTAACTTAGCGCAAAAGTGATCCTCAAGTCCTGCTCGGGTAATTTCTTTACCATCAAACAAATATTCAGGGCCAATAAACCCCACCACGGTATTTACCAGTAACGGGTTAAACTTACGAGCAACGGCATAAGCGCGAGCTTCACACGTTTGCTGATCAAGCTCATGATGCGCATTTGCAGAAAGCGAACTGCCTTGCCCAGTTTCAAAATACATCACATTATTGCCAACAGTGCCGCGCTTTAAACTCAAAGCTGCATCTTGCGCTTCAGCTAAGGTATTTAAATTAAAACCAAAACTTGAATTAGTCGCCTCTGTGCCACCAATCGACTGAAATACTAAATCAACTGGTGCGCCAGCTTCTATACATTCAATGGTGTTAGTAACATGGGTGAGCACGCAACTTTGGGTCGGTATGGCGTACTTTTGAATAACATCATCCATTAACGTCATTAATTTAATGGCTTGGGCAACGTTATCGGTTGCTGGGTTTATACCTATTACTGCATCGCCATTACCGTATAGCAAACCATCAAGCATGCATGCAGCAATACCATTAATATCGTCAGTTGGGTGATTTGGTTGTAAACGTGTAGATAAATGCCCGGGGAGGCCAATAGTATTTCTAAAAGCACTCGTAACATGGCACTTTTTAGCAATTAATATGAGATCTTGATTGCGCATTATTTTGCTAACAGCAGCAGCCATTTCCGGCGTAATACCTTGCCTTATACTTGCAAGTACAGCAGGTGTTGCAAAGTCACTTAAAAGCCAATTACGAAAATCGCCTACGGTTAAATGTGCAATAGCCATAAAGGCATTTGCATCGTGCTCGTCAATAATTAAGCGTGTAATTTCGTCATCTTCGTAGGGAATAAGTACCTCATTTAAAAATGTTTTAAGAGGTATATCCGCCAATGTCATTTGTGCCACAGCACGTTCTTGTGCTGATTGTGCAATTACGCCCGCTAAGCGATCACCCGAACGCTGCGGTGTAGCTTTAGCCATTAACTGGGCTAAGTTCTTGAATTTATAAGTATGTGTACCTAAAGTGTAACTGTACGCTTGCCCCATGATTTACTCCACATAACTAATATGATCAACCTTGGTATAGGTTTTGCTGCATCTTTAGCTATAAATCAATATTGAATAGTTACAAGACAGCTTATTTTGTACCAAGTAACTATCGAATTTTGGCAAAAGATTATTTATTAAACCAATTCAATTGGTTACACACGAAAAGCGGTGTTAACTTAAGCATAATGAAAGTGTAACGAAAAAGAGCATCCCCGATATGGCGCAGCAAAGTAGCTTTAACGCACCACTAAAGAGCAAGGTGCAAACACACGATATAGACGAGCAAGCGCATAGCCTTACTCAATGGCAGCAAAAATACGATCAAATGAGCGACGGCAGCTTTTATGGTTGTATTGAAGAAACGGATTACGCCAATATTCATGTGTTTAAAGAATACACTGAGCGAGCGCTTCGTCAGCAATGTAACATAGCCCCTAATTCGGTTTGGCTCGGCATTCCTTGTCAGTCACAGCAAAGTAAAATTAATGGTTTAAGTGTGGCAAGTAATCAATTTATGTGCCGTACCAGTGATAACGACTTTGAGTTGATAACCCCTGAGCAATTTAATATTTATGGTTTGGTAATCGATTGGAACTCAATTGAATATATGGCGCAGCTTCAAGGCGTAACATTGAAAAACCTGGCATCTGCACAATCAGCTCGTTTATCGGTGAGCAACTCATCTTTGCAAACGGCAAGACAAATAATTAATAGCATGGTTGTAGGCAAGGGCTTTGGACTTAGAACCGAATCACAACAAGATATGCTAAACATGTTGGCACTACACTTATTACAAGCAGACAATACGCAGCAAAATATTGCGCCAAGTTATAAACACCGCAAAGCCGTAGTAGATAAAGTAAAAGATTACGTGGCCACAAATCCACAAAACCCAATAACCATAACCGAGCTGTGCGAGCTTTCCTTTGTAAGTAGGCGCACACTTCAGTATAGCTTTGAGAGTATTTTAGGAATTAACCCTTTGCGGTTTTTACGTTTAACACGCTTAAATAACGTAAGGCGAGAGCTAAAAAAACCAAACCAAGATAAGCCCATTTCAGTAATAGCAGCCAATTGGGGATTTTGGCACGCGGGACAATTTGCTAAAGATTACACGCAACTATTTGGTGAAAACCCATCACAAACAGTTAAAAATAATAGTTTTAAAGGTTAAAAACTACACTTCTAACGTGAGCACGTTTCTTCTACAGACCATACTTTAACTTGAGTTAAACACCTGTGGACGCGCAGCTTGCTGGCGTTTAAAAGCACCGCTTTTACATTTAGTCGGATGCATTAGTAAACAAGTAATTAAATCACCACCGAGAAGTGAAGGAGAAAACAAGGAGTAGTGACTAACCATTACTCGTGTTTTCTTTGTGTAGCGCACAGCGCCTCGGTGGTGAAATATCATATAACTTAAAAAAATGGACTTTGTCTGCTCATTTACTCCTCTTTTTCTTCTCTTTGTGCATTCATATTTTAAGGGCTGTTATTCACAAAGAGGTTTAGAGGCGCTGCGCTTTTAGAGGGTAGCTTGGAAGTTAAAATAATAAAGAACTAAAAGTAAAAGCGAGGTATAAAACCTCGCTTATTATATTCAAAAGCCCTATTTGATCGGTGCTAATTAAGCCGCGATTAAATAGGACTCTTGTCCTGAATGTTTGTTGCTACGTTTAAACGAGCCTTTGCCTTTTTTAGCTTTAACCACTTGTGGTTTAAATAATTTAGAGGTGACCATTGCCGCTAGTGCATTGTGGTTTATAACGCCTCGCCCTGTGTCTACCGCGCTGGTGTTTGCGGTTTTTGTTTTAGATTTTTTAGTCATATATTTCCTATCAACTAATGGTTATTTTAAGTTAAATAATAAAGAGGCTTTTATATTGGCCTATTTAAGAGATGGCGATTGTAGGCTTAATTTTCAACCGCGCAAGTATTTTTAACATCCATTTGGTAGTTTTTTAATAATAAAAAAGCATAAAAAAGCGCAGTTAATAACTGCGCTTAATATTACTTTAGTTTGCTTGATAAATTAAAAACTAAAGCTTACTTTTGCGTAGTACGTTCTGCCGTCAAAGCCGTATGGCAATGCGCGTACTGGGTATTTAAATGCGCCGTTGGTGATAAAATTAAGTACTTCGTCATCACCTAATTCATCTGGTGTTTCGTCAAATACGTTATCGGCACCTACCGAAAGCGCAAACATGTCATTAATTTGGTAACTAACATTTAAATCAACTAACACAGCAGACTCAACCGTACTTGTTGGTTTAAATGACCCCGTAGGCGAAAGCTCACCTGGTAATGAAATATGGTCGTTACCAAAGTATTTTACGTCTGTTTCACCAAAGTAGTTAAAGCGAATGGTTGATGTGTAGGCATCGCGTTCGTAGTCAAACGTAAGTGTTGCACGCTCACTTGGTTGTCCGTCGGTAAAAAAGCTGCGTTGTAAATCATCAAAAGCAACCGCTTCAGGAATACCGTCTTCTGCATTTACGCTGTCAATTTTAGTATCGTTTAGGTTACCTGCAAAGGTTACTCCTAAATTACCGCCTTCAACTTCAGTGCGGTACGATGCAATAATATCAACACCTTGTGTAGTAGAATCAACCGAGTTTGAGAAGTAGTTAGCTTGCACTGCACCAGTTGCTTGTAGCGCTGCAACCGCTTCTGAGCTAAACGATACATCGTCAGCCGAAAGCAAGCTGCCAAGTGTAATACGGTCTTCAATTTCTACGCGGTAAAAATCAACCGTTAACGAAAGCTCGCTTGTTACATCGTAAACAAAACCTGCACTGTAGTTTGTTGATGTTTCAAGCTCTAAGCTATCTACGCCTAGCGCACTTGGGAAAGCGGTCCCTGTGTTTGCCGTGAACGACTGCGTTAATGTGCCGTCTGAGCCTAAGTTAGTTGTAAAAGCTGTATAACCACTTTGTTGAAGTGATGGCGCTCTAAAACCAGTAGACAGTGCACCACGTACTGCAAAGTCATCTGAAAATTCATAGCGTGTTGCTAATTTACCAATTAAATCATCCCCAGCATCTGAGAAATCTTCATAACGTAGCGCACCACTGACGTTCCATGCGTCGGTGATCATAGTTTCTACGTCTACATAAACTGCGTAGCTGTTACGGTCGCTGTCGTTAGCCGCTTCAGGGCGTAGGCCGTTATAAGCTTGAAAACCACACTGTGCAAATTGATCTGGATCGTTTACTGATGGGTACGAAGTATCCATATTTGCTAACCCACACGCGTATGATGCTTCATCGCCAGGCACTATTTCGTAGTTTTCTTTACGGTATTCGGCGCCTACTGTTACATATAAAGGCTCACTACGGCCAATATCTACAATACCGTTTACATCAAGGTTAACCGTTGTTTGATCGAATCTAAAACCACCTGAGTAACCGCCAGTAGGCCCTGAGTTTGCTGCAATGTCGGCATCGCTTGCATCTGGGTTATTAAATAAATACTCAGCCGCGTAAGAAGCATTTAATGTATTGCGTGATGTAAAATCGTATTGGTTTTCACCATAAACAGCCGATACATCGTAAGTCCAATCTGTGTTTATATCGCCTTTAAACCCAAGTGCTACTGAAATATCTTGTGCTTCGTTATATATGCGCGGTAAAAAACCATCACTATATACTTGGGTTACGTTTTTAGACGCTTCGTTAAAGTTACGGTAAAAACCATTACCCAGCGCCGTGCGCTCAGAGTAGCCACCAAACGAGTAAAGCTCGCCGTCGCCCATTGGTAATGCCATGTTGTAAAATAGCGACGTAAATTCACTTTCTGAGTTACCTTGGCCCCAGCGTACATCTTCACTTAGCGTACCTGGCTCAACATTAAGCGAACCCCCCGTATCGCGCTCGGCACGGTTAGTGCCGTCGGCATCACGGTACTCAAGCGATAGGTTAATAAAGCCGCCTTCGTTACCTAATTCAAAACCACGGTTTAAACCTGCTGAAATAGTGTCGCCGTCACCTTCACTTGTGCCGCCGTATTGTACAAAACCCGTTGTAATACCGGTTGAGTTATTAAGAGATAAGTTAATAACACCTGCAATAGCATCAGAGCCATACTGCGCTGCAGCGCCGTCGCGTAATACTTCAACGCCTTTAAGTGCTGTTAGCGGAATGGCATTCATATCAGTACCCGCAGCGCCTGCGCCTACTGTACCGTTAAGGCCAAAAATTGATTGGTTATGACGACGTTTACCATTTACTAATACAAGGGTTTGATCTGGTTGTAAGCCACGAAGTGTTGCAGGTCTAAATAAATCAGAACCGTCTGAAACTTGTGTACGCGAAAAGTTAAATGAAGGCGCTGTCGCTTGAAGGCTTTGGCCTAATTCGGTAAAACCACCTTTAGTTAAATCATCCGCGTCAATTAAATCAATAGGAGAAGAAGACTCTGTAGAGGTACGGTTAGATACACGCGATCCTAATACAGATATTTGCTCTATGTTTTTAGCAGCTTGCACTGGTGCTTCTTCAGCGTTAACAATGCTTGGTGCGCTAAACGCGAAAGCAACGGCTACAGCAAGTGTGTTTAAACGGTATGTTGACATAGTGACGACCCTGTTTTTTGTATTCTTAATAATATGTGTGTGGTTATGATGCTCACAACCTGTTGCAAACATCCTAGCAACATATGCAAACAAAAAGAAATGAAAAAAACTAAATATTTGGTCTAAGTATGCAAATAAACTTCAAGATAAGAAAAAACCACATCAAATCGGTTAAAATACGTGCTAAGAAGGGATTAAACATCAAAAAACAGAATGTTTAACACTTTATTTACAATGTGGTTTTGTTCGTTATTTTACACTTTTAAAGGTAATAGGCAGCGAATGGTCGTACCTGTGCCTAATGTACTGTTAACTTCTACTTTTCCACCGTGATCGCTCACCATAGCGTATACAAGTGTCATACCCATACCGGTGCCTTTTCCGACTTCTTTTGTTGTGTAAAAAGGGTCAAACATATGTGCTATTGTGTCTTCATTCATGCCACAACCGTTATCTTTTATTTCAATACAAATATTTGTGTGTAGTTCAAAAATATTGACTTCAATAATGCAGCCTTTTTCTAAATCTAACTCGCAAGCTTGCCAAGCATTCATTAAAAGATTTACAAAAATCTGATTAATTGACGATAAATTGCACCAAATAAGTGGTAGGGGTTCAAACCGCGTTTTTATTTCGCATAATTTAAGTTTGCTACTTAATAATCTTAAAGCATTATTAGCACCCGTTGTTACATCGGCTAATTGTTTATCTTGAGAAGAGGTGGGGTGGGCAAAGTTTAATAAGTCATGCACTATTTGTTTTATACGTTTAAGTCCTTCAACGCTGTCGTTAATTTGTCCCTGCAAATTGTTATAAATCCACGCGTACGGATACTGTAAATTGAGTATGTCGATTTCGTGTTTAAAACGGCTCTCTTTAATTTCGTTATTTAAATATTGTTCGTTAAGTTTTAGCAGCGCTACAAGTAAAGGGCTTGCGTTTTGTAGGCTCTCTACGTTACTCATTGCATAGGCAAGTGGGGTATTTATTTCGTGGGCAACGCCTGCGCTCAGTGTACCTAAGGTTGCCATTTTTTCTGTTTGCACAAACAGCATTTGTTGGTGTTCTAAGTCGGCTACTTTTTTTTGTAGTTCATTATTTATGGCAACTAAAACGCTACTTTTATCTTTGAGTAATTGCTCTGCAGCTAAGCGCAGCTTTTGTTCGTTTAAAAAAGCACGTTCAAAATTACCATCTGATCCATCCATTCCCTTCATCCATATAGATAACTTTATACTTAACGTTTAGTCGTCTGTATGCAAATTTGCAACTTTAGTGCAGCCAAGGCCTAATATTATGCATAAGTAATTATCTACTTATTGCTAATAACTCCATTATGTAAATACCACTTAATATAAAAGGTAGGCACAAACACACCATAGAGTATTTTTTTAAGCTATTATTTAACCAGAAGTAATTTAAAGGCGACTCAATGACTCAAGTAACACCAAGCATACCAATAAATCAGGTTGATGTACTTTGCATTGATGATGATGAAATAGTACTACGCACGTTAACACGGCTACTTGAAGTAAATGGCCTGTCGGTTATTGTTTGCGATAACCCGCAAAGTGCACTAACGCTTTTTAAAAATCATGAGTTTGGTTTAATTATTAGCGATATGCGTATGCCGGTAATGAACGGTGCCGAGTTTTTAGAAAAAGCGCGTGCGCTGGCACCCGACACCCAACGCATTTTATTAACCGGCTACGCCGACATACAAACCACCTTAGCGGCTGTTAATCAGGGCCAAATAAATGGTTATATTCAAAAGCCTTGGCAAAACGATTTATTACTTCGTAGCATTAGAGATAGCCTAGAAAAATTTGCACTAAAAAAACAAAATCAAAAATTAGAGGCACAAGTTAAAGCGCAAAACCAAGAGTTGCTAGAGCTTAATAACTCGCTTGAACAACGAGTAGAAAAACGCACCTTACAAATCAAACAGGTTTTAAAAAAGCTTGAAGACGCCAACGAGCGCGAAAAACAAGAGCATAAATCGACCGTAGAGCTGCTATATAATTTTGTTAACGCAAACCCTTACCTAGATGGTAACAAAGCACAAAATATTGCTAATACCTGTACACAAATAGCACTTTATTTAAACTTGTCGCAAAAAAGCATTGATCTTGCCCCTATGGCTGGTTACTTGGCGCAAATAGGCTTGCTTGCTATGGATCCTGATCTTTATAAAAAACCAGTTAACCGCTTAAACGAGCAGCAACGCAAAACCTTTTATACTCATCCAAGTACTGCACAATTAATGTTAATGCCAGCAATACATTTACATGACTTGTCGGATGCTATTTATTATCAGTTTGAGCGCTTTAACGGAAACGGAATGCCCAAAGGCCTTGCCGGAAACGACATACCGATAGGCGCTATGGTGCTAGGTTTAGCGCGCGACTATTGGGACGCGTTTGAGCAAAGCAATGCAAGTGATGAAAAGCAGCGCCACGATGACGCACTCGAAAGTGTAAAACTTTATAGTGGATCGTTTTATCATCCTAAAATTGTACGTGCACTTGAAGCAAGCCATGCAAAACTACATGAACAAAAAAGTTCAGCAGGATCAGTGCTAATTTGTAACGCCCATGAACTCAAAGAGCAAATGGTACTGGGCCATGCTCTACACAGCCATACGGGCATAATGTTGCTGCCTAAGGGTCATGTATTTGGCAGTAAATCGATAGAAAAACTCCAACAGCTAGAATCGAAAAAACCAACCCCGTTTAGAATAATGGTGAAAACTGCTAAATGATTGATCTAAACCGCAGTTTTTTTCGTTACAATGTGCATAAAATAGATTATTGAATTTGCTTGAAGGAGCACTCTGTGTCGCGATTTTCTGCGGTTACTGACAACCCCCATGATGGGCGTTTTAACCAAAAAACGGGAATACTGCTAACTAACTTAGGCAGCCCTGATGCACCAACAGCGGCTGCGCTTCGTACATATTTACGCGAATTTTTATCAGATCCACGCATTGTAGAAATACCACGCTTGGTATGGATGATAATTTTACATGGCATTATTTTACGCGTACGCCCAAAACGTTCGGCTAAATTATACGAGAGTATATGGACCGAAAACGGCTCACCACTTACCCACATTACTCGCCAGCAAAGTGTAAAGTTAAATACTTTATTAAAAGAGCAAGGTTATACCAATACTGAAGTAGTAATGGCAATGCGTTATGGCAACCCTTCAATAGAGGCAGGCCTTGAAGAGCTTCGTGATAAAGGCTTAACGCGTATAATTATTTTACCAATGTACCCGCAATATTCTAGCCCAACTACGGGTTCTACGTTTGATGCTGTATCGAGCGTACTGCGAAAATGGCGCTGGGTGCCAGAGCTGCATTTTGTTAATGGTTATCATAAAAACACCCGTTACATTGAATCACTTGCTAATAGTATTAGTGAGGATTTAGAAGCGAATGGTATGCCACAAAAAATTGTTTTTTCGTATCACGGTATGCCTAAATTGTTTTTAGATCGCGGCGATCCGTACCATTGCCTATGTTTACAAACCACGCGTTTAGTTGTCGAAAAACTAGGCCTTGATAAAGACAAAGTAATTAGTACTTTTCAAAGTCGATTTGGTAAAGCAGAGTGGTTAAAGCCTTATACCGACGCAACCCTTGCAGCCTTACCTGATGAAGGTATTACCGATGTAGCTATTATAAGTCCTGCTTTTAGCGCCGACTGCCTAGAAACACTTGAAGAGCTAGAAGGTGAAAACCGTGAAATATTCGAAAACGCAGGCGGCGAAAAATACCGTTACATAGCGGCACTAAACGACAGAGACGACCACATAGAAGCTGTGTTTGATGTTATAAAACCTATGTTGTAACCCAAGCTTACTAAAGCTAAATATATTACGCATTAAGCGGTGTTAAAATTAACACCGCTTTTTTGTTTTTAAGGCTTTTAAAATATTTAGTTAATTAATTCACAAAGAGGTTAAGAGGCGCTGCGCTTTTAGAGTGAGTGATAAAACATAACAATACTGTTTTTGTTTCGGGGTTTTTGGCTTCCCCTTTTACTTCTCATTGTGCAAATAAAAGCTTTTAAAGAGCGAATTATTCACAAAGAGGTTAAGAGGCGCTGCGCTTTTAGAGTAGTGATAAAACATAAAAATACTGGTTTTGGCTTTTCTCATTTACCCCTCTTTTACTTCTCATTGTGCAAATAAAAGCTTTTAAAGAGCTAATTATTCACAAAGAGGTTAAGAGGCGCTGCACTTTTAGAGTAGTGATAAAACATAAAAATAGTGGTTTTGGCTTTTCTCATTTACTCCCCTTTTACTTCTCATTGTGCAAATAAAAGCCTTTAAAGGGCGAATTATCCACAAAGAGGTTAAGTGGCGCTGTGCTTTTAGAGTAGTGATAAAACATAAAAATACTGGTTTTGGCTTTTCTCATTTACTCCCCTTTTACTTCTCATTGTGCAAATAAAAGCCTTTAAAGGGCGAATTATTCACAAAGAGGTTAAGAGGCGCTGCGCTTTTAGAGTAGTGATAAAACATAAAAATACTGGTTTTGGCTTTTCTCATTTACTCCTCTTTTATTTTTCATTGTGCAATTAAAGCTTTTAAAGGGCGAATTATTCACAAAGAGGTTAAGAGGCGCTGCACTTTTAGAGTAGTGATAAAACATAAAAATAGTGGTTTTGGCTTTTCTCATTTCCCCCTCTTTTACTTCTCATTGTGCAAATAAAAGCTTTTAAAGAGCTAATTATTCACAAAGAGGTTAAGAGGCGCTGCGCTTTTAGAGTAGTGATACATATTGGCTGATCTGGTTTTTCTCAGTTATTACTGATTACCTTATCTTTGTGAAAGAAATTACTTATATTTTTAATAATAATTAAAATAAATAAAAATGTACGTTTGAGGGGAGGCAATACCTAAGCAACAGCAATTAAACGCTATCGCTTAAAGTATAAATCAATCGCTTTTGTGAGGAGCTCGTCGAGTTGTTCTTCAAATTCTTCAATATTAATTTCAAAGTGCTTTAAGTAAGCCCGAGCCTGAGCAAGTGATAAATTACGGCTGTTAACGCTGTATTGTCGCTCGTCTATGGTTTTATCGTAACGAGGTAAAAATACAAATTGGCCATAAAAGGGGGATTTAATATGCTTGTTGGCAAAACGACAAAAATCTTCAATATGCTCAGCACCCTTAGGTCCAAGGCAACCTGGCTCAATGCGATACATTAAGCGAATTTTTTTGTCGTCATTTATTTGCATTAATAGCCTTTATCTAAAAAACAGTACGCGTACTATTTTCCCATCTTTAATTTGATAACTCGAAATAAGTTCTGAGCGTTTATCAACTACGTTTTCGTCAGTTGAACAAGTTTCTGAAAGTTCGTGATCAATCACTATATCACCGTGCACTATGCGCTTAATTGGTGATGAGTGAATACACTTTAACTTTTTAAACATTAGCCCGTAACGTTCTATTAGTTTTTCTTTACCTTTAAATAATAGCTCATTAGGGAAAATATAAAACTCAACATCTTCGGCATATACACGAAGAAACTCTTCAATGTTACGTGCGTTATATGCTTTAACTAGCTGCTCTACCACAGCAAGTGATTCGCGCGATTGTTTAGCTTTAGTTTGCTGCTTAACTGTAAGTGCTTCTTTTGCTTGCGTTACTGCTTTTTCAGCTTCGGCTACAGCCACTGCTTTTTCTATTTTATTTTTAGGCTTTTCAGCAGGTTTAATTTGCTCGTTACCTAATACTTTTGAATCGTCTGGTTTAGTCGCATCAATTGTTGGCTTTTTAAGCTCTGGCGCTTTGTATTCAAGCGTATTTACTTTGTCGTCAGTGTTGGTTTGAGTTACTGATTGCTCATTTTCAACTTTTGGCTTTTCAACGCTTGTTTGAGCTTCAACTTGCGGCTCTTTTTGCTCAGGCTCGCTTTGCTCTGCGGCATAAGTAATTAGCGCAACGGTAGTGACTAATGAGGCTAAAATAATAGATAACGGTTTCATAACTTTCCTAAAATGAACACTAAATACGTGTAATACCAATTACATTAAATAGGCGATCTATTATAGCGTTAAAAAATAGCGCAATAACAACGCGAAAATTGTGACATATAGTTGTTCTATATGAATAACCTTTAACGCAGTTAGTGAGTTATTTAATGCGATAGAATGATCATATTTTTGATAAAATTAGTATAAGGGTGCAACATAGCAAATTTTAACGTTATCGGGTAGTTAATACCACTACTGAAGCCTACCAGTACTGCTCTACCGTGATATTGCCGGGGTTTTTACGGCGGTTACGCGTAAAGTTTTTATCGAGAAGTAGCGCGGTTGTGTCTTTTACCATTTGTGGATTTCCGCAAATCATAAATTGTGCGTTACTGGGCTTTGGGTCTAACTTTACATATTCAAACAAGCGGTTGCTCTCAATTGCGTTAGTAATTCGCCCACTTAAGCCTTGTAATGGCTCCTCTCTACTTACAACCGGAATATAGTTAAGTTGTGCTGGGTACACTCTTAATAGCTCGTTAATAAGTGCCTGATAGCTTAAGTCGTTATTAAAACGTACGCCATGCACTAAATTTATAGTTTTGTATTTTTTCCATACATCGGGCTGTTGTAAAATTGATAAAAAAGGGCCTATGGCAGTACCAGTCCCTAACATCCAAAGCTGATCACTTTGTGGTATTTCATCAAGGGTAAAAAAGCCGGTTGCGTGTTGTTCTATTAATACGGTGTCGCCAGGTTGTAAGGTAGCTAAACGAGGAGAAAGCAAACCGTCAATTACGTTAATAAGATAAAACTCGAGATCGGGGTTTTCAGGGGCATTCACATATGAATAAGCCCGAGCAATACGTTTGTCGCCATCCATTATTGAAAGCTTTGTAAATTGCCCAGCTTTAAACGGCTCTACGTTTGCATTAACGGTTAAGCTAAAGAGTGTTTCGCTCCACCACGTGACATTTTTTACTGTTGCTTCAACCCAATTAGACATAGTTACCTCTTGGTTTAGCTATTAAAGTTTTAAATAATTCACTCCATCAACATTAGCATTAAGTGACAAAGACTTACAGGATAATATGACTAGATTTAAAGCAGTGATGTGCAGAATTTACCAATAAAATAATGTGAATAATTAGCTCTGTGATAAGAGTCATTAATTGCATAAGAGAAAGCGATGCTGCAGTAACTAAGAAAAATTAAGTCAAAAAACAGTGTTTTTTATTTTATCACTTACTTTAAAAGCGCTGCGTCTTATATCACCATTAGTGAACTATTTACTTGAAAAACTATTGCACTAGGAGAAGGCAAAGAGGAGTAAATGAGAAGAGCTAAGCCAGAAAACGAGTATTTTATCACTTACTTTAAAAGCGCTGCGTCTTATATCACCATTAGTGAACTATTTACTTGAAAAACTATTGCACTAGGAGAAGCCAAAGAGAAGTAAATGAGAAGAACCAAGCAAGAAAACGAGTATTTTATCACTGACTCTAAAAGCGTAGCGCCTCTTAACCTCTTAGTGAATTATTTATTTAAGCCTTTATTAATTAATTTTATAGTTAAACTCAAATTCCACACATAAAAAAACGGCGCTAAATTTAGCACCGTTTTTATAAGCAATAAGAAAAAGTTTACGCTTTTTTCTCTTCACAACTTGCTAGGTATTCGTCAAACGTACCTTGGAAGTCGATTACTTTTTTATCTTTAATATCAATGATACGTGTAGCTAATGACGATACAAACTCACGGTCATGGCTTACAAAAATAAGCGTACCTTGGAAATCTTTTAACGCGTTATTAAGCGCTTCAATGGCTTCCATATCCATGTGGTTAGTTGGTTCGTCCATAACAAGCACGTTAACGTCTTGCATCATTAACTTACCAAATAACAGGCGGTTTTTTTCACCACCAGAACAGTTACGCGCTTTTTTGTTTGCATCGTCTGCTGTAAACAACAAGCGGCCTAACATGCCACGAACCATTAAATCGTTGTGCTTAGCTGTACGCCATTGCGACATCCAATCAAACAACGTTAAATCGTTATCAAAATCTTTAGTGCTGTCTTGCGGGCAATAACCAAAGCTCGCATTTTCAGACCATTTAATTTCGCCTTCATTACTTTTAAGCTCGTCTACTAAACAGCGTAAAAATGTAGTTTTACCCACACCATTTTCGCCAATTACAGCAAGCTTAGCGCCAGCTTCAAGTAAAAAGTCGCCGCCGCTAAATAACGTTTCGCCATCAAAACCATGGCCAAGCTTATTAACTTCAAGCGCCTGACGATACATTTTTTTACCTTCGTCAAACGAAAGCGATGGGCTCATACGGCTTGAAGATTTAACTTCATCAAGCTTAATTTTATCCATTTTTTTAGCGCGCGAACTTGCTTGTTTAGCTTTAGAAGCGTTAGCACCAAAACGGTTAACAAAGTCTTGTAGCTCGTCAATTTCAGCGCTCTTTTTAGCATTTTCAGCTAAAAGTTGCTCGCGTTGTAAGCCCGCAGCTTCTAAAAATTTCTCATAGTTACCAGGGTAAATACGCAGCTCACCGTAATCAATATCGGCCATGTGTGTACATACCGAGTTTAAAAAGTGACGGTCATGCGAAATAATAATCATCGTACATTTACGTTTGTTAAGCTCGTTAGCAAGCCACGTAATTGTATGAATATCCAAGTTATTGGTAGGCTCATCAAGTAGTAAAATGTCAGGATTTGCAAATAATGCTTGTGCTAAAAGCACACGTAGTTTCCAACCTGGGGCAACGTTTGCCATTAAACCGTAATGAAATTCTTTATCGATACCCGCTTCAAGTAAAATTTCTTCAGCGCGGCTTTCTGCGGTGTAACCGTCCATTTCAGCAAATACACTTTCAAGATCGGCAACTTTCATACCGTCTTCTTCGCTCATTTCTGGTAACGAGTAAATACGTTCGCGTTCTTGCTTTACTTTCCAAAGCTCCACGTCGCCCATAATTACCGCGTCTACAACGCTGTATTGCTCAAAAGCAAACTGGTCTTGGCTTAGGTTACCTACTTTTAACCCTGGAGTAATAGATACATTACCCGCACTTGGAACAAGCGCACCGCTTAAAATTTTCATGAAAGTCGACTTGCCGCAGCCGTTAGCGCCAATTAAACCGTAACGGTTACCGTTACCAAATTTAGCTGAAATGTTTTCAAACAACGGCTCTGCGCCAAACTGCATCGTAATATTTGCGGTGGAGATCAAAAAAGGTAATCCTAGATTAGTACTGACAGGAGTACGCTGCAGCAAAACGCCACAAACAAGAACCAGACAATAGGGTAAATTAGCTGGCGAATTATACAGATCAGCCACAACGAATGAAAGATAAAAGGCAGCTAATTTATAACCAAGTAAAAATAACGGCAATTCTCGGTTTTAGGTCACTATTTTTAACGTATGTAGTGTTGAATGTACTTACAGCCACAATGTAAATAATTACTAATGCCAAGCAATATTAAAGAGGGGGCGCCAAATAGCTAAGTTATTAGCTATGTTTTAATGCATAGGTTGGTAAATTGACTTTATCGCCGCCTCGTTTTTGGTAATTAACTGATTAACAGTCGTCACGTCATCAAGTGTTAGCGACTCCTTGCTGAGCATAAAATGCACATTGTTAACGTTAATCGGTGTAATAGTTTTTACCTGCGAAATTGAGGAGTGTTTTTTTACAAAGTACTGCGCAACCACGGAGTCTTCAATAACATAGTCGATTCGTTTTTTATCCAACATGCTAAATCGATTATTTGCTTGAGCTGTAAGCACGACCTGTTTTGAATATTTGGTTTTGAGTTGTTCAAGCTCATCACCAAAAAAGCTTCCTCGGTTAATACCTGCTGTAAAATCTTGACTAAAAAGATCAGCTAAGCTGGTTACATCAGGCGAGTCTTTATGTTTATAAAGACGCATAACTTCTTCGCGATAAGGCAAACTAAAGTGCGCATATTGAGCGCGTTGCTCTGTATAACTTGCCGCGTAGGTTATATCTACCCGACCATTTTTAAGCTCAGCTTGAACACGCGAAAAACTAGGGAAATAAGTCCATTTAATACAAAATTTTGAATCTTTAAAAATAGCCCTAACAGCATCCACTTCTGTGCCTAAAAATGTATCACCTTGTTTTACAAGATAAGGCGGCCAATTAGTTTCGTTAGTACCCATTACCAATGTTTTTGAACACGCAAGGGCATTAAAGTGAGTAAATAGCAGTGTAGTAAATGTTAAAAATAAAGTTTTCATTACACTCCTAGTATTTAAACAGCGCATTAAGTGCTGTTTTGTTTTTGTTTATATGCTCATTAATTACTGCAAGCTCAGTAACCGATACCGTTTTTTTGCTAAACATTAAATAAATATCGTCTTTATTTACATACTCAATGTTGGTTACTAATTTTATATTTGAGCCTTTTTGGCCAAAATAAGCCCCCACTAACTCGTCTTCAATAGCAAAATCAATACGTTGTTTATTAAGCATTTCAAAGCGTTTACTGGTTGCACTGGTGTATTCAATCTGCTTTTTATATTTAGTTTTATATTGCTCAAACTCCTCGCCGTAATAGCTTCCAAAGTTAGCGCCAACAATAAAGCCTTGTTTAAAAATGTCTTCGAGGTTTTTAACGCTATGCTGATTATTTTTGTTTTCGTATAAGCGCATAACCTCAGTTCGGTAGTTATCACTAAAGTGCACATATTTAGCGCGCTCGTCTGTATAACTTGCAGCCCATCCTAAATCAATACGGCCGTATTTAAGCTCAATAAAAGCCCGCTTAGAATTTGGCAGTAACTTAACTTCAAAACAAAAAGGGGAGTCAGCAAATATAATGTTAAGCGCATCAACCTCCAAGCCTTGCAGCTTACCGTTAATGCCCATTACATAAGGCGGCCAAAAAGCATCGTGCGATGCCACGCTAAAGGTTCTTTCACAAGCAAATACATTAAATGGAGCCGTAAACAGCAAACATAAAAATACGGTAATTAATTTATTCATTACGCCTCATAGTTATTATTTTGCTCATTATTACAACAGTATAAACCAGCTTTTGTATTTTAGCGGCGCGGGTTTGTTTAAATTTGTAAATATTTCGTTAAAAATTCATTTTAGGATAAAACAACCAAACTAGCGTTGTTGGTAACCCTATCTGTGGGTACACTAATAATAAATTTATACATAGCAGGGCACGTTATGTCACCAGCCAAAATACGCAGTGATGTTATAAAACTCAGTGAATTAAGCACTAAAAAACCAGATTATTACTTTATCCAAGGCTACTTAATGGGATTAGGTGTATTACCTCAACTACTTGTTCCCAGTGAGTGGCACCCAGATCTATTTGGAGAGTTTAATATTCAAAACGAGACTGAGCTAAAATACCTCGAAAGCTTAAAGGCGTTGTATAACCAAAGCATGGATAAAGTAATTCAAAACGAATTAAAAATGCCAGCAAAATGCAGCCTATCTAAACAAGACTACCGTGAGTCACTAAAGCCGAATATGCCCCTACCAAATTACTGTAAAGGGGTTTTACAGGCGCTTAAAAATATAAATAAACGCATGCTCAATACAGATCAAAAACGTTCTATAAACAGCTTTACTACAGTGTTAAAAGCATTTACAAGCCCCAAAATCGCCGCAAAAGAGTTTGGTGAATTTGCCCAATACAACGCCCAAGAATATAAACGTAATTATGTTTATTTTATGGCCGACGCTATTTTTGAACTTCGATTTAGTAACGAGCGAGCAGTATTTGATGAAAACGAAGCCGAATTTAACAACCACTTTTTAGACGAAGAGCCAAATGAATTAGATGAATTTGATGAACTACTTGAACTGGTACTTGCCGATACCGAGCTAAAAGCACTTGAGCCAATGCAAATGCTTTTAGAAATAATGGAAAGTGGGCTCATAACAAAGCAGTTTATTAAAGACAGCACCGGGTACTTTTGGGGTTTGCACGAAACCCGACCTTATATGATGCTTCGCGCGCATCGAGCAAAAATACACGCACTGCATGGTTATACCCAAAAAGCGCAATCAGAACTCGAAGAGTTATTAAAGCTAAACCCAAACGACAATCAAGCAAACCGCTTTTTATTAATGAACTGCCTAATTATTAATAAACAATGGGAAAAGTTAGAAGCGCTATTGGCCGACTTTGATTTTCAAGAACTACACACAACAGCAAGCCGTGCGCTAAGTGCTTTTGTAAAGCATGGTGATTCAAAACCAGCTAACGATTACAAAAAAATGCTCCAGCAGCAAAATAAACACTTTAGCAAAATACTCACCGGACAAGAAAAACTAAAAGAACAACAGCCGTCATATTTCAGCCCAGGCAGTAAAGAAGAAGTAGCTGTTTACCTTGATTCGTTAGGTAAGCAGGCGTGGATTTCGGTGCCTGCGAGTCTTTTTTGGTTGAGAAAAAAGTAACGAAAAACGTTTAGCGTGATTTATATCGCGCTCAGTGCTCAACATAAGCACTTAATAATAACAGCGTATTAATTTAAAAATTTCTACTTATTAAGCCTATATTTAATGCGCTTGTTCCTGTAGATTAAACAAATAA
This sequence comes from Pseudoalteromonas sp. SG45-1, assembly GCF_014164135.1. Classification (NCBI taxonomy): domain Bacteria; kingdom Pseudomonadati; phylum Pseudomonadota; class Gammaproteobacteria; order Alteromonadales; family Pseudoalteromonadaceae; genus Pseudoalteromonas; species Pseudoalteromonas sp. SG45-1. Next base: position 255,695 of record NZ_JACJEP010000004.1, read on the forward strand.
TGAATGCAGTATTAACAGTATCTTAGCTGTTAAACGATTAGCCAAGGAGCGGTGAGTCTCGTGTCAAACACCACACTTACTTATTACAACCAAAATGCCAAAGCTTTTAGCGACTCAACACTTAACGTTGATATGTCGGCGCTTTATGCTGAGTTTTTACCGCACGTTGCACAGCACGGGAGTATTTTAGATGCCGGTTGTGGCAGTGCGCGCGATGCCGCATTTTTTAAAGCGCAGGGTTTCACTGTAAGTGCGTTTGATGCAAGCCCAGATCTGGCAGAGTTGGCAAGCAGTTACTTACAACAACCTGTAGCGGTTAAAACATTCCAAGAGCTAAATTGTGTAAATCAATACGACGGGATTTGGTGCTGCGCTAGTTTATTACACGTTCCAAAAGCTGAGTTACCGCAGGTGTTTTTAAACCTACAAAATGCGCTTAAACCGAATGGCGTTTTGTATGTGTCGTTCAAATATGGCGATACAGAGCGTGTGCATAATGGTCGTGAATTTACCGATTTAACCGAGCAATTATTAAGTGATTTAATCAATCAGCACACGCAATTGAGCATAATGAAACACTGGCAAAGTGTTGATCAGCGCCCAGGGCGCGAAAGCGAAGTATGGTTAAATGCCTTGTTAACACATAGCAAAGCGAAATTATAAGTGAATAGTTTTAGCGAACATCAACACCTGCAAAGTAATAACCGACAGCTTATTACGGGTGATAATGATCCGTTATTACCCAACCTTGTACATGCCATAAACAATGCCACTGAGATTGAAATTACAGTTTCATTTATTCAGCCAAGTGGCTTAGAACTGTTGTTCGATCCCCTAAGCGAAGCTTTACAAAGCGGCGCAACACTCAAACTACTTACCTCAGACTACCTTGATATTACTCACCCTAATGCGTTGAGAGAACTTATGGCATTAGTAGATCGTGGAGCCGATGTGCGTATTTACCAAACGCACAGTAATCAAAGTTTTCATATGAAGTCGTATATTTTTATAAAAACAAACGACCAAAAAGAGATTACTGATGGCTGTGCCTTTATTGGCTCAAGTAATATTAGTGCCAGCGCATTAACCAAAGGGCATGAGTGGAATTTTAGACACGATTATACACAACCAAAAACAAGCCAAGCAGCAAAGCAGTTTTTAAGTATTCGCACAGCTTTTGAAAATATTTTTAATCACGAATTTGTTACCCATTTAAGCCATGAATGGATAAATAGCTACATTACTCGGCGTAAAACACAGCAGTTTGTATCGGTAAACCACGCTGATACAGCTGAGCAAGTTATTGAAAAGAATGAAGCTAAAACACCAAGGCCAGCTCAAATTGAAGCGCTTAATGCCTTAGCGAAAACGCGTACTGAGGGCTTTAAGCGTGGCTTAGTGGTTTTAGCAACGGGTATGGGTAAAACATGGTTAAGTGCATTTGATGTAAAACAATTCAAAGCAAAACGTGTTTTATTTGTAGCGCATCGTGAAGAAATACTTTTGCAAGCACAGCGTACTTTTTCTGAATTACTTACTTTATCTACTGGGTTTTATAACGGTAAGCAGCGAGACAAAAACGCTGAGTGTTTATTTGCCTCTATTCAAACCATTGGCCGAAGTAATCACTTAAAGCAGTTTGCACCAACAGCATTTGATTACATTATTGTTGACGAATTTCATCATGCAAGTGCGCGCGTATATCGCCAGCTTTTAAACTACTTTGAACCCAAGTTTTTACTGGGTTTAACAGCTACACCAGAGCGTACCGACCAAGCTGATATTTTAGGGTTATGCGACAACAACCTAGTATTTGAGCGTAACTTAACGCAGGGGATAGACCAAAAAACGTTAGTGCCATTTCATTACTACGGTATTTGGGATGAAAACGTAAACTACCAAGCTATTCCGTGGCGTAATGGCCGATTTGATCCAACAGCACTTGAAAACAAATTTGCAACCCAAAAACGGGCAGACCACGCACTTTTACAGTGGCAGCAATACAAACAGCAGCGCACATTAGGTTTTTGTATATCTACTAAACATGCTGATTATATGGCGGCTGCATTTAATAACGCGGGTGTAAAAGCGCTATCTGTACATAGCCAGTCAAAAGTACGCCGTAATGATGCACTAAAACAATTAGAACAGCGTCAAGTTGAAGTATTATTTACCGTTGATTTGTTTAACGAGGGGACTGATTTACCAAGCATTGATACCATATTAATGCTGCGCCCAAGCGACTCTAAAATACTCTTTTTACAGCAATTAGGGCGGGGTTTACGAACTCTTGAAGGTAAAACACATTTAGTGGTGCTCGATTTTATTGGTAACCACCACAGCTTTTTAAATAAACCTTATGCGCTACTTCATGAAACCACGCCAACTGGTGTAGTTAAAAAGCTTAAAAAACCAAACCTTGCTGATGGCTGCTTTATAAATATTGACTTAAAAGTTACCAACTTTTGGCAGCAGCTAGCCAATATACAGCGCACCACAGCGTTAGAAGATATAACACAACTTGCCGAGCAACTAGGGCATTTACCTACATTAAGCGAGTTTTACTACCACTACGGCGATATAAAAAAGGTAAACAGCAACTACACTAGTTGGTTTGATCTAATTGCTAAAACACAAAATATTGATGACGAAGCACAGCAAAGTGCCAAGCAATTAGCACCGTTTTACGACTTTTTACATAAAGGCATACAAACAACCAGTATGACCAAATGCTTTAAAGCTATTTTGCTTGAAGCGTATGTTGCTTTGAATGGCTTTGCTAACCCCCCAACAGTTGCAGAACTTGCTGTAATGAGTGCAAAGGTACTCGCGCGCCATCCGAATTTAAAGCAACACGATTTACCTATTAAAGAACAGCAAGCAGCTGCAGATTCGCAAACATGGCAAAGCTACTGGCGTAAAAATCCAATTAAAGCCTACACCAATAAAAATAAAGACGGCACACAATGGTTTACCTTACAAAACAACACCGTAAAAGCCACGTTTGACGTACCTGCAGAAAAATGCGAATTACTAAACAGCGCCGTGTTAGAGCTGGTTGAATACACCATAGCCAAATACAACCAGCGGCTAAAAGTAAAAACGCCAACCACGAAACAAAATACAGAGCAAGAAGCTGACAATGTAACTCAGTTAGTGTTTAAAGATCTGCCGATACAGCAAACGCGCAAGATAACGCATTAAAACTGCCGTACTTCCCTAATATTAAAATTGCCTGCGGGCATTTTAAAACAGGGGATGAAAGCGATATGGAATTAATGGACGCACCTTTTGGTGCAGGCAAGCTTGATCCAAACGTACATTTTTTAGCCCGTGCATCGGGTAACTCTATGAACGGCGGTAAAGCCCCAATTTATGATGGCGACTTACTACTACTTGAGCTTATAACCTCTGATAAAGCCGGATCGCTACGCGGCCAAATTGTCGCGATAGAGCGAGATGATATAGGCGGAGATGGCCAGTATTTACTGCGAAAAATTAATAAATTACCCAATGGGCAATATGAGCTAATTGCTCAAAACCCCGATTACGAGGTAATGATTGCAGATGAAAGCATGCGAACATTCGCCCGCTTTAAACAAGTGGTTACGCTTTAACTTGTAGGAGCTGAGCTTGCTCGCGCGAAAAGCGAAGCTTTTAATATTGGTGAATTTGCGGAGTTCACGAATGCTGTTTTGGTATTTGGGTTTCGAGATTGATACCTCTATTCGAGGTTTTATCGCGTTGGCGATGGCAACCAAAGGGCGGCTGCCGCCGACCGCCCTTTGGAATCCCACGGCGCACCCGAAGATCACACTTTATCTTCAACTTACGTTAATGATGTGAACGTAACCAGCGTAGATAGGCCATCCATGGCCAAGCTACGCTTTGTACAGCATCCATGCTGTAAATTACTCATCATTAACTCAGTTTCAGGTGTGATCACGGGGAATTGGAGTATGTTGGTAGATTGGTGTTTATGAATACTGGCAGGCATTTTATTTATGCTTTTAGTTATATGAGACATATACAGGAAAATTATGTACGAAAATCTTTTTACTAATTGGATGCGCTGGGTTGATCGTGAACAAAGTGAGGGTATCCAATATCCGGGTATTTATATCTGTGCAATTACAGGTGAAGATTTATCTAGTAAAGATTTTTCATGGGTTACAAACATAGTATATGTAGGAATGACGAACTCTGTAAAAGGCTTAAAAGGAAGGCTAAAACAGTTTGATGACACAATAAAAGGCAAAAGTGGCCATGGTGGCGCGGATCGCATGCGATACAAATATCAAAATTATAATGAGTTAGTAAACAAGTTATATGTAGCTGTAGCACCATTTACATGTAATGTTAAATCAAACAGCCCTGAAGACTTACGAACTATGGGTCAAGTAGCAAAGTTCGAATATGATTGCTTTGCACGCTTTACAGAATCATTTGGTTATCTTCCTGAGTTTAATGATTACGCCAAATCGCCTAAATATAGTTTAACAATAGGGCGTAAAGGGTAGGTTGTGGAAGAATACACGAATTCTAATAGCTTTAAATATTAGGGAGATATTTAACCTTATGGCGGCAAATAACGACAAGGAGCGGATAGGGTCAAATCTTGACTTCACACATTAAGAGTCTTCAATATCTGCTCATGGCACGGTTCAGAATTTCGGCAAAGACTGAAAAGCGAACTATGGTAGTTCGAAACCTTTCAAGATATGCTACCTTTTAGAGTATCACTAATAAAGTGTTATATGTTTTGACATGGAAAAGGAGAATTTAATGGCTAGACATCGTGTTGGAAATTCATATTTATCAGATGAAGAGCTCTCTGAGCATCAATCAGAAAATTGGAAAGTATGGATATTTGTCATAGCTGCATTGTGTACTGGGTTTGTTGTAGCAAATATTACAGATGGAAAAATTGACCTAAAATTAATGAGATTTTCCATAATTATTGGCTCGGCTGTTTTAGTAGGTGTTATAGCTGCAAAATTAAGTGAAATTATTCGCTGGGCAGTGTATTTATCTATCGTGCTTGGAATAACATTTTTTGCAGGCTCACTTATTTGGTCGTCGCTGTGATACATATAGCAACCACTGAAGTCGGACTCCCGGAAAAGTGTGTCTGTCGCTTATTGAAGGGTTACTAAAGTCTGCTATCGGCACATAGCAGTTAAGGATGATCAAGCTTAAAATCCATCACCCAACTGCCAATTTCCCAGCCTCATGCCACATTTCACTTGGCATGGGGCTTGTTAATTCCCACGTTATATTCATAGGCTGGCTACCGTTGTGGCTTTGGTATTTTACCTCGCCGTAGTTTACAAACCCCATAGTTCGGCCGTTTTCGTCTTTGCCTTGTTCGCGTACAAATAACAGGATGTTTTTGCCTGTTTGTTGGTGTTGTAAGTAACTAAGGCCGCGGCCGTGTTCTGGGCGGGCGCTGTTTTGCGTTTGCCAGTGGAACAGGGTAGGGCTGATTGCGTAGTCGTGATACAGCGTGGTGGGCGAATAGGTTTTTTCGCATTTATTCAGTGTTACAAATAACAGCTCTATGTTTTGGTTTTTAAATTCTAAAACGCCTTCGCGGGCGGTCGATTTTTTATCAAACGAGTGCGCGCCAAACGCGGCGAGTATTTGCTGGCGAGTGTAGCGGCTGTGTAATTTTATTGCGTGGTTTGTTAGGCACGCTAAATCGCTTTCTTGCTGGTGAATACGGTTTATTAATAGCGTAATTACTTGAGCAAGTTCGTGCTGTAGCGCTTTGTGTTTAAGAGCTTGTAAGCTCTGTTCAAGGGTTTTAAAGCCTAAACCTGTGCCAGTGTTATCCCAAAAGTTGTAATGCGCCATAAGCGCGTACTGTTGGTTTTTTGGTGTTGGTGAAAAGCTAAAGTTGTTGTTACATAAATCACGTAAAAAGCATAGGTAACTGAGCGAGTCGCAGCCGAGTAATTGGGTGTTTATAGCACGGTAATATGCGGCGTAAATATCGGCTTGTTTTTCGGGTATTTCATCGCCTTTTAACCAGTGCCAGCCGCCGAGCTTTTTATCTTTTGGTTTGTATATATCTTCAAGGGTGACTTGTGGGTTTATACGTAAAAAGTTACTTAGCGTAAGCGCGTCATTAGTATGTTGCGAATAGCTATTTATTAGCTGCTGTAAACGGCGTTTAGAGTTTATAGCTTGCTGAATATTTTTTAATATTGTTTGTTGAGTATGCTTTTGTAGCTCAATACGGCAACCCAGTGGTAAATGCGGGAAGTTGTTTTCAATCTCGGTTTTTATTGGCTGGTTGCTTTTACCAATGAGTGCGCGAAACTTGCTAGCAAAGTCGTATTCTGGGCGTGCGTTGCCTACAAAGTCGAGCACGGTACAGCATTGCTTTTGGCTGTTATCAGGTAAACGCAGGCCACGGCCGAGTTGCTGTAAAAACAGCGTTAGGCTTTCGGTCGGGCGTAAAAATAGTAAGGTATCGACCTCTGGAATATCGACACCTTCGTTAAAAATATCAACCACGCAAAGTATTTGTATTTCGCCTTGGCGTAGTGCTTGTTGTTTAGCCGCGCGCTCATTAGTGTTTTTACTGGTGAGTACATCGGCGTTTATGCCTGCTAAGTTAAATTTAGAGGCCATGAATTCAGCGTGTTTTTGGCTTACACAAAACGCGAGTGCTTTAATAGCGTGAACATTGGTTACGATATCAGCAAGGCTCGATATAATTTTGTTAGCGCGGCTGTTCTCCCCTGTATAAAGGTTACTTAGCTCGCTTATATCGTAACGGCCGCCTCGCCATGTTATTTGGCTTAGGTCGGTGTCGTCATCTAGTCCAAAGTATTGAAATGGGCATAAATGGCGTTGGTTTATTGCCTCTGGTAAGCGAATTTCAGCGGCTATTACCCCACAAAAGTCATCGAGGATATTTTCGCCATCTTGTCGCTCTGGCGTGGCGGTTAAACCAAGTAATATTGTGGGTGTAAAATGGTCCAAAATAGCGCGATAACTGGCCGCGCTTACGTGGTGTACTTCGTCTATTACTATGTAGTCGTAGTAATCGTGAGTTAAATTGAGCGATTCAATTTGGCTGTTCAGCGTTTGGATTGATGCAAATAATTGGTTGTAGCGCTGTGGTTTGTAGTTACCTACCCACAGCTCACCAAAGTCGTTATTTTTAAGCACTCCACGGTAAGCGCTTTGCGCTTGTTTTAGTATTTCTTCTCGGTGGGCTACAAACAAAAAGTGAGCATTTGGGTTTTTATCGTAAACAGTTTTAAAGTCGAACGCCGATATTATGGTTTTACCCGTGCCGGTTGCAGCAACTACTAAGTTTTTAAAACGATTTTGTACGCTGCGCTCAGCACTTAGTTTTTCTAAAATAGCGAGCTGATGCGTTTTTGGTGTTATATCAAAATAAAACTGGCTGTTTGATTGCCCAACACCGCGTTGCTCGTTAAGTGAATTAATGAGCTTTTCTTTACACTCAACAGCGCCTGTAAATAGCTCGAAGTCTTTTGATTCCCAGTAGGTTTCAAACGTACTTTTGGTTTTAGCTATTATGTGCGGGATTTCTTGTGCGGTAATTTTTAAGTTCCACTCAAGGCCGCTGGTAAGCGCCGAATGCGATAAGTTAGACGAGCCAATATAGCCTGTATGAAAACCCGTATTGCGCATAAATAAATATGACTTTGCGTGTAGGCGTTCTTGCTGATTATTATAACTTAGCTTTACTTCGGTATTTGGTAGGTTTGCTAAAAACTCAACGGCTTTAGCATCCGTTGCGCCCATGTACGAAGTAGTAATAACTTTGAGTTTATTACCGCTTTTAGTAAACGCTTCAAGCTCATTTTTAAAAATGCGCAGCCCCGTCCATTTTATAAATGAGACAAGCCAGTAAATAGTGTCGGACGATTTGATCTCGCGCTTTAGCTCGGTTTCGAGCGATATACCTGCATTAGCACCGCTAAATAACTCGCTTTGTGTGAGCCCTGTGAGTGGAAATATATCGCTTGAGTAATCTTTAAGGTTTGCTGCAATCGGATTTTGAGTATTAAACAGTGCGGTAAGAATTCGGCCTTGGCTGTCGATAAGATTTTCGTTAATTAGCTCGTCATCGCGAATATGATCTTTAAGCCAAAGTACAAGGCTGTTAGCTAGGCTAATTTGTTCTTGTAGGCGCTCGTTCGAGTTGGGAATGGCATCGATTGCATGTGTTACAAGTTTACTTAAAAAGCGTGAAAGCCATGTTGCCGCTTCGGCCGTTTCAAGCTGGCGCTCGCCAACATAAAATTGATCACGATTTAAATTTTGCTCAATTACTTGCGTAATTAACTGCTCATAAATACCAATTTGCTGCATTAAAACCACTCCCTGTTTGCGAGTGGTTAGTTTACTTAAATGCGGTACAGCTACAAGTATTAATCGACTAAGTTACTAGTAATTAAGTACAAACGTGTGAGTTAAGTATTAGTCGATAGAACAATTAAAGGATGGTGCTAAGAAACCATCCCCTTCAACTTCACCTTAGAACACATAATTAATGAGTAATTACCTCACATGGATGTGAGAAAAGCGATGCTTGCACATGGATGTGCTTTCATCGCGTTTACGTTCATATTAATTTTATGTTTAAAGATAAGTGAAATTGAGGGGCGCCGAGAGATTCCAAAGAGAAGTCGGCGGTTACTCTCTTTGGTTGCCATCGCCAATGCGATATTTGTAAATTATTTTAAAAGCTACGCTTTTCGCGAGCAAGCTGAGCGCCTACAGGTGTTTAGGTGGGCTTTGTAGTGTGGGTTTGAATGATGCGACATGTACCTGTTTTTAAGGTATAAAGTAAACATTGTGATTATAGGAACTCATCATGGATGATTTATTAAACCAAGGTTTAAGCCTTTTATTTGTTATTGGTAGTGTTTATTCACTATTAGGTGTTTTGTTTATCAAAATATGGCTTCATCAGAAAAATGCAAAACTACCTGTAGATCGTAAAAAGCTTAAACGTGTTGCAGCGCAGACACTTAATGAACAAGTTAATGATAAAGTTTTAGATGTAATAGGCTTAGTCTTTTTGTCTGCTTTGATAGTCACCATGCCTTTTGCTTTGAAAGGAATTGCTGAAATGTTTGCCAGCGGCAAGCTCAATTACTTTTTAATTATCGTGATTGCATTGGGACTAACGTATGTGGCACGAAAGCTTTGGGTTAAATCTAACGACTTAATAAAGCTAAAACTAGGACGTGATGCAGAATTAGCAGTTGCTTCAGAGCTTATAGAATTACAGTCACACGGTTATCAGGTATTTCATGATATACAAGCAGATGGTTTTAATATTGACCATTTAGTTGTTGGGCCAAATGGGATATTTGCTATTGAAACCAAAGGCAGACATAAACGAATAAAAGACGATACAAATTACAAAGTTAAATTTGAGAATAACCATTTAGCATTTCCTTCTTGGTTTGAAAGCAAGCCATTAGAGCAAGCTCAAAACCAAGCTAATTGGGTGAATAAATGGCTTTATGAATCTACCGGTTTTAATACTCCGGTTTTACCTGTTTTATGTTTTCCTGGTTGGTTTGTGGAACTAAAGCAGAGACCAATCTTTCCAATCGTTTCTCATAAACAAATAGTTAAAACTATCCTTTCAATGCGACAAGTTAGCTTAAATCAAGAGCAGCAGCGTGCTATTTGCTATCAAGTGGTGCAGCGAGCCTTAAACGATAGTAAGGCAATTTAAAAGCTTCGCTTTTCGCGCGAGCAAGCTTCGCGCCTACAGGTGTTGAGCTTGGCTATTAAGCTCAAAATGTCATTAACTTCCCATAAGTAACTTATGTTTTACTTATGGGCTTGTGTTTTTATTTTACTCTCTATAAATAAAGTGAAGTTTACTTATAGGAGGTAAATATACGTTCAAACTTAAAAGTAAGTTATATTTGACTTTTGGGTGGGCTACCCTAAAATAAATTGTATAAGTAAACTATAGTTGACCTTTAATGAGTGAATTACCAGCAAAAAAAACACTTGGAAGAGTTGTTAAGCGCACTGAAATGCCTGATCTATCAAAGCCGTTTTCGTCGGTGCGACTCGCTAAAGCGATTACTTCAAAGCGAACAGGCATGAAGCTTACATTGGTTGATGTATCGCAAGCACTTAATATTTCAAAGCCTACGCTGATAAAAATAGAAAAAGGTGATGTGAATGTGCAGTTTTTTAATGTACTCAAAGTGATGGAATACTTGGGGTTGTCGTTTAGCCTTGTCAGTGATGACGAGTCGCACCACAATAACAACGATGAGGTGAGCGATGAGCAGTGGTATTAAAAAAAATAGCTTAGATGTATTTATTGGGCATACGCAGAAGATAGGTGCGATAGCCCTTGATATAGGCTCTGAAAATGAAATTGCATTTACCTATGAGCCTGAGTGGATTAATAAGGGTTTTGCTATTTCACCACACTTACCGCTCAATGGTGATTTTGACTCACGTGATGTGCGTAATTATTTACAAAACTTATTACCCGAGGGCAAAGGTCTTGATGAGATTATAAGTAGTACTACTATCTCTAAAAATAATACGTTTGGTTTGATTAAAGTAATTGGCGAGGAAACGTCAGGCGCTTTGTCGTTTAGAGCAAGTAACAGTACTTTAAAGCAAACATCTTTTCGTGAAGTAACTAGGGTCTGTTGATCTTTGCGGATTAAAATTTGTCCAAACTAGGAGCTATTTAATCGCGACGCGAGCTTTGCAACCTAGTGGGCTAAGTAAAAACCGAGCAACAAAGAGTAAATAGCTCCTAGGAAGAACCCTTTGGGCAGCGCCTGTTTGGCATTAATGCTACGTTATCGCCCATTTATGGGGAATAACCACACTGCATAGGCTCTGCCTTGCCTAAATACCAAACAGGCTGCTGCAAATTTAACCTTGAAAGAACAGCAGACCCTAGTGACGAGCTAAGCCAAAAACTTAAACGCTTTGTACAAGTTGGAGAACCAATTACTCATTGGGATGGCCGAACTCGGCTCTCTGTTGCTGGCGTTCAAGACAAACTAAACCTACTCGAAATCGATAGTAAATTAGGATTTGGTGAAGGGGAGCTATGTTCTAATAAAATTTTTAAATTTGAAACAGGTACCGCGCCTTTCATTGCAGTAAATGAACTTTTTACCATGCTTTTGGCAAAAGAGTCGGGGCTCAATGTTCCCCATGTTGAGTTGCGCACTTACGCAGATGTAAGAGTGTTTGTAATAGATCGCTTTGATAGGCGCGTTACACAAGATCAAAGCCGTGTATTACGTCGTCATATTATTGATGGTTGCCAAGCCACTAATTTACCTCCTTCTTATAAATATGAGCGTCAGCATGGTGATGATGGGGATGGTATTTATATTCGAGATGGCGTTTCTTTTGCAAAACTCTTTAATGTTAAAACAACGAATGTACAAGCGTATGAGGCTCAGCTTATTCGTTGGATGACATTTAATATTTTAGTACGTAATTACGATGCTCATGGCAAAAACATTAGTTTTTTTGTTGGTAAAAATGGTTTAGAGCTTACGCCGTTTTACGACTTGGTAAATATAGAGGCTATTATTGAGCAGGGAAGCATTGACCGTGATATGGGCTATCTACAGCCCAAAATATCAAGGTGTTATGCTATGTCAGTGGGTGAGCATAATTCGCAAAGTGCAGGCAATTTTACTAATGAAATTACAGCTTACATGTTAGCTGATTTTGCTGATGAATTTGCTATTTCACTACCACGGATGCAACTACTTATGAGTCAAACCGTTGACTCTGTATTAGCCGCAATTGATACGGCTAAAGTTTCTGCTGTTAAAAATAACTTGTCTACTGCTGAATTAGCACACATTGATTTGTGCATAAGAATAATTAATAAAGCTGCAAATAAGCTGAGTGAGCAAATAATACAACTACCAAATATGGATGCATTTATTTAAATTTCAGAAAATAAATACACGTATTTTGAGTAAGTAATTCATATTTTGGTTGCCAGCATCAACGCGATATTTACAAATTAAAATTAAAAGCGCGAGATAAATTCCGGCTTACAATTTAAAAGCTACGCTTTTCGCGCAAGCAAGCTGGGCGCCTTGTATCTCTCGTTGATAAATGATTAGCTATCATTTATCACATCGAAGTCAGTGAGCTTGCCTCGGCGCCTAGTATTTAATACTGCTCGGTAGATAAAGCCCTGACTTTCTATTCTCAGA
>NZ_JACJEP010000050.1:0-5851 GCF_014164135.1 Pseudoalteromonas sp. SG45-1
TGTTTTAAAATAATAACAATAAAAATCATCTCATAAAAATAAGAAAGCTTGTTATAACAAGTCACTGAAAGAAATTAGACCACCGTAACTGGTGGTTTTTTATTGCCTAAAATAAAATCCCTCGCCTCGGTTTATATAAAAAGGTACAACCCTCAAAGTAGCTCAACTTTACTTGTTGATATACGCGCAAATTAAATATATCTTGATGTACATAAACTTATTATATTTTAAATTAAAAACCAACCCAGCTAGGAGAACAGTTATGCTGACGCGTGTAGAAAAAGCTCAACAGAAATGGGGTGGTAGCCACACAGTAATTGATAAATGGCTAAACGAACGCCAAGAACTTATTGTACTTTACTGCAAAATTGCAGGCTTTACGCCATACGAAAAGCAAGATCAAGCATTGCCAGAGCCAAAACTAATTGAATCATTTTGCCAGCTTTTAATGGATTACCTATCTGCAGGCCATTTTGAAGTATATGACGATATAGCAAAAGCATGCGAAAAAAAGGGCTTACAAAGCCAAGAGCTTGCAAACTCTATTTACCCGCGTATTTCTAGCACAACCGATGTGGCGTTAGATTTTAATGATAAGTACGCAGAAGTAGATAAAGAAGACTTATTGAAAGATTTTGATAATGACTTATCTGTTATTGGTGAGGCATTAGAAGCTCGTTTTGCACTTGAAGATGAGCTTATTGATAACTTGTTTTCTAATCACACGAATTAATACGTTACTTACGCATATTAAAAAAGGGACCTAAGGTCCCTTTTTGCATTTACACAATAAGCTTATTATTGTGCTGGTGCTTCTTCATTTTGAATTTCAAGTAATTCAACTTCAAATACAAGTGTTGAATTAGCTGGAATCTTACCTAAGTCACGGTCACCGTAAGCAAGTTCTGAAGGAATAGTGAACTTGTACTTAGAACCCACTGACATAAGTTGTAAACCTTCAGTCCAACCCGCAATTACGCGGTTAAGAGGGAAAGTTGTCGGTTCGTTACGCGCATATGAGCTATCAAACTCAGTACCATCTAATAAAGTCCCTTTGTAGTGTACTTTAACTACATCAGTTGCCACTGGCTTTTCGCCATCGCCTTCGCTAAGTACTTCGTACTGCAGACCAGACTCAGTTACTGTAACGCCTTCTTTTTTAGCGTTGTCAGCTAGGTATTTAGCGCCTGCTTCTTTACTTTTTTCAGACTCTACTTTAGCTTTTTCTTCTTGCTTAGTACGTACTGATGTATCTAGTGCAGTTAATACTTCGCGAATTTTTTCTTCGTCAATTTTTGCATTGCCAGCAAGCGCATCTTCAAAACCACGAATTAAAAGTGCTTGGTCTAGTTCAATACCAATTTCTGTTTTGTCTGCTAGGTCTTTATTTAAAAAGTTACCTACAGATGCACCAATACCGTATGCTTGTTGCTGTTCTACAGTGTCTAATTTAACTTCAGCTTGTTCTTTTTTTGCTTCTTGATTACAAGCTGTAAGCGCTAAAACTGACGCTGCAATCAATGACAATCTAATCGTCTTTTTCATTTTAAATCTCCGACATACTTTGCAGTTGTCATTTTAATGTATTATTACTAGTGAAAGATTAACGGCCCACATGATAGGCTGCTTGTTTAATGACTAAATTCCATATTGTTAGCTAAACTAAAAACATATCCAGTGATTAGACAAACAACCTAGGCATTTAACGCGTCCTAGTCTAACCTCTCAGTCACTAAGAGTTAAGGGGAAATACCTGTAATATGTCGATATTTCGTACTTTTTTAATCGTATTTAGCTGTTTTTTAGCCATCGCCTGTACCGATAAAAAACAACACGCTGTAGCAAGTTACGAACATGCTGCACAAGGTGCGTTTTCATCAACAGTTTCAAACGATGGTAAATACAGTTTGATCTCCTCTATCAACCATGGGGTCGCCCTGTGGGATAATCAACAGCAGGTGCTAAAATACCAATGGTTTCAGCAGCAGTCACAAGACAGCCTAGTGTACGCTGTTGCCATTGCTTTTGATAACAGCGTGGCAGTTACCGCCGAAAAAACCACATTTGCTGTGTGGGATATAACCACAGGCAAAAATAAAGGTTATTACAAAATACAAAAAGCCAGTATTCGCGATATCGCCATTAGCAATCAAGGCCGTAGTGTTTTATACGGCCGTAGCGACGGCGTTGTCGTATTTGTAAACCTAGAAACCGGGCGTCGTATTGAGTTTTTAGGTCATCAAGATAAAGTTAACACCGTTGACCTTTCACCTAACGGACGCTTTGCCTTAAGTGGCTCTAACGATTATGTTGCTTACTTTTGGGATACACGTACAGGTCAAGTAATTCATCGTTTTAATCACCCAACGCGTGTTACCCAAGTGACGCTCGATCCACAAGGTCGCTATGCGTTTACGGCCGATAGTATGGCACAAGCAAATGTATGGAAGCTGACTACAGGTGATCTTGTGAGTAAACTGAAGTATATTGCGCGTCAGAAAATTTTTACTGCTGTGCGTTTTAACGAACAAGGCACTTTGCTTGCAACCGGCTCGCCAAATAAGCGCGTAGATTTGTGGCAAATACCAAGCGGTGAAAAAATTCAAACTTGGCAGGTTACCCCGCGCGAAGGCAGTAAGCCTAAATCGGCGGTGGTGCTAGATGTGACATTTACAGATAACGGTAAGTCGTTGTTAACCGAAAGCTCCAGCGGGATCGCAGAGCGATTTATTATACGAGAGAATAATGAACACAATTGAACATCGCTTAATGGAACTTGAAGCCAAAGTGGCTTTTCAAGACGAAACGATTGAAGTCTTAAATGATGAAATAAAAGTGCACCAACAGCTGTTAGCAAAAATGAAACGCCAAACCGAGCTGCTAGCAGAGAAAATTAAAGAGTCGCAGTCATCATCGTCTATGATGTCTGAAGTACCTGAGCCACCTCCACCGCATTACTAAAACCGGTAAAAATTAGGCAATAAAAAAACCGGGTTAGTCGCCCGGTTTAAACACACCAATTACTTGTTCAAATTGGCGAGTAGACGCCTGAACAGCGTTATCGGGTTGCGCCATTTTATGACCACACTCAACACACTCTACTTTTTCAACATCATGTTCTCTGTATAGCATCATAGTATCCATGGCTTTGCAGTCAGGGCACGATGCACCAGCAATAAATCGCTTCTTTTGTCTCACAACATTTTTCCTGTGGTTTGAACTGCTGTCATTTTATCGTATAACTTCACTTGTTGATACGCTTGATAAGAGCATTAAGTTCTATGTTATGATAGCGCCAACTTAACAAGGGCACAGCAAAGTAACGCATTCATGATCCAAATCTCAGAAATAGAACTACTTCGTGGCGGTAAAGCCTTATTAAAAAATGCATCAGCTACGTTATTTCCAGAACATAAAGTAGGCCTTGTTGGCGCTAATGGTTGTGGAAAGTCAACGTTATTTGGTTTACTAAAATCTGAATTGCAACTCGATGCTGGTAATTGCAGTATTCCCAAAGATTGGTCTATTGCCTCGGTAAAACAAGAAACCCCCGCCCTTGAAATAAGCGCAATTGATTATGTACTTCAAGGCCACCCAGAATACTACGCAATGCGTATAGCACTGCGTGAGGCCGAGAAAAACAACGATGGCGACACACAAGCCAAAGTACATATTCAGCTTGAAAACATTAAAGGCTACAGCATTGAATCAACCGCAGGTGAGCTATTACATGGCCTAGGCTTTGCCAATAACCTTATAGAAAACCCTGTAAGCTCGTTTTCGGGTGGTTGGCGTATGCGTTTAAACCTTGCCCAAGCATTAATACGCGACGCCGATTTACTATTACTCGATGAGCCAACAAACCACCTTGATTTAGATGCTGTTTATTGGCTTGAGCGTTTTTTACGTGCTTACACTGGCACCCTTGTACTTATATCGCATGACCGTGAGTTTTTAGATGCGGTGGTTGATCAAATTTGGCATGTAGATAAGCAACTTATCAACGTGTACAAAGGTAACTACTCGCAGTTTGAACGCCAAAAAGCTGAGCGCTTACTACAACAACAAGCAATGTTTGATAAGCAACAAGATCAAATTGCGCACCTTGAGCAGTTTATAACGCGTTTTAAAGCAAAAGCCAGTAAAGCTAAACAAGCACAAAGCCGTGTAAAAGCACTTGAACGCATGGAAAAACTAGCGCCGGCACATGCCGACTCGCCATTTAACTTTGAGTTTGCAGAGCCAAAAGCATTACCAAACCCACTAATGACAATAGATAAAGCCAAAGCGGGTTATGGTGACGTCACTATTTTAAATAATATAGAGCTAAACCTTGTACCAGGTAGCCGAATTGCTTTACTTGGTAGAAATGGTGCGGGTAAATCAACGCTAATTAAACTCCTTTCTGGTGATTTAGAGCCGCAAGCTGGCGAAGTTATTCAGCATCACGGTTTAAATATTGGTTACTTTGCGCAGCATCAGCTGGAATCTCTTGATTTAAAAGCCAGTGCAATAATGCATTTACAACGCCTCGACCCAAAAGCTACTGAGCAATCACTACGTGACTTTTTAGGTGGTTTTGCCTTTATTGGCGATAAAGCCCTTGAGCCTGTAGCCCCATTTTCGGGCGGCGAAAAAGCACGTTTAGTA
The DNA here is from genome assembly GCF_014164135.1 of Pseudoalteromonas sp. SG45-1. Taxonomy (NCBI): domain Bacteria; kingdom Pseudomonadati; phylum Pseudomonadota; class Gammaproteobacteria; order Alteromonadales; family Pseudoalteromonadaceae; genus Pseudoalteromonas; species Pseudoalteromonas sp. SG45-1. Next base: position 4,651 of record NZ_JACJEP010000050.1, read on the forward strand.
CTTGCTATGTTGGTATATCAAAAACCAAACTTATTACTACTCGATGAGCCAACTAACCACCTTGATTTAGAAATGCGCCATGCACTTGTTATGGCACTACAAGGCTTTGAAGGCGCTATGGTTACCGTATCGCATGATCGCCATATGCTTAAAAACACCGCCGACGAGTTTTACTTAGTAGATGGCGGCAAAGTAACCCAGTTTGGTTACGACTTAGATGCGTATTATCAGTGGTTACTGAATGCCAATAAAGAAGCGGTTAAAGCGCAGCAAAACGACGAGCCTAAAGCAAACCCAGGTGTTAACCGTAAAGAGCAAAAGCGCTTAGAAGCTGAATTTAGAAAAGCCACTCAGCCACTTAAAAAGCAAATTGAAAAGCTGGAAAAGCAACTCGATAAATTTACTGCAGAGCTTAGCGAAGTTGAAGTAGCCCTTGGCGACAACGAACTCTACAACGATGATAACAAAGCCAAGCTTAAAGAGTTATTAGCTAAGCAAGCAACGCTTACACCTAAACTTAACGACATTGAAGAAGAGCTACTTATGGCACTTGAAGAAATGGAAGAAAAAGAGCAGGCATTCGCCGATGAACTTGCTCAATAGCGACCATTTTTGGCAATTTGCGTGCACCTTGTACGCAAAGCCTGAGCAACAAAAAACCTTGCTGGCACTACAAAACCAGCAAGGAAAAAATGTTAATTTATGCTTATTACTGCTTTATTTAGATTCATTAAATTTAAGTGTTAATGCCCAACAGTTAAATGAGTTAATAAATGTAACTAGTGAGTTTGATACTCACGCATTACAGCCTCTGCGCGCCGCACGCAGCTATTTAAAAGCTAATCAGAATACGTTAAATGATTACGCCACAATACGCGAAGAGTTGCTAAGCGCTGAGCTGAAGCTTGAAAAACAACAGCAACATATGTTGATTGAAACAGTAAATCAGCTCGAATTAGTCAAACTTTCAGAGCCAAACAACATTGAGCTATATGTGAAAGCCACTTAGGATATTAGTTTTTATACCCTCCTCCACTTCTTATTTTCTTTGTGCAAAAAACCTTCAAGTAATTTACTCACAAAGAGGTTAAGAGGCGCTTCGCTTTTAGAGGAAAACAAACTAAATTATCCAGGTAAAAATATAAATATTGAGCAGTTATTTGGCTCAAGTAGTTTATTGCTCTACCCTCATTTACTTCTC
>NZ_JACJEP010000050.1:5951-9758 GCF_014164135.1 Pseudoalteromonas sp. SG45-1
CAAAGAGGTTAAGAGGCGCTTCGCTTTTAGAGGAAAACAAACTAAATTATCCAGGTAAAAATATAAATATTGAGCAGTTATTTGGCTCAAGTAGTTTATTGCTCTACCCTCATTTACTTCTCATTCTTTTCTCTTTGTGCAAAAGATCTTTAAGTACTTTATTCACAAAAAGGTTAAGAAGTACTGCGATTTTAAAGAAGATAAAAATTAGATTATCCAGGTAAAAATATAAATATTGAGCAGTTATTTGGCTCAAGTAGTTTATAGCTCTACCCTCATTTACTTCTCATTCTTTTCTCTTTGTGCAAAAAATCTTTAAGTGGTTTACTCAAAAAAGTTTAAAGCGCTACGCTTTTAGGTAAAGTGAAAAACTCTCTTAGCTCTCAGTGGTAATAACTTAGTAGCCCTTAAAGCATGATCTAAATCAACTTAGCTTCACCCCTATATCTGCTTATGTAAATAACTTGATCTCGATCACGTTGCGACCTGCAAACACCGCCTATGATTAACCCATCAACAACGAGGGGAACAACTCATGAACGTATTCTTTAGAGACTTTTTTACAGATCCAGTTTTATTTATGTCTTTTGGGTTTTTAACCATCGTTGTTTCTTTGTGTATCTTTTTTGCTTTTTTCTTTTTGAAAAAAATACATGACGCAGAAATTCCCGAACAAAATTAAGCACGACGCACTAAAGCGCCTTATTAGTTTACTAGTTAGGCGCTTTTTATTTTCTGAAGCGAAAAATTTGATACACTAGCTTTTCGTTTAATACAAAGTGCGTAGTACAAACATGATCTCTCAGTTCAAACCAGCATGGTGGATGACCAATCGTCACGTTCAGACCATAATGCCGCGTTTTTTCCGCCCATTTCACAATACGTCCTACGAACTTGAGCAACTTGATACACCTGATGGTGACTTTATTGAGCTTGCATGGTCACTTCCACATAATGAAACCGCACCACTTGCTGTTGTTTTGCACGGACTCGAAGGCAATATAAATAGCTTTTATGCCAAAGGCATGATGAAGGCATTAAAAAAACAAGGTTATGCAGTTGTGCTTATGCACTTTAGAAATTGCTCAACCGAAGTAAATCGCCTACCACGTGCTTATCACAGCGGTGACACCGCCGATTTAGCTTTTTTTATAAATCACTTAAAGCTGCAATTTCCTAAGCGCACTATGGTCGCTGTTGGTTTTTCATTGGGCGGTAACGTACTTGCCAAATACTTAGGTGAAGAACGCGAAAAATGCCCATTAAGTGCAGCAGCGGTGGTATCTGCTCCTTATGATTTGTCGTCATCGAGCGATGTTATTCGTAAAAGCTTAGGTAAAATTTACCAAAAATATCTGCTCGATCGGATGAAAAAATCAATGCAGCGAAAGCTGCCACAAATTAAGCAGCAAATTTCATTAACGCCAAAACAGTTAATGAAAATTGACGATTTATTAGAGTTTGATAATCAGTTAACAGCCCCTCTACATGGTTTTGAAAACGCATACGATTACTACCGTAAAGCCAGTGCTATGCCGTACTTGAAAGATATCGCTGTGCCCACACTTATTATTCATTCCAAAGACGACCCTATGCTCTCAATTAAAGCCGTACCGAGTAGGCAAGACGTAAGTGAGCATGTTACGCTGCGCATCTCTGACAAGGGCGGGCATGTTGGTTTTATTAGCGGTAAAAATCCCTTTAAACCTATATTTTGGTTAGAAAAAGCCGTCCCTCATTATTTTAGCCAGCACGTATCAAATAAAGCGAGTAACAAGTAGTAATGATTATCCCTTTTGAACAACTCGATCAAGACACTCTTTATAACTTAATCGAAAGCTACGTATTACGCGAAGGTACCGATTATGGTGAAGTAGAAGCAAGCATCGAATCTAAAGTAAGCCAAGTAAAGCTGCAGCTTAAAAATGGCGAAGCGATGGTGTTTTTCTCAGAATTACACGAGTCTGTAACTATAATTTCAAAAGGTGAGTTTAAAGCGCTGCAAAGTGAAGAGCATCAAGCACAGTCGTTTGATTAGGGCGTAGTACTTGTAACTTTTGAATTGAACGTACACAATGGCTTTTTACCCAAAGAGCCAAAACATGATAAAACTCAGCACTCTAGTGGTAGCCATATCACTAGCTTTAACTAGTCAAGCCCAAGCAGAACAAACAATAACAGCATCTGATAAGGCAATTAAACTCGCTAAAGATACCATTTTAATTGATACCCATATTGACGTACCTTATCGAATTCACGAAAGCTGGGTTGATGTAACCAAAGCAACTAGTGATGGCGATTTTGACTATCCTCGCGCTGTAAAAGGCGGTTTAAACGCCCCATTTATGTCGATTTATATTCCTGCGCATTTGGAATTTGAAGGTAAAGGAAAAAGCTACCAGCTAGCCAATCAAATGATTGATAGTATGGAAGCCATAGTCCAGCGCGCACCCGATAAGTTTGCTATTGCGAGCTCAAGTACTGATATTGAAGAGCAATTTAAACAAGGTAAGCTGTCTATAGCCATGGGTATGGAAAATGGCTCTCCAATCGAAGGTGATATGAAAAACCTTCAGCACTTTTACGACCGTGGCATTCGTTACATCACGCTAGCGCACTCGCAAAGCAACCATATTTCGGATTCGTCTTACGATATACGCCGTAAATGGAAAGGCTTAAGCCCATTTGGTAAAAAGCTTGTCACTGAAATGAATAATATAGGCATGCTAATTGACGTATCGCATATTTCTGATGATGCGTTTTATCAGGTTATGGAGCTTTCTAAAACACCAGTAATTGCCTCTCATTCATCACTTCGTAAATACACGCCTGGCTTTGAGCGTAATATGAATGACGATATGCTATTAGCGCTGAAAGAAAATGGCGGCGTTATTCAAATCAACTTTGGATCAAGCTTTGTTACCGCTAAAGCAGGTAGTTGGGGCAAGCAATTAAAAAGTACAAAAGAGTCAGCTAAAAAAGAAGGCACTAAGTTAAGTAAAGATTTTGATGCTGCGTACCGTGCTAAAAATCCGTATCCATTTGCAAGTCTTGAGCAAGTACTTGACCATATTGATCACGTAGTTGAGCTAATTGGTATTGATTATGTAGGTATTGGCTCTGATTATGATGGAGTTGGCGACTCATTACCTATCGGCTTAAAAGATGTATCTAGCTACCCAAATCTTGTCCAAGGTTTAATGGATAGAGATTACAGCGACAAAGATATTAAAAAGATTTTAAGTGGCAATTTATTAAGAGTTTTAAAACAAGCGCAAGAGTATGCGAAGAAACACTAAAGCTTTTATCATATATTAGTAATTGGCTAAAAGACCAAGAGCTAACTCAATATAAGCGCGGCCTAGCCGTGCTTTTTTATATTTAACAGCATAGTTATCTTCGGTACTATTTTCCCCTCGGGTTTCGTAAAACTCAACCCAAGCTCGGCAATAATTCTATACCTAGGAGCAAATCACTTTTCCTCAGGCATTAAAAAAGGCCACCTAAGTGACCTTTTTCTAACAATTAACTTTAAAGTTAATTATTACTCTTTGACTGTTGCTACAAAGTACCTACGCCTAAGGTAAGAGCACCACCTTCATATGACACTTTTCTTCAGACATTAAAAAAGGCCACCTGAGTGACCTTTTTCTAACAATTAACTTTAAAGTTAATTATTACTCTACGATAGTTGCTACAACACCAGCACCTACAGTACGACCACCTTCACGGATAGCAAAACGAAGACCTTCATCCATCGCGATTGGTGCGATTAGAGTTACTGTCATCTTGATGTTATCACCAGGC
>NZ_JACJEP010000051.1:0-8799 GCF_014164135.1 Pseudoalteromonas sp. SG45-1
ATTGCTTTCGGATACTTAGAGACTCTAGCTGCTTTATCGCCAGCAACTTTTGATGTTGGTTGTGATTTTAATGAAGCACTTGCCAAAAACCTGCAAGCGCAAGAGCGCTACCACATTAATGAGGCGGGTCCGGATCATGCCCCTGTAGATTCATTCTTACCCCTGCAATTACTCGGCATGGCATGCATGTGGCATGATATGGGAAATGAAGTAACGGTTGAAAGTAATTCACTGCCTCGCTTTTTAATTAATGGTACTTATTTTAAATAGGTACTTATTTAAAATAGTAAGTGATCAAAATATCTTCTTAAAATAAGTGAAGATTATCAGAAAGGTAATGGGTAGTAGCTCAGACTTGATGTGTCATATCTTGTCCGAGCAAACTCATTGGCTACCTAGTAAATTATCGCAAGTTCATCATATTGATTGTAGTAAATTTGCATACGCTGAGCATCAGGATGTTGATGCTCAACCATCACGCGACATAGAGATTCAATAAATTCATTTTTCAGAATTGATGTCGCTTTTAGGTCTGGCTTTGTCAGTGCTAATACATCATAGGGCTTGGGTGCTAAATGAATATCTTTCCAGATACTTCGATAAAAATCATACTGCAAGTGTTCAGGTAAATTATTAGATTCAATGAGCGCTTTCAGAAGCGTTAAATCATTTACCGACCATAAGTGAAGTAGCGTTTGTTCAAGTATTGATCTCGCTTTATATTTATACTCACTAAATTTAATATTAGTGTATATATCAATGGAGAACTTTTCCCATACGTCGTTTGGCAAATGTGCTTTTAAGTTGGCAATTTGCTCCATTATCCAAACTATATCAACGTAGCATCCTTTAAGATTCATTAGATCTTTGATTGTATAAAACCAGGTTACTAATTGATTTGATTGTGAACTGCTATAACCTTCAACCTCAAGTGTTCCTTTCAAAAAACCGAAATAAACAGCAGTATTGTCAGATGGAAATTTAAATACCTTACTAGCCGTTTTAATTATAGCTTGCTGCGCCTCTACGACTTCAGATTTTGAAAGGTGACAGCTCAAGCGTGCTAAACTAAAATACGCTGACCAAATCCATTGAGGAAATATTTTTGATATTTCTTTAAGTAATATATTAAATAAGTCTAAGGTTAAATTTTCTGGCGACTTCATTAAAAAATTTAAAATATCTTTAATCGGATCTGCACCATATTCAGCATTAGTCCACCTTCTTCGGCCCGTATTTACGGAAGGTAATAACTCAACTGCGGCCTCAAGCTCGTTTGCAACTAAGTACAGCATTAATTAATGCACAGCGATCATCTAGCGTTTTTTGATATTTTTTTAGTTTTGCAGCTTTTAAAACCGCTTCAATAAGTTGTTTATCTTGCCAATGGTCAGTGGTTAATTGCAATAACAAAGCAGTTGTAGTACAAGATTTTATTGCTGATTTAATATCAGACACTTCACCTAAATAAGGCAACGGTTTTGCTTTAGCTTCTTTCTGAGCAATTGTAATAAAAGGGCTTTCTGCACGGTCTCCTCGCCGATAACAAGGAACCCATTCCCTTGTTGCTGTTGTCTTTCCTAGATAGCCAAGAATACGGGCAGCATTGTGTAAATTGTCGTGTAAAACCCAATGCGCAATAAAAAGAGTCAGCGGTTCAGACTCTTCCTCCTCAATAAAGAACCTTTCGGCCTTGGCAAGTAGGTCGGGAGTTAAAAAGGGCAAAAGGCTTTCTGTGTAAGTACCATATTGATCCCCTTGTGGAATTCGCCTTGATTTATCGTCAGCACCTTGGGAACTAACAGAACAAGCGCTTATAGAGCATTGGCAAACCGCCATGGAACATTTACGCCCAGCTAAGGTGTTTGCTGAGATGGAGGTTGATGTTGAGTATTGTGATATAGAGTGCACTAAAGCCGAAAACTGCACCATTGGTGAGTTAAATTATGTCTAAAGAGGCTGCTTTAGCGCAGTTGGATGATTCACGCTCACAAAATAATGTTAAGGGAATAGATATTTCAGGGCTTGATTTAACGCAATGCGATATTAGTGAAGTGCTCTATTAGGTAACAGTAAGAACACTATTACCCATAAGTGGAATGTAGAAAAGCAACGTTGGAATAAAGTAAAAGGAAAATAATGATGGATTTTAAACCATTTCAAATACGAGTCTCTATGCTGGGCACAAACCCGCTTAACGATGAAGCTTTATTTACTGAACTATTAAATATAATTGAAAGCTACCCTGAATTTGCACCGCAATTTTGGAGCTTAGAAGAGCGTGGTAAATTACCGTATAATCGCGATGATATTTTCAATGTTGTAAAGGGGGTTACAACAAGGATGACGTGTGAAGAAATTTATTTAAAGCGTAATAAAGCTGCTAAGTATTCAGTTAGAATTGCGGTAATGCCAAGGCAATATATTAGTTTTGAGTTTGATCCAAAACTAAACAGTAAACATTACCCTGCGCTATTTGAGTTTGCTGACCGATTAGTGCAAGTATTTAAGCCTGATATTGCCTCTGTACACATTGACAGGCCTTATCCCGATGAGCCGTGGGAGAGTGAACGTGACGAGCATGTTGAAATGATGGGTAATGCAGCTTTTTTAGCGCCCGTCGACTACTTTGAAGTGGGTCCTAAGGGGGTTGGCTATGCGCACCTATTTGGGCCCGCATTACGTGAAGCAGTTCGGCCAAGAATTATTACTGAGCACACCAAAAACGCAAACAGAGCTTCAATCTTGGGGCGGCATTCGTCTTGATTTATCAATAACGCCTTGGGAATTAACAGAGCAAGAGCAAATTGAGCATTTTCAAACAGCCATGTCACATTTACGCCCAGCTAAAGTGTTTGCTGAGATGGAGGTTGATGTTGAGTATTGTGATATAGAGTGCACTAAAGCCGAAAACTGCACCATTGGTGGGTTAAATTATGTCTAACTCAAAAGTAAAGAGGGTTTAGTGTGTGCATCTTATATTGAAGGATTACATACTTAAATAATGACTAGAATTTTTTATGAAAACTGAAACAAGCTTATGACATAAGAGAACAAAGCATGTTACGAGATACTTTAAAAAATAAAGCATATTATGATGAACGTATAGCGTTTAAAAAAGAATGTATTGAAGAAGATGTTAGGGACGTTAAATTTGATGATACTGATTCAATTGAAGTCAAAATGAAAGGTGCATTTAGGCTAGTCAGTGACTCTATTTACTTGTTACACCAAAAATATTCACGTGGTGATGAATTATTATCTTTAAAACCTGATCTTCTAAATACGCTAGAATATCGCCAATGGCAAAAAAACTATGCCGATGCCTTACCAGATAGCGAGCAGGCTGAGCGTGTAGGTTGGGAAGAAATACGTGAAGACTATTTAAAAAGCTTTCTAAAATGGCTAAGTTTTGCTTACTGCCTAGATATGGGAAAAGAGTATTACCTGAATATGTTGTCTTTAATTGCTAATCAAGGTCTTGATTCATTATTTGATAGTATTGCAGTTGAAATAGGGGATGTTGAACGCGAAGTATCCAAAAAATTACTCTTTAAAAAGCGGTTTAGCAAGCTTTATAAAGTTATTGAAAGTGAGCCAGAACAACGCCCTACATTAGTAAAGGCTTATTTAGATGCTTGGTATAAGCTAGAAGGAAGTCCTGATTACCATTTAATGGATACCGATGCCTATATAGGTTACTGGTGTTGGGAGGCTGCCTTAGTGGTTAAGCTTTATGATATTGACGATAGCAGTTTTATCGATCATGAATATTACCCCAAAGATTTAGTACATTGGCAATGTAACCCAAATAATCAGAGAAGTAACGATGCGTGGTGTTTGAAAGAATAAAACTTCACCAGGATGACTCGTTAGCCAAAAAGATTGGATCTACAAAAACAACGCAGGGTTAAAGTAAAAGGATAAATGATGGATTTTAAACCATTTCAGATAAGAGTCTCTATGTTAGGCACCACTCCGCTTAATGATGAAGCGCTATTCACTGAATTATTAGATGTAATTGAGAGTTACTCTGAGTTTACACCTGAGTTTTGGAGTTTAGAGGAGCGCGGCAAGTTGCCCTATGACCGCATTGGTATTTTAGCTAATGCAACGGCGGTTAAAAAAGGTGGTGGTGAAGAAATTTATCTAAAGCGCAATAAATTGGCGAAATATTTTGGCTGCATTGACGTTATGCCTAAACAGCGCATTAATTTTGAATTTGACCCAAAACTGAACAGTAAGCATTACCCTGCTTTATTTGAGTTTGCAGACCGCTTAGTACAAATATTTAAGCCTGATATTGCCTCTGTACATATTGATAGACCTTATCCTGATGAGCCGTGGGAAAGCGAACGTGATGAGTATATTGAGATGATGGGAGAGGCTGCATTTTTAGCTCCCGTTGATTATTTTGATGTTGGCCCCAAAGGGTTAGCAATGCGCACTTATTTAGGCCCGCATTACGTTAAGCAGTTTGGCCAAGAATTATTACTGAGTACACCAAAAACGCAAACAGAACTTCAACCTTGGGGCGGCATTCGTCTTGATTTATCGACAGCACCTTGGGAGTTAACTGAACAAGCACAGATTGAGCATTGGCAAACCGCCATGGAACATTTACGCCCAGCTAAGGTGTTTGCTGAGATGGAGGTTGATGTTGAGTATTGTGATATAGAGTGCACTAAAGCCGAAAACTGCACCATTGGTGGGTTAAATTATGTCTAAAGAGGCTGCTTTAGCGCAGTTGGATGATTCACGCTCACAAAATAATGTTAAGGGAATAGATATTTCAGGGCTTGATTTAACGCAATGCGATATTAGTGAAACATCGACTGAAATGCTCAAAGGTGAGCGCGTTATATTACGTGGTGGTATTTTAGATTTAGCTTATTTTTTAGATGCCGACTTTACAGCCGCTAACCTTGAAGGGGCAAGCTGCAATCAAACGGCGTTTTTTGATTGTATTTTATATCAGGTTATTAGCCCCAATGCGGACTTTAGCTACGCCAAGTTATCGGCGAGCAGCTGTAACGAATCTAACTTCTCCTCTTGTGAATTTGACTACGCAAACCTCTGGGCTTCAACGTTTGTTGGTAGTAACTTAAGTGATGCAACAATGTCTTATGTAGAGGCTGCTGATGTCTGTTTCGATGACGCGAATTTAAAGAATACCGATTTATCAAACGGAAATTTCACAGGAACCGTGTTTAGAAAGTCCAACCTTACAGGTGCTGACTTAAGCCATGGTAATTTTACAGATTGTGATTTTACCGGTGCTATTTTAACTGATGTATGCTGGGATGGCGCTATTTTAAAGAATGCTAAATTTGATATAGGTACTCAGCCTAATAAATAGTATGGAAATACCTATTTTAATTGGTAGGCAATAGAAAAAAGTTATCCATTTTTATTAAAGCCGTGGGAACAGGTTTTGCTTGTTGAATGCTATAAAGCACGGAAACAAATAATACAATTGAAATAATGGTGTGATGCTCCACACTTAAAGCATTTTTAATATGGAGGTTTTAAATCAAAATGTTTGGTTTAATAAAAAAATATGACGTACACATGTGCTCTGAAGTTAAAGGGATTATTACTTTAAACGGCAATCCCGTTGAAGGTGTTTTAATTAATCGCAGCCTTAAATTTGCACATAAAATTGAAAAAGAAGATCAGGTTATTACAGCTTCCGATGGCACGTTTAATATGCCAGAAGTTGTTGTTGAGTCAAAAATACCCGGTGATATGTTCTCCCATGAAGTTACTTATCAACTTATTACTGCAATTCATGGCGGTGAAGAGTATGAGCTCTGGAGCTCAAAGCTCAATGGCATAAAAGAGCGAAGTGAATATAAATTCAAGTTAAGTAGCTTAAATGCTGACTTAGAATCTACAGAAGTAAACTTTACTTTTCCTAATTATGATAATCCAAATTTGGAATTTGATGCTTCTAGTATATGTAGATGGGAACATGATTTTGAAATATATAAGATAGAAGATAGCGAAGATTATTTTAAAGATTTTAGATAAAAGGGAATTTATATGAATATTTTATCACCTAGTGTTGCATCACAATTAGCTGAATTTGCATACGATAGTATTGGCGTTGTGTCTGATCGCTCCTCAAATATAGAGATAAGAATAAACAAGACACCCAACCTAATTTTTGCAGTTTGGCTACAGTTTTGCTTGTTAAATTAGAGTGGGTGTCTAGTTAAGTTTAACGAAACGCTCTCGTTGATTTAGTTTCTCGATTAACGAGAATTGTTCAGGGAGTCGGACATCAAGAGAGCGGTAGCCTTTTTTAATATATCCTTTTCTAATTCGATGCGTTGGATTTGCTTTTTAAGTTCGCGGGTTTCAATTTGTTCGGGCGTCATTGGCGAAGCAGATGGTGTCTGGCCATTCCGCTCTTGCTTTAATTGAGTAACCCACTTACTGACGGTTGATTTACCCCCCCCATCGCTTTGGCTGCTTCTTCTTGAGTATAACTTTGGTCAACTACAAGCTGAGCTGTTTCTAATTTTATTGTTGCAGAATACGTTGCGCGTTTTAATTTCGTCATTTTTTCACCCAAATTTGTATGCTTATTAGCATAACATTTCTTTCTTAATGGGTGGCCAAAATCACTGTACCACTACAATTTAAAGGGTACAAAAATGATAAAGAGTCACTACAGCTATGGCCAAGTTTCTTATGATGATATGGTTGAGGAGTATATTGAAGATGAAGAGGATAGCCTGTTTCTTATAAAAGCAGGGGGTGGTATGTCTTTTCATGAAGAATTTGAGAGAAACCTCATTAGGGCTTTTCCTTTAGAGGCGGTAGAGAATCCAAATAGCAAAAACGCATGGCTTTATTTAACACGCGGACAACAAATGGCGTTAGCGGCATTTCAGAGTAACGCAAGTATAGGTAAACCATTTATAGTCGCTTACGATAATGACTTTATAGAGGTTATAGGTGAGGCTGATGATTTCTCAACTAAGGTTGAAGTCTGGCTGCCTGCTTTATACAGCGCTATTATATTACGTAATAAACAAGCGATTGATTTTTTAATAACGATTGATAATAGCGTTTTTGCAGAGGCTAGCTTAGGTGAGCAAAATCGGCCATTTGACTACGCATTGGTTGATTTACTTAAAGCGGTATTTACGCCCGGTGCAAATTTAGCCTCAGCAATTGAAAAAGCATTAGTTACAAGCAACCCCGATGATTACGAAGACTTTGCTTATTTATACGCCAGTCGATTAAAATGGCCCCTAGTAGATATTATTATGGCTGTTTTTAGTGATGAGGGTGAGCATGTTTATAATGAAAAAATGAAAAAATCATTACAACTTCATAAAGAATATTTTGATACAGGAAAAGACAGTAGATGTGCTGATCGTCAGGGCGCTATTTCAATTCCTCTTACAGCTATGGCAGTACTGGCTAAAGATGTAAAAGGGTATGATTTAACCGTAGAAAATGGCTATATCCCGCAGTGGATTATAGATGGCAAACCTGCTGAGTATAAATAAAGCAGCACTTGCAGCCTGAATAGGGTATGTAGATTTAAACCCTATTTGAGCGTAAATCGTACCTTTAACTTGTAGAGTTAACAGGGCAAATAATGCGAGAAGATAAACGCGGCTATATTGATAATATAAACCTTTCTTTGCTAGAAAGACTTAATATATCCCCAGAAAACTGGTTAAAACTCACAACCCGATTTACACGTATATTTCATACTGCAGTAGGCAGACCCACTTTACAATGTTCTGGTCAACTAAAAGACCAAAATCGTTATGGCGAATGGCGACAAAAGGAAAAAGAGTGGGGCAAAGAGCTAGATAGAGGTAAAAGCGTTGAGGTAGAAATATTGGTACAATACGATGGTGATAATACAACACCTAAAGTAATATTTGGCGAGTACATAGTTGCTGGAAAACCTGCACCATTTAGATTTAAAAACTAGGATAAATGATGTTTAAAACGTTAGATGAAATATATAGCCACATTGGTCAGGCGATGTTTAATGCTTTGCCTGAAAGGTGGGATACCGCTTGGTTTGATATTTTTTTAATTCATCCTGATGGTGTAACACAATCCAACCAGCAATACAGCCTTAATGATGATATATAATATTTCAATGTGAATAAAATCAACGGTATCAATAAGTATGCAGAGTGTGATGATGCTTTTGAGGCACTCTATAAAATAATGCAAAAGGATGAAAACGATGTGCCTTGGAATAAAGCGCGTTTTGAAATGACATCCGAAGGCGACTTCTCAATTGACTTTAAATATGAGGAAGATTTCGTGTGGTACAAATCACTTGATATCAATAGTCAAGAATATGATGAGCTTGATATAGACGTTATAAATCAAATAAAATCATGGGAAGGATTGCCTGAAAGTTACCCTAGGTATTGGGCAAAAACCCTATTAATACTTCCAAATATTGATACGTTAACGAGAGGAGATGTTTCTCCGTTTACTTTAAAACATAATAACTCAGCATTGTTGAAAGAGCACTGGCAAGATAAGTACTCAGATAATGCAATGCAATTATGGGAAGATGTAAAGCAAGCCTATAAAAATAAAGCGGAAAGCATATACAGTATAGAAGAATTAATATTTGTCCTTAATTATGACTTTGCTGTTATGCCTTATCACAACTCTGAGGAAGATGATTTAGGGTTTTATAAATGGATATTTATAGAAATTTCAAAACTAAGTAAAAAATATTTTAGTTTTTCATATTCTATGTATAAAAATTTAAATAACCGTGACACTAAGCTTAAATGTTAG
>NZ_JACJEP010000052.1:0-3984 GCF_014164135.1 Pseudoalteromonas sp. SG45-1
CAAACGCAAAGCTGAAGAAGAAGCGCTTAAAAAAGCAGAAGCTGAGCGCAAAAAGCGTGAAGAGGAAGCAAAAGAGCGTGCTGCTGAAGCCGAACGTAAACGCCAGCAAGCAATGCAAGAGCAAATGTTACAAGAGCAACTTGCCAAAGAGCAGGCTGCCCGTAGTAAAATACGTCAGCAACAAGTGGTGAGCGAAGTTGATAAGTACCGTGCATTAATTATGGCGCGTATTCAGCAAAACTTACTGATTGATGAAAAAATGAAAAACCAACAGTGCCGAGTTAATATTCGTTTGGGCTTTAATGGTTTAGTAACGCAAGTTAAATCATTAGGTGGCGACAAGTTAGTATGTGAAGCTGCATTAAGAGCAGTGCGCATGGCTGACACATTACCGGTATCTAAAGATAAAGACGTATTCGAAAAACTTAAGAATATTAATTTAACAATCAAGCCAGAATTTTAAAGGAATGATATGTTCAACAAAATAAAAATAGCCTGTTTAGTTTTACTGTTTGGGTTTACGGGTGTTGCTAATGCAGCGCTTGAAATTGTAATAACAGAAGGTGTAGACGGTGCAAGGCCTATTGCCATTGTACCTTTTAAATACCAAGGTGTTGGTCCAATTCCTGAAAAGCTAAGTGGTGTTATTGCTGCCGATTTAATGCGCAGTGGTAAGTTTAAACCTGTTGATGTGGCGCAAATGCCGCAACAGCCAAGTAAAGATGGCGAAATTGATTATGCGTCTTGGGTTAATAAAGGTGTTGAAGCTGTTCTTGTTGGTGAGGTTGAACAACAAACTGATGGGCGTTATTTAGTTCGTTATGAGTTAGTTGATGTGATTCGCGGCCAAATTACCGGTGGCAATACGCAAATGATGAGTAACGGTAAGTTAGTTAAAAGCCAAGATCATATTTTAGAAGCGCGTGAAAGTGTTATTGGCGAGAGTGGTTTTCGTCGTTATTCACACCGCATTAGTGATGTTATTTATGAAAAGCTAACGGGTGAAAAGGGCGCGTTTTTAACTAAAATTGCATATGTAATAGTACGTGATAACGAGCCTAAACCTTATCAACTAGTCGTTGCTGATTACGATGGTTTTAACGAACAGGTATTACTTCGTTCAAAAGAACCATTAATGTCGCCAGCATGGTCACCAAATGGTACTAAACTAGCGTATGTAACGTTTGAAAACCGTCAAAGCCAAATTTACATTCAAGATATATACACAGGTAAGCGTGAAATAATAGCAAGCTACCGTGGTATTAATGGTGCACCGCAGTTTTCGCCAGATGGTAAAAAGCTATTATTAGTGCTTTCTAAGGATAAGACGGGTGCGACAGAAGTTTACATGCTTGACCTTGCTACACGTAAAGAAACACGCTTAACAAATCACCGTAGCATAGATACTGAGCCATCTTGGTACCCTAATGGCCAAGATATTGTGTTTACATCTGAAAGGGGTGGTAATGCTCAGATTTATAAGTTAAATTTAAAAACAGGTAGGTCACAACGACTCACCTTTGATGGTGATATGAACCTTGCTGGTTCTATAACACCAGATGGAAAAGAATTAGTGATGGTTAACCGTACCAACGGGCAGTACCATCTTGCTAAGAAAGAGCTGGCTACAGGTGCGTTTCAAGTATTAACGAGAACACGCCTAGATGAATCACCGAGCATAGCGCCAAATGGTTCGATGATTATATACAGCACGCTCCATAATAATAAACAGGTACTTGCGCTAGTATCGATGGACGGCCGCTTTAAAGCACGGTTACCTGTGCTAGACGGACAAGTAAAGGCACCAGCTTGGTCGCCATACTTACAGTAATATTACTGGTTTACTCAAAATAGGAATCTACTCAATGCAACTTAACAAAATACTTAAAGGCCTGCTAATTGCTGTGCCAGTAATGACATTAGCAGCTTGTAGCTCATCTTCTGATATTGATGAAGGTGCTGCAAACCAATCAAATCAAGGCGTTGTTGAGCAATCAACTAACACTGATACAGTTGAAGTAGCTACAATCTCTCCTGAGCAACAAGCAGAAGAGCAACTTCGTCAAAAGTACGAAGCACTACGTCAAGAGCAAGTAATTTACTTTGACTTTGATAAAGCGACTGTTGAAGGTAAGTACGCTGATTTACTTCGTGCACATGCTGAGTTTTTAGTTCAAAACCCATCAGTTAAAGTACTAATTGAAGGCCACGCAGATGAGCGCGGTACTCCAGAGTACAACATTGCACTAGGTGAGCACCGTGGCCAAGCAGTTGAAAAATACCTATTAAGCTTAGGTGTTTCAGCTAGCCAAATGTCAGTGGTAAGCTACGGTGAAGAGAAGCCAATGGTTAAATCTCGCACTGAATCAGCTTTCGCTAAAAACCGCCGTGCGGTACTAGTTTACTAAGATAAGAGATATTATGAAGCCGAAAATTATTTTGGCAGCCATGATATTGAGCGGGAGCACCCAGTTAATGGCTGCTCCCGCTCCTGTTTCAGAAGCTGCAAGTTCACAATCAAGTATTGAGAAGCGATTAGCGTCGCTTGAGAATATGATGCAGTCGCGTAACTTTTTACAAGTAGAGTTACAGCAACAACTTAACTTGTTACAAGACGAAGTAAGTCAAATTCGCGGTGTAACTGAAGAGCAAAGCTACAAACTTGAAAAAGTACTGCAGCGTCAGCGTGAGTTGTATCAAGAGATTGAAAACCGCGTGAGCCAGGCTTATACACAGCCAACAGCAGCTCCAGTAGTCGATCAGGCGCAGCCAAACGATGCACAGAGCTACAGCAGTGACTTATCTGAAAATGAAGCGTACGAGCGTGCTGTTGCGTTAATAATGAAAGATAAACGTTATGATCAAGCGATTCCTGAATTTCAAACGTTTTTGACTACCTATCCAAACTCTGTATATGCGTCTAACGCGCATTATTGGTTAGGGCAGTTGCTTACTATTAAAAATGATGGCGTAAAAGCGGTGGAGCATTTTAAAGTGGTTGTTAACGAATTTCCAAATTCTAATAAACGCCCTGATGCAATGCTAAAGTTAGGCACACTTTTACAAGATCAAGGTTCAGCGGCGCAAGCACAAAAAATATTGAGCGATCTTATCAATCAATACCCAAGTACTACCGCTGCAAAACTAGCAACTGATCGTTTGGGAAACTAAAGTTCACCAGCGATTAAATTTCTAGTTAAGGCGAGCAAACTACATGGAAACTCTCGAAGAATCTTGGATTTGCATGTAGTTTGAGCACAAACGGTTTAATTTTGTGCATCTAGACATAAAAACTTAAAAAAAGAGACAATTTCGGTTGCACTCATTTTATAAATAAGTATTATAAGCGCCCGCAGCAAACGAATGGTTACCCCACTCGAAATGCGACAAAAAGAGCGGGTTATTAGCTCAGTTGGTAGAGCAGTTGACTTTTAATCAATTGGTCGATGGTTCAAATCCATCATAACCCACCATTCTTTGAATGGTCTTTTATCGGCGGATTTACGTACAATACTAAGTTGTTATAAAACGCAACGTCAGAGCGGGTCATTAGCTCAGTTGGTAGAGCAGTTGACTTTTAATCAATTGGTCGATGGTTCAAATCCATCATGACCCACCATTCTTTATTCCTTGTGAATACGGTTTGGCATCAATCGGCGGATTTACGTAAGCTTTAACTTAGTAATAAGTTAGCAACTGGAATGGGTTATTAGCTCAGTTGGTAGAGCAGTTGACTTTTAATCAATTGGTCGATGGTTCAAATCCATCATAACCCACCATTCTTTATTCCTTGTGAATAATGACTGGTTCCAATCGGCGGATTTACGCAAAGTAGTAAGTTGCATTTAAACGTAACAATAGAGCGGGTCATTAGCTCAGTTGGTAGAGCAGTTGACTTTTAATCAATTGGTCGATGGTTCAAATCCATCATGACCCACCATTCTTTATTCCTTGTGAATACGGTTTGGCATCAATCGGCGGATT
>NZ_JACJEP010000052.1:4084-6475 GCF_014164135.1 Pseudoalteromonas sp. SG45-1
TACGTAAGCTTCATTCATAATTGAATAAGTGCATAGAGCGGGTTATTAGCTCAGTTGGTAGAGCAGTTGACTTTTAATCAATTGGTCGATGGTTCAAATCCATCATAACCCACCATTCTATGAAAAGTTATATAAGAGCGGGTCATTAGCTCAGTTGGTAGAGCAGTTGACTTTTAATCAATTGGTCGATGGTTCAAATCCATCATGACCCACCATTCTTTTATTCCTTGTGAATAGAATTTGGCATCAGTCGGCGGATATACGTAAGCTTCATTCTTAATTGAATAAGTGCATAGAGCGGGTTATTAGCTCAGTTGGTAGAGCAGTTGACTTTTAATCAATTGGTCGATGGTTCAAATCCATCATAACCCACCATTCTATGACAGTTTAATCGGCGGATTTACGCAAGCTTTTTACAAAGCAGATTTATATTAGAGCGGGTCATTAGCTCAGTTGGTAGAGCAGTTGACTTTTAATCAATTGGTCGATGGTTCAAATCCATCATGACCCACCACTCTCTAATACTTTCCTTTATATTCTTTTTTAATTTCCCACTTTATTTTTTATAAACAGCCTTACTAGTTCGCTGTTATTTGCTTTCATATTCTCGTATAATTCGCCCTAATTAATGCACTGTAGATAAGTGGTCGAGAACATGAGTCTAGCTCAAACTATTATGCCTGAAGGTTATATTTTTCCCCCTAAGCCAGCACCGTTAACACAAGACGAGCAAGGCGAATATAAAGCGCGTATAAAACAATTACTAAAAGATAAAAATGCAGTACTTGTTGCCCATTATTATACCGATCCTGAAATTCAAGCACTTGCTGAAGAAACCGGCGGCTGCGTTGCCGACTCGCTAGAAATGGCGCGTTTTGGCGCACGTCACGATGCAGATATGATTATTGTTGCGGGCGTAAAATTTATGGGCGAAACTGCCAAAATTTTAACGCCAAATAAAACGGTTGTTATGCCAACGCTTGAAGCAACATGTTCGTTAGATATTGGCTGCCCGATAGACGAGTTCTCTGCGTTTTGCGATCAGCACCCTGATCGTAAAGTAGTTGTATATGCAAACACCTCTACGGCTGTTAAAGCACGTGCAGATTGGATTGTAACTTCATCCTGTGCACTTGAAATAGTAGAGCACCTCGATGAGCAAGGCGAAAAAATCATTTGGGGCCCAGATAAGCACCTTGGTAGTTATATTCAAAAAAATACCGGTGCTGATATGCTTATGTGGAATGGCGCATGTATTGTACATGACGAGTTTAAAACAAAAGCACTCAAAGACATGAAAGCGCTACACCCAGATGCAGGCGTTTTAGTTCATCCTGAGTCACCAGCAGAAATAGTTGCTCTTGCCGATTCAGTTGGATCTACGAGCCAATTAATCAAAGCAGCGCAAACAATGGACAATAAAAAGTTTATTGTAGCAACTGATCGCGGCATCTTTTATAAAATGCAGCAACTATGTCCAGATAAAGAGTTTTTTGCGGCTCCTACGGCAGGTGAGGGCGCTTCATGTAAAAGTTGCGCTCATTGCCCTTGGATGGCAATGAATGGCTTAAAAGCGATTGAAGAAGCCCTCATAAGTCCTAAAGGCAAAGAAGTATTCGTTGATATGGATTTACGCGAAGGCGCTCTTAAATCCTTAAATCGCATGCTTGAGTTTACTGCGAGCATGGCTAAGTAACTTTTAGAGTATAAATTAAAAACGGTTAAGTCTTAGATTTAGCCGTTTTTTTGTGCCTATAGGTAAGTGTTGCTTGATTAGTAAGCATTTAAAGGCCCAAATTTAAAAATGCCTTGCACCTTAAGGGTCTATTTCATACTATAGCGCGCTGTTGCATTACACAATTGCAGCACCGTGGAGGGATGGCTGAGTGGCTGAAGGCGCACGCCTGGAAAGTGTGTTTAGGTTTATCCCTAACGAGGGTTCGAATCCCTCTCCCTCCACCATTATAAATTATTGAAAATAAAAGAATAAGTGCGTCAAATCCTCCTTTATTCTGCTCGGTGGTTCAATCGAGTGGTGCAATGTACTTAATCAAAGATAGAAATAATACTTATTATACTAGAATCCCTCTTCCTAAAGCATTACGGGACAGTGGATATCCATTTTCTGTAAAAATCTCCTTGAAGACCAAGGTCAGATCTATAGCAGTTGATAGAAATCTTTCAACCTCACTTTTTATTCGACGATTACTTCCTTATGTTTACTCTTGCGCCCCTGTTAATCAGTTCTCAGTGTAGTGGTACAGTGATTTTGGCCACCCATTAAGAAAGAAATGTTATGCTGATAAGCATACAAATTTGGGTGAAAAAATGACGAAATTAAAACGTGCAACGTATTCTGCAGCAATCAAATTAGAAACAGCTCAGCTTGTA
>NZ_JACJEP010000053.1:1728-4820 GCF_014164135.1 Pseudoalteromonas sp. SG45-1
ATACATTGTATTTATCAAGAGTTTTCAAAAGTAAAAAAAGAATGGTAGCAGTACCATTCAGTGCCATTTGATTAACGTTTTACGTTGATTGATTGGTATCTACTTTAGTATTCAATATTAACTTCTGGCGAAGTTAAACTGTCACAAAACAAAGACCCGTTTGGGTTGTATGGTTAAGTGACTAAGCGTACACGGTGGATGCCTTGGCAGTTGGAGGCGATGAAGGACGTATTAACTTGCGATAAGCCTAGTCAAGCTAGTAAAAAGCGCTTGAGACTAGGATTTCCGAATGGGGAAACCCACCTGCTTGCAGGTATCGTTAACTGAATACATAGGTTAACGAGGCGAACGCGGAGAACTGAAACATCTAAGTACCCGTAGGAAAAGAAATCAACCGAGATTCCGAAAGTAGCGGCGAGCGAAATCGGAACAGCCCTTAAGCTTATTATGTGTTAATGGAAGGCTCTGGAAAGTGCCACGATACAGGGTGATAGTCCCGTACATGAAAAGACATTTTAAGTGAAATCGAGTAGGTCGGAGCACGTGAAACTTTGACTGAATATAGGTGGACCATCATCTAAGGCTAAATACTCCCAACTGACCGATAGTGAACCAGTACCGTGAGGGAAAGGCGAAAAGAACCCCTGTGAGGGGAGTGAAATAGAACCTGAAACCGTGTACGTACAAGCAGTAGGAGCCCACTTGTTGGGTGACTGCGTACCTTTTGTATAATGGGTCAGCGACTTATATTTTGTAGCGAGGTTAACCGAATAGGGTAGCCGTAGGGAAACCGAGTCTTAACTGGGCGAATAGTTGCAAGGTATAGACCCGAAACCCGGTGATCTAGCCATGGGCAGGTTGAAGGTTGAGTAACATCAACTGGAGGACCGAACCCACTAACGTTGAAAAGTTAGGGGATGACCTGTGGCTAGGAGTGAAAGGCTAATCAAACCGGGAGATAGCTGGTTCTCCCCGAAATCTATTTAGGTAGAGCCTCGGACGAATACTTACGGGGGTAGAGCACTGTTAAGGCTAGGGGGTCATCCCGACTTACCAACCCTTTGCAAACTCCGAATACCGTAAAGTAATATCCGGGAGACACACGGCGGGTGCTAACGTCCGTCGTGAAGAGGGAAACAACCCAGACCGCCAGCTAAGGTCCCAAAGTCATAGTTAAGTGGGAAACGATGTGGAAAGGCCCAGACAGCCAGGAGGTTGGCTTAGAAGCAGCCATCCTTTAAAGAAAGCGTAATAGCTCACTGGTCGAGTCGGTCTGCGCGGAAGATGTAACGGGGCTAAACTATGCACCGAAGCTGCGGATTCAGAATTTATTCTGAGTGGTAGGGGAGCGTTCTGTAAGCGGTTGAAGGTGTACCGGGAGGTATGCTGGACGTATCAGAAGTGCGAATGCTGACATGAGTAACGATAATGGGAGTGAAAAACTCCCACGCCGGAAGACCAAGGGTTCCTATCCCATGTTAATCAGGGTAGGGTAAGTCGACCCCTAAGGCGAGGCCGAAAGGCGTAGTCGATGGGAAACAGATTAATATTTCTGTACTCGATATAATTGCGATGGGGGGACGGAGCAGGCTAAACAAGCATGGCGTTGGTAGTCCATGTGAAAGTGAGTAGGTTGGTGACTTAGGTAAATCCGGGTTGCTATTAAGACTGAGACACGAGACGAGTCACTAAGGTGATGAAGTTGTTGATGCCATACTTCCAGGAAAAGCCTCTAAGCTTCAGATTATATGGAATCGTACCCCAAACCGACACAGGTGGTCAGGTAGAGAATACTAAGGCGCTTGAGAGAACTCGGGTGAAGGAACTAGGCAAAATCGTACCGTAACTTCGGGAGAAGGTACGCTCCTATCTGTGATGAGACTTGCTCTCTAAGCGGACGGGAGCCGCAGTGACCAGGTGGCTGGGACTGTTTATTAAAAACACAGCACTGTGCAAAATCGCAAGATGACGTATACGGTGTGACACCTGCCCGGTGCCGGAAGGTTAATTGATGGGGTTATCCTTAGGGAGAAGCTCTTGATCGAAGCCCCGGTAAACGGCGGCCGTAACTATAACGGTCCTAAGGTAGCGAAATTCCTTGTCGGGTAAGTTCCGACCTGCACGAATGGTGTAACCATGGCCACGCTGTCTCCACCCGAGACTCAGTGAAATTGAAATCGCAGTGAAGATGCTGTGTACCCGCGGCTAGACGGAAAGACCCCGTGAACCTTTACTACAGCTTGGCACTGAACATTGAACCTACATGTGTAGGATAGGTGGGAGACTTTGAAGCAGCGACGCTAGTTGTTGTGGAGTCAACCTTGAAATACCACCCTTGTAGTTTTGATGTTCTAACGTTGGCCCCTGAATCGGGGTTACGGACAGTGCCTGGTGGGTAGTTTGACTGGGGCGGTCTCCTCCTAAAGAGTAACGGAGGAGCACGAAGGTTGGCTAAGTACGGTCGGACATCGTACGGTTAGTGTAATGGTAGAAGCCAGCTTAACTGCGAGACAGACACGTCGAGCAGGTACGAAAGTAGGTCATAGTGATCCGGTGGTTCTGAATGGAAGGGCCATCGCTCAACGGATAAAAGGTACTCCGGGGATAACAGGCTGATACCGCCCAAGAGTTCATATCGACGGCGGTGTTTGGCACCTCGATGTCGGCTCATCACATCCTGGGGCTGAAGTCGGTCCCAAGGGTATGGCTGTTCGCCATTTAAAGTGGTACGCGAGCTGGGTTTAGAACGTCGTGAGACAGTTCGGTCCCTATCTGCCGTGGGCGTTTGAGAATTGAGAGGGGTTGCTCCTAGTACGAGAGGACCGGAGTGAACGAACCGCTGGTGTTCGGGTTGTCATGCCAATGGCATTGCCCGGTAGCTACGTTCGGAACTGATAAGCGCTGAAAGCATCTAAGCGCGAAGCAGGCCTCGAGATGAGTTCTCACTAGACTTTTAAAGTCTCTGAAGGGCCGTTGAAGACTACAACGTTGATAGGCAAGGTGTGGAAGTGGTGTGAGCCATTAAGCTAACTTGTACTAATTACCCGTGAGGCTTAACCATACAACGCCAAACGCGTTTTATGCGACAGTTT
>NZ_JACJEP010000054.1:0-3466 GCF_014164135.1 Pseudoalteromonas sp. SG45-1
GCCTGGTGATAACATCAAGATGACAGTAACTCTAATCGCACCAATCGCGATGGATGAAGGTCTTCGTTTTGCTATCCGTGAAGGTGGTCGTACTGTAGGTGCTGGTGTTGTAGCAACTATCGTAGCGTAATTATTAGCCTAGCTAATTATTACCAAAAAGCCCGAGCTTAGTCTCGGGCTTTTTAATGTCTAAAATAAAGTACGATTTAAGATGCCGCTTTAACCTTAGGTGAAGATACTTGGTAACAATACTCAAAGTATCATTAGTGGTATTACTAAAAACCCGAGCTAAGCTCGGGTTTTGATAAGTTATGAATGTGCCATACTTAGCTGAAAACTATTCTATATTTTGGATCTGTTCTCTCATTTGTTCAATTAGTACTTTTAGCTCTACGGCTGCAGTAGTGATGTCACTATTGATAGACTTAGACGCTAGCGTGTTAGCTTCACGATTAAATTCTTGCATCATAAAATCTAAGCGGCGGCCACATGCGCCTCCTTTTTTAAGGATTTTTTTAGTTTCTTTAACGTGAGACTTTAAGCGATCTAGTTCTTCAGCTACATCTTGTTTTTGAGCAAGATAAATAAGTTCTTGTTCAAGGCGTGACTCGTCAATGTTTGCTGCTAAGTCTTCTAGCTTTTGAGCAAGTTTTTCACGCTGCCATTTAGCAATCTCAGGCATATGCGTTTCTACAATTTCTACTTGCTCTAGAATTGCATCAAGGCGTATTGCTATCATTTCTTCAAGGTTTGCACCTTCATCGCCACGTGCAGATTTAAAATCTTCGATTACTTGATCAAGACCAGCTATTAATGCTGTATTAACGCTATCCATATCAAGCTCCTGTGCTTCCATAACGCCAGGCCAACGTAATATATCAACAGGGTTAATATCGCCATTACTTTGTTGTTGAACCCATTTAGCGCTATTTATTAGTTGTTCAGCAAGTGCTTGGTTAATTGATAGCTCGCCAACGTGGGCAGGATTTGCCACAAACTTTAAAAAGACCTCAACTTTACCGCGTTGTAAGTGTTTGCGTAAACGCTCACGAATAACTGGCTCCATGCCACGAAATTGCTCTGGTGCGCGTATAAATGTTTCAAGGTAACGCTGGTTTACTGAGCGAACTTCCCAAGTGCCAGTACCCCAATCGCCTTTTATTTCGCGACGCGCATAAGCTGTCATACTGTGGATCATGGATATTTTCCTAAATTTATAAATACAATATTATGATGATTATACCGTAACACTGCTTAAGCTCTAGGGAAAATTTAATACACTGAATATTTTGCATACAGCTATTTATTTAAATCAACATGGTATCTATACCCACATACACTTATAATGTCGCAAATTCTGAATTAAGGGGATCGTCAATGCGTCCAAGCGAAAGAACACCTAACCAAATTAGACCTGTTACATTTACACGTAATTATACTTTGCATGCTGAAGGCTCAGTACTTGTTGAGTTTGGTAACACCAAAGTACTTTGTACAGCTACTGTTGAATCGGGCGTTCCTCGTTTCATGAAAGGTCAGGGTAAAGGTTGGATCAATGCTGAATACGGTATGTTACCGCGAGCAACGCATACGCGTAATGCTCGAGAAGCTGCACGTGGTAAGCAGGGCGGTCGTACTATGGAAATTCAGCGCTTAATTGCACGTGCACTTCGGGCTGCTGTTGACTTAAAAGCACTTGGCGAAAACACAATTACCATTGACTGTGACGTTATTCAAGCTGACGGCGGTACACGTACTGCTTCTATAAGTGGTGCATGTGTTGCACTTGTTGATGCACTAACACATATGCGTGCAAAAGGTATGATTAATTCAAACCCACTTAAACATATGATTGCAGCTATTTCAGTTGGTATTTACAAAGGCCAAGCAATTAGCGATTTAGAATACATTGAAGATTCAGCAGCAGAGACTGATATGAACGTAATTTTAACTGAAACAGGTAAAATTATTGAAATTCAAGGTACAGCTGAAGGCGAACCTTTCTCGTTTGATGAGCTAGATGAGTTACTTACTTTAGCTAAACATTCTATTCGCGAAATTATTGACGTACAAAAGCAAGCATTAGCATAAATAGGTAGGCCACAAGATATGAAAGATTATCAAAAAGAGTTTATAGAATTTGCTCTAGAGAAGCAGGTGTTAAAATTTGGTGAGTTTACATTAAAGTCTGGACGCACAAGTCCTTACTTTTTTAATGCTGGTTTGTTTAATACTGGTCGAGACTTAGCGCGTTTAGGTCGCTTTTATGCATCGGCACTCGAAGATTCTGCTATAGAGTACGATGTATTATTTGGTCCTGCGTACAAAGGTATTCCAATAGCGACAACAACAGCGGTTGCCTTAGCGGATCATCATGATAAAGATGTACCTTACTGTTTTAATCGTAAAGAGAAAAAAGCACACGGTGAAGGCGGCACATTAGTAGGCTCAGAACTCAATGGCAAAATTATGCTAGTTGACGATGTAATTACTGCAGGTACTGCGATTCGTGAGTCGATGGAAATCATTGCACAAAATGGTGCTGACCTTAGTGGTGTTTTAATTGCGTTAGATCGCCAAGAAAAGGGTAAAGCTGAATTATCAGCTATTCAAGAAGTTGAGCGTGACTTTAATACCAAAGTGATTTCAATTGTAAAATTAGCTGATCTTATCAGTTACCTTGAAAGCCAAGGCACAATGGATGAGCATTTAGCCTCAGTTAAAGCTTACCGTGATCAATACGGTGTAGCATAAATAAAAAGCCTCGCACTGCGGGGCTTTATTTTGACCTTCATTCATAGAGTTTTTTAATGAAAGATATACTTAAACCAAATGGCTTAGGCCTCAAACGCGTTTTCAAAGCGACTTATTGTTCCTACCTAGGCTTTAAAGCAGCATTTAAGGAAGAAGCCGCATTTAGACAAGAGCTATTACTAAGCCTTATATTATTCCCCACTTCATTTTGGCTTGCTTCATCACTATTACACTGGGCCATACTAATTAGCTCACTGCTTATTATATTAATAGTTGAATTACTAAACTCCGCCATTGAAGCATTAACAGATCGAGTAAGTACAGAGTTACATGTATTGTCAGGTAGGGCCAAAGATATGGGATCTGCAGCCGTAACACTTTCATTAACGATCGTATTGATCATCTGGGGTGTAAGCCTCTATATGAAGATCGTTTAACTCTACTTCTAATATAAAATAGGTTTGAACCCCGTTAGTTGTTAATAATTTGATGGTTATGTTGTATTTTTAACGTGTTTAGCTCAAATTCTCAGCGAACAGCACATTATTTCAAGTTTTCTTCAAAAAAGGGTTGATCTGTTTTCGGATCTCCCTATAATGCGACCCCACTGAGACGGGAAACAGCAACGCATAGCGAGGCACGAACAACTCAGGGTGTTAAGTAAAACTTAGATTGAATCTTTTTAGAAAGTTTAAATTTAAGTGTTGACAAA
>NZ_JACJEP010000055.1:0-3449 GCF_014164135.1 Pseudoalteromonas sp. SG45-1
ACAAGTGGGAGTCAGCGTCACGAGCGATGGCAGAGCGGCTGCAAGGACAAATGGCGAACGTGATATCGGTGTGTGACCGCGAAGCGGACATCTACGAATACTTGCAGTATAAACTGACCGAGCAGCAACGATTCGTCGTACGCTCGATGCAAAGTCGTCATATTGAAGAAGGTGAGGATAAGCTCTATGCGTTTGCAAGCGAGCTGATGAGTGCAGGCACCAAACACATCCACATTGCACAAAAAGGAGGAAGAAAAGCCCGAAGCGCAACACTGGATATCACCTATGCGCCAGTGACACTCAAAGCGCCTTACAATAAGAAAGGACGCTCCCTCCCAGTTTACTATGTCGGCAGTGCAGAGAGAGGAAACGCTGAGAACGGCTTAAGCTGGCACCTATTAACCAGTGAACCAGTCACCAGCAAAGAAGACGCCTTAGCTATCATCACCTACTATGAGCACCGTTGGCTTGTAGAGGAATACCATAAAGTCTGGAAAAGTGATGGCACGGATATCGAAAGTTTACGCCTTCAAAGCCAAGATAACATGGAAAGATTGGTGACGATTAATGGCTTTATTGCGACGCGAATATTGCAACTAAAGTTCACCAATGAGCAGCCTGATTCTCCAAGTTGTGAACAACTGTTATCTCCCAAAGCATGGAAGTTATTGTGGTTAAAGAGAATAAAAACACCATTGCCTGAAACTGCTCCAAATATGTCATGGGCGTATCAGGAACTGGCAAAGTTAGGAGGCTGGAAAGATACCAAGCGCACAGGGCGTGCATCTGTGAAAGTGTTATGGCAAGGATGGCTTAAGTTACAAGCCATCCTGGAAGGCTACGATTTAGCAAAATCTCTTGAGTCAGACTTGTGATCAAGAGACAGCTAATTAGCGCCTTTTTGCATTATGGCTAAATATAAATTTAATGCTGATTGATCATGTGCGTTGCTAGTTGAGAGAATGATTGCTTTAAGCCTTCACGTAACAACGGATTGTCTATTTCTATATCCAGCGTTTTATTCATGCAGTACATCCACTGATCGCGCAATGCTTTATCTACAGTAAAAGGCATATGTCTTTTACGTAGCATTGGCTGGCCATGTTTTTCAGTAAATAGGTTTGGCCCGCCTAACCAACCAGATAAAAATTCAAAAAATACTTGGCGAATTCGATCTAATGGCAGAGGATGCATATCATATAACGGTTTAGCGTATTCATCTGACTCCATTATGTCGTAGAATCGATTGGAGATAGCTCGCGCCCCTTTCTCTCCACCTATTATTTCATACGGTGTTTTTTCAGGAGTAGGAGCCTGTTGCTCGGGAGCCGGCTTAGATTTAGAAAAAAGTCGTTTAATCATATTACTTATCATTGTTAATAGGCAGTTTATAGCTGCAAAGAGGTTGCTTTAAAATGGACAAATATGCGGTTTTTGGAAATCCAATTAAACATTCAAAATCCCCCGCGATACATAAACAATTTGCTGTATCACTGGGTGAGCAAATCGACTATCGCGCAATATTAGCACCTATCGATAACTTTGAAAAAACAGTATTGTCTTTTTTTGAGCAAGGCGGTGTGGGTGCTAACGTTACAATGCCATTTAAAGAGCAAGCTTATGCAATGGCTGATGAGCTTACCCCATTAGCCAAAATAGTAGGGGCTGTTAATACACTAAAAAAACGAGATGATGGCTCATTACTCGGTGATAACACCGATGGTGTGGGCTTTGTAAATGATTTACTCGCTAATGAAGTAGCCATAACTAATAAACGCATTTTAATCATAGGTGCGGGCGGTGCTGCTCGAGGGGTTATTTTACCTTTGTTAGAGCATAACCCTCAGGAAATAATAATAGTTAATCGCACAGCACAAAAAGCCAAAGAACTCGCAGAGCTGTTTACCCAATATGGACCAGTATCTGGCTTTGGTTTTGATGATTTACCAGTAAGCGATTACTCACTAATTATAAACTCTACCTCTAGCAGTATGAATAACGAACTTCCAGCACTTGATAAAAAACACATAACTAACTGTGAAGTCGCTTATGACATGTTTTATTCACTGCAAAATACCATTTTTATGAATTGGGTTGCACAGCATAATATTAACGCTAAGCTTTTAGATGGCAGTGGCATGTTAGTTGGTCAAGCTGCTCAAGCATATTATGTATGGCGTAATAAAATGCCAAAAATACTTCCCGTCGTTGATGCGCTCAAACAAGGAACGCTTAAATGAATCAGGCAATACAATTTATAGATAGGCTAGAGTTTAGAGAGCCCGATCATCAGTTAGTATTTTTTGCACAAGTTAGTGGCATGCTGGTGGAGTGTGTAATAGAAGTAAATACACTTAAACTAACAGACGAAAGTCACGCAACAGAGTATTTTGAAAAGTATCGTTTTGATTACGAAGAACGTGCCGAGGAGCTTATCGAAGAAGAGAGCTATAACTCGGCAGGCCAAATTGAAGTAAGTTTATTAACTTAAATTAGCTATTTCAGCTAAGTACTCATCTTTAAGTGATACATAGTTATCGGCAGATATTTTTAAAAAGGCAAGTTCTTGCTCCGTTAGAGGGCGGGCTTGCTTAGCCGGACTCCCTACATATAAGTAACCAGACTCTAAGCGTTTGTTTGGTGGTACCAAAGAGCCGCCACCTATAATTACATCATCTTCAACAACCACGTTATCCATAATAATAGCGCCCATACCTACAAGTATACGGTTTCCTAATATACATCCGTGCAGCATTACCTTATGACCTACAGTTACATCGTCACCTATAATAAGTGGATAACCATCTGGATTGCTTTTAGTTGCACGAGATAAATGCAATACACTGCCATCTTGTATATTGGAGCGTTTACCAATACGTATATAGTTAACATCGCCTCGGGCTGCTACTAAAGGCCAAACACTACTATTATCACCTAAAGTAATATCACCAACCAAAACTGATGACTCATCAATATAAACAGACGAATTAAACGAAGGAGTTACACCTTTATAAGAACGGATTGCCATATTTAGTACCTTTTAGATAATAGTTATTAGCTTTGAGTGTATCAGCAAGGTCATTTTTGTACCATAAAAGGCACCGTTTGGTTACAAAACTATCAGTTTTAGGGGGTTTAGTTCAGATACTGACCGAACAGCATCTTTTTTTACTTTTTCTTTAAAAAAGTACTTGCGTAAAAATCTGTTCTCCCTATAATGCGACCCCACTGAGACGGGAAACGCCGAAGCATAGCAAGGCACGAACTACTCACAGAGTTAAATAAAACTTCGGTTTTAAATCTTCCAAAAGAAAATTTAAAACAAAGTATTGACTCGAAAAATAAAGGGTGTATTATTCGCATCCCTTGAGACGCTAAAGCGACTCAAAACGTTCTTTAACAATATAAAGCAATCATCTGTGTGGGCACTCGTACAGATTGAGTTCTAA
>NZ_JACJEP010000056.1:0-3336 GCF_014164135.1 Pseudoalteromonas sp. SG45-1
ATCTTTGATCAATTTAACGAATTAAATTGCACTATAACGTCGTTAAAAATTTTTTATTTAGAACAACTAGATACAAAAATTTTTGCCTAGTTCTAGCGTAATTTTCTTAACGTTAAATAGACCCCGTATATAAGCAGATTGGTATTATTATCGAGATAGTATTAAACCAATACCTTTATTTTTTAACCTTACCCTTAAGAACATAAATTTCACCATCGAAACTGCCTTGTATCGTCAGTCCTTGGCTTGCCAACTCTTGCAAATATTCAACATGATCATCAGTGATATGCTGGCCTGGGACTAAAAGCGGAATGCCCGGTGGGTATGGAGTAACTAAACCTGCACAAATGCGGTTGTTACTTTTGCTAATAGGCACAGATTCGCGGTCGCCATAAAAAGCATCGCTTGGAATACACGCCAAGTCTATGGCTGGTAAATTTTCAGGTAAGCGAGCTCTACGCGTCGATTTCGATAGTTTTACTTTACCACTGTCTAGCTTTTTCAATGCATTGTACAAACGAATTATTTTTGAGCGTGTGCCGCCAAGCGTCAGTAAAACCAAAATGGTGCTGTGCGTGTATTTTTCTATCTCTAGCCCAATTTCATCCAGTAGATATTTATGAATATCTTTTAATGAGTATGGTAGCTCACTAATATCAATAAGGATTTTTAATGGGTCGTGGCCCATATTATCACCACTAAAATGCGGGAATATTTCCATAAAGTCTTGCTTAGCTAATACTTTAATTTGCTTAAGCGAGGCCATCTGTTGTTTAAACTCCTCAACATGATTTAGCAGCGCATTGAGCAGCTTATAGCCTTCCATCTCTAATTGCTTTTGGCACACGTCAAGCGATGCAATAAGCTGATATTTAGGCGATGTACTAGCGTAGATACTATAAATCTCTCGAAAGAAATCGGCATCAAAATCGGGGTCGTTAATATGAATATAAGACGCTTGAGAAAACGCCGATACTACTTTATGCGCCGAATGCGTAATGTAGTCAGCCCCTGCATGTATCGCAGAATAATGACGAAAGCTAGGATGAAACAAAGAGTATGCAAACCAGGCTTCATCTATAAATACCTTAATACCATATTGATGAGCATAATCTACGACTTGTTTTAGGTCGCTAAGTAAGCCATCGTAAGTACAACCGGTAAGCACTAGTAATTTAGCATCAGTATTGTTTTCAATTGCTAACTTGATGTCGGCCAACGATGGTGGCGCGAAAATGCCATATTTTGGATTTAAGATACTCGCCAAATAAATGGGGTAACTGGCTGATTGCAAGATGCCATAGTGTACTGATTTATGGCAATTACGGTCGACAATTACTTTATCTCCCTTGCGCAGGAGTGTCTGCAAGATGATTTTATTTGAGGTAGATGAACCATTTGTAACAAAGTAGGTGTGCTTAACTTCAAACGTCGCCGCTGCTGATTCTTGGGCGCGACCAATAGTATTAGTGCTGTCTGATAATGAACCTAGCGAGTCTACCGAAACCGACAGGTCGCCAACAAATACATTGCGGCCGTAAAACTGATAAAAATCTTTGATGTAAGGTGAGTTTCTAAAGCTAGAACCCCCACTATGACCCGGTGTATGCCAAGAGTCGTTTGCTTCACCAACGTAACGACGATACGCCGTCCAAAATGGCGTTTCAGAGCGGTCGTCAAAATCGTTGATCATATAACCTAAAATCGCTTCTGGGTCAGAAATCACTTCATCTTTAAAAAAGAATGATTCGATTTCTTCTGATTCGTTTACGATCTCCAGCCCTTTTGTGTCGTCGCCAATAACATAAACCGGTAACTCAAGGCGAATTGCCTTTAAATCCTCGATAAAGCGGCTATACATCCGCTCACCCACTTTGTTGTGCATATCCCAGCTTAGAACCACGGCTTGAATATCACCATCTTCCTCTACACATTCCAGCGCGTGTTTAAGCTCGAGGCATTCAATAATATCGATATGAATATCGTCTCGCTCAAAGTTAGGAATGGTCTTTGATAGGTTCGTTGAAAGCCCTTGTAAAGTGGCTGGGTCTTGCTCAATTATCAAGATACGAAGTAGAGGTAGCATAGAGGGTTTCGCAATATAATTTTATAATGCTCACTAGCATAACCAAAGGAGTGTAACTTGTGAAATTAATACTTTGATAATGTTCTAATAATTATTCTATTTCATTGGCTACTACAAATAAGAGGCGCAATGAAATTCATGTGTTTTCTGTTTGCATCGTAAGCATAAAGATTTTGATCATTATCAACGACAATATACCTCCCTTTAAGTTTTATACCACTACAGTATAAAAATTATACCTATTTGATGGGCAGTTTTGTGCCAGTGTAGGTCGAATAAGCAAAGCGCCATCCGACACAGTAAAATACCTTACCAATTATTATCAGCATTTTATGTTGTCGAGTGGCTGGAGAGTGCCATTTCCGGATGTTCGTAAGGCTTCGCTAAGCGGCTAAAAATGGCTGGCTATAATAACGAGGAACGAGCATAGCCAGCTGTTTGTGTCCGTTTTGTTAGGCAACATCTTTCTCATGATGAACTTTTGCGCTACGCCCAATGTAATCTCTAAATTCTTCTTCTGTCATTTTATTATGACGAGCGTCGTATGTAGCAGAAGTACGATTATAAATTGATCGAGTTCCGAAAAGGACAAACGAGCCACTTAGAAACCTAGTAATAGGTCGTGCAGTATCTGGCAACTCATTACCTTTATATTCATTTTGATCCCAATGGTTATAGCTTATGTAATTCCCTGGAGACAATTCACAGAGAGTCTCACTAATTTTTTCTTTACCCAAGGAGTTTTCAACATCTGTAGGTTCGATTTCATAAACCTCAAGTCTGAAATAACTCCATTGGGGATCTAATCCAAAGGACTCAAACGATAACTTTTTAGGTTTTAAAAGCCCAGCACTTCCTCCATATATATGAAGTGCGATCAGATCTTTTTCTTCTGCCTTTGTCGCAGAGCGGAGAGTATTACCACCACCTGTTGGATAAAACATATGGTTAAGGCTCCTAATTCGGGAAACCTCATTTAAAACCGCAATAATTGCATTGGGATCTGTCCATTCAGTTCTACAGGGGGCACCCAAAGGAAATAAAGCTTTTTGTAATTCTAACCACTCTAAAAGATTTCTTGTGTGGAAATCTTCATTTAACTCTATCCACTCTTTTAGCCTTATTTGTAGTGGTACAGTGATTTTGGCCACCCATTAAGAAAGAAATGTTATGCTGATAAGCATACAAATTTGGGTGAAAAAATGACGAAATTAAAACGCGCATCGTATTCTGCAGCAATAAAATTAGAA
>NZ_JACJEP010000057.1:0-2945 GCF_014164135.1 Pseudoalteromonas sp. SG45-1
TTATATCAACGGATATTACAACAACGTTAGGCCGCATCATTATAATGCCGGTTTAGCGCCAAATGAATCTGAGGTTAGATATCAAGATTCTAAAACTGTGGCCAAATTTTATTGACCACTACATATTGAAAACTGCTTTGCTGTTGGGCGAAGGCGTACATCATTATCCGTAGACTCACTTAATAAATTGTCTAATGATGTAGTGTAAACATCTTGGCAATAATTTTTAACTGCAACAATTGAGTTAGGATTATATTGACCATCGAAGCCTTTCTCTTGCTTAGTTAATAATATCCAAAACGTTTTTGCCAGAGAGTAAACATCCGCAAACATACCGTTTGCTTTTTCTGCTTCTCTTCGCATTTCTGGAGCCATTGTAAACTTTGCGCCTACATCTCTTTTTTGAGGGGTAACCTTAGCTTTATTTGGATACTTAACTAACCCAAAATCAGAAAAGTAAAGTCGATTATTATAGTAAAGAATATTTTCTGGCTTAATATCTCGATGTGCTATTTCTTGATCATGAAGCTCAGATAGTGTTTCAGCTAAGAGAACAAATTGAGTAGCAATTTCTGTAGTGGATTTTTTTTCAATTGATTTATAGATATCAATTGCTTTAGGCATTACAAACCAAGGTAGGTCTTCTCTAAGGTCGCTAGGGATATTCGATTCAATAATGTTTATGACACCATCTACATTTACCGTAGACATAATATGAATTTCATCAACAAATCTTTTGTAGTTAGTATCATCAATATTCTTCAATATTCTTCAATATTTTTATTGCTGAATTATCATATCCTTCTTTGGTCGCTTCCCATACATCTCCATTTCCACCTTCTCCTAGTGATTCAATTAACTCCCATCCACCGATTACATTGCCTTTTACTCGCTTATACTTTCGGTTTCTCAACTTTGTACTCATCAGCTCGCCTTGGGTGTTGTACAACGCCCTGTAAAGGGGCAAAATTTAGTTGGCTAAAATGTTGAGGAACGAATATAGCCAACTGTATTTTGTCCCGCTTGAAAGTTTGTTAGCAGCCTATTCCTCAGGGGTTTCTTCTAAAATATTAGCTTCAGCAATTAGCCTTAATTCATCGATATTTTCAATTAAACTAAAAAACTTTTGTTCTGCGTGCTCAGCTAACTCTAGTCGGACATCCCCACCACTTGGTGAAATTACATTGTTAATCTGAGTTAAGAAGTCAGTTAACGAATTAATATAATTATTGATATCTTGAACTTCATCTGTACTGAAATAACGAGCACGTTGACTAATAACAGTCTTAAACCATGTAACTTCTTTGTTCAATATTTTAGAATCATGGCGATAGCCAAACTCAACAACTCTCTCTGCT
The DNA here is from genome assembly GCF_014164135.1 of Pseudoalteromonas sp. SG45-1. Taxonomy (NCBI): domain Bacteria; kingdom Pseudomonadati; phylum Pseudomonadota; class Gammaproteobacteria; order Alteromonadales; family Pseudoalteromonadaceae; genus Pseudoalteromonas; species Pseudoalteromonas sp. SG45-1. The sequence goes on from NZ_JACJEP010000057.1 coordinate 1,359, forward strand.
TGTTTAGTTAAAAATCGCATGTTTCGTAAGGTAACAATACGGTTATTAGTCGATTTATCGTTGGATTTTATAATCCAATCAATAAGTCTTACACCAAACCAAATGCCTATAAGCTCTGTAGATAGGTTACCCCAAACCCCTGAAACTTTATCAGGCATACTTGAAAATAATTGATCCGAATAGATATAAAGAATTGTACTAATTACTGCGAAAACACCGAATAAATCAACGTAAACTAAATACTTCTTATAATTCACCAAACTCTCCTTGGCTGCTAACAGCTTATTGAACACCATATTGGTGGTTTATAACACGCCAATATGGCGTATATTATATACCATGATAATTTCACCAATAATTACCATTGTATATAAGTAATTAAAACAGCTAGAAATTAAGCATGTTATTTGTGCTAATTACAGGCATTGATAAAACCCACCATTACTGTCCCAGCGAGCCTGCGGCTCAATGTGTTTGTTATAAAATACCTACAAAGATGGTGCGTAAGCATTCAGAGCGAAAAATAATATTAAAGCACTAACAACTAAAACCAAGTTTGAGACTGCACCTTTTATAAGGTCGTTAGGTGATTCATTCATTTCATCAACGTAGGTTTGCGGGGTTAACATTGAGAACAAAATTGCCAAACCTATAAAAAAAAAGCCTAGGATAAAAAAGTAAATTATTTTCCAATGCTTATAAAGTGAAGTTACATCTATCTTGTGAAGCAGTCGGCTATTTTCTATATTCTCAGTTCTAAGATATGCGGCTGAAGTGATAAAAGAGATTGTCCATAAATCCAAAAGAGTTTGAGGTACATCAATATTGAAGACTTTAAATATCCCTGATACAACTAAACGATAATACTCTAAGACACTTGAGAATACTCCAGAAAGACCAACCGTAAAAAATTGCTGGAACAAACTAACTAAACTTAATAAACTCACGAATAGCGCTAAATATTTAAGAATTTGATTCATAGCCAATGATTTAAAATTAGGAATTGACACCATAGTCACTTGTTATATGTTTTTACACGCTAGAATGGAATTTCATCTTCACTATCCAAAAAAGATTCAACAGGTTCAGGCCACTCGAGAATTTCAGTAAACGTTATACTATTTACTATTCCCTTACGATTAGTTCCACAAGACTCTTTAACTAATGTTCCATTACCCTTATCTTTCCAGCACTTTAAACTACTAAACGAAAAATCGTGGTCATTTTTACCATGCCCGCCAGTCTCACTTGATAAAAGTTCCCAACGAGGAGAATTTCGAAACTTATCTCTCATAGCGTTGCCAGCTTTAATAGTACTTAACATTGGATTTCTATTTGTACTGTAGGTCAAACTTTTCAACTGAAACCTCGTAAACATATAACGCCCAATTAACAGGCAAAAAATTGTTGGTTAAAATATGCGACGAAGGAGCAAAACCAACTGTTTTTTGGCCTTGTTTAATTTCTTGTATGGATAATAAACCCATAAATTAATTAATACTTTAACCAAGTTCGGGTAATGTGAGGCCCAAGCTTTGGCTGCAACCAAAGCCTTTTATACAGTAGTTCGATTGATTGAAGGCTCCT
>NZ_JACJEP010000058.1:0-2725 GCF_014164135.1 Pseudoalteromonas sp. SG45-1
GTAGGTAATGCGCAAGCAGTTTTAGCCGGAATGGATGCAATGATTGCTGTAGTTGACAAAAAACGTGCGGAGTTGGGTGCAGTTCAAAACCGTTTCCAATCAACTATTCGAAACCAGTCAAACATATCAGAAAACTTATCTGCTGCCAAATCACGTATCCAAGATACTGATTTTGCTCAAGAAACAGCAAACTTAACTAAGATGCAGATTTTACAACAGGCTAGTCAAACAATTTTAAGCCAAGCTAATCAACGTCCTCAGGCGGCACTTAGCCTACTAGGATAATAGAAAGGTCTATAATTAGATAGGTCAATTTATTGACAAAGTCGAAGTAAAGCGCCTTTGCTTAATGGGGTATTAACAAAGGCGCTATAGGATTTTGCCAGCGGAGGCCTTAATCCAAATCGTTCTAACATTTGTAGAACATATATGTACTAGCATAAACTATGCCATTAGTTTTTGTCAGTTACCCTCTCTCAAACTTATTAAATAATAAGGCCCTTAACGGGCCTTATTTCTTTGTTATACAACTACTGCCTTACCTGCCCAATTTTAAATCAGAACACACCACACAACGAAACATCGATATTTAATAACCTTTGAATTAAAGTTGGCCTAATGCTTGCTAATATCTTTGTAAGTTTATTATTAACTTACAAAGTGGCAGATAGCTGCCCCTAGGCAGAAAATAGCGCCTACATATCTAGTCACTTTGTCAAATATCCACTTTCTTTAAACGAGACAGTGACTTAACTTTGACAGATAAGAAGAGAGTATATTATGGCTTTATATGTTAATACCAATGTAAGTGCACTCAATGCACAAAGACAGCTTGATAGAAGCGGTGGTGATTTAGATACGTCTTTTAAACGCCTTTCTTCAGGCCTGCGGATTAATAGCGCAGCAGATGATGCTGCTGGTTTACAAATATCTGACCGACTGCAGTCGCAAATATTGGGTTTGAATCAAGGTAATCGAAATGCAAATGATGGTATCTCTTTAGCTCAAACGGCAGAAGGTGCAATGGATGAAATTACTTCTACATTTCAACGTATCCGAACGCTTGCTCAACAATCAGCTAATGGCTCTAATACCGATGAAGATCGCCTAGCTATTCAAGAAGAGATCCGTCAATTATCTGCAGAGGTAAATCGTATTGCTACCGACACTACTTTTGGTGGTCAAAATTTGCTTGATGGTACTTACTCTGCAAATTTCCAAGTTGGAGCTGATGCCGTGCAAGCCATAGGTTTTAGTATGCAAAGTGTTGGCGGAACAGCGAATTCATTATCAGCTAATGGTGGCTTTACTTTATCAGGTGTTGCAGGTGTTGCATCTGCAGTCTCAGGCAAAGCATTATCTGCGAACCTAGCCGGAGTTAGTGATGCTGGTGGCACAGCTGCGGCAACTACATACAATTTTGCGGCCCAATTTACTGCAACAGGGATTAGCGTTTCTTCTCAAGGTAATGCGCAAGCAGTTTTAGCCGGTATGGATGCAATGATTGCGGTAGTTGATAAAAAGCGTGCTGAATTGGGTGCAGTTCAAAACCGCTTCCAGTCAACAATTCGTAACCAAGCAAATATTTCTGAAAACTTATCTGCCGCTAAATCTCGTATCAAAGATGCTGATTTTGCTATGGAAACTGCTAACTTAACTAAAAACCAGATTTTACAACAGGCAAGTCAAACTATTTTAGGGCAGGCAAATCAGCGCCCGCAGGCGGCACTTAGTTTACTTCAGGGTTAATAAAATTAACGTTAGTAAAAATTAAATACAAATAAAGCTAAAGCTTTTGCTTTAATGGGCGATAAATGAGTTAGAGGACTAAAAATCCAGTACTCTAAATCTCGGATTATAACAGGGTAGGGGTATCCCGTTGTCATCCATCGAACTTTGAAGCGGAGGCTATCATGGCTTTATATGTAAACAGTAATGTGAGTTCTTTGAACGCACAAAGACAATTAAGCAAATCAAGTAATGCATTAGATACATCATTTCAACGTTTATCATCAGGTATGCGTATAAACAGTGCAAAAGATGATGCTGCAGGCATGCAGATTTCAAACCGTTTATCATCTCAAGTTAATGGTTTAAATCAAGGTAACCGAAATGCAAACGATGGTATTTCACTCGCACAAACTGCAGAGGGTGCCCTTGATGAAGTAACTTCAATGTTCCAGCGTGTTCGTACTCTTGCACAGCAAGCTACTAATGGCTCAAACACAGATGAAGATCGATTAGCAATTCAAGAAGAGATACGTTCATTATCGGCTGAAGTTAACCGTGTGTCAGAAGATACAACGTTTGGCGGACAAAATTTACTTGATGGTTCGTATTCAGCAAACTTTCAAGTAGGTGCGGATGCGGTACAAACAATCGGTTTTAGTATGCAAAATGTAGGCGGTACTGCTGCTACAAATAGTATTAGCGCAAATGGCGGTTTCACTCTATCAGGTATTGCAGGTGTCGCATCTGCAGTGACAGGTAATGCATTATCAGCTAACTTAGTTGGTGTTAGTGAGGCCGGTGGCACCGAAGCAGCAACTGCATACAATTTTGCAGGAGAATTTACTGCAACAGGGATTAGCGTTTCTAGTGTAGGTAATGCGCAAGCAGTTTTAGCCGGAATGGATGCAATGATTGCTGTAGTTGACAAAAAACGTGCGGAGTTGGGTGCAGTTCAAAACCGTTTCCAATCAACTATTCGAAACCAGTCAAACAT
>NZ_JACJEP010000059.1:0-1913 GCF_014164135.1 Pseudoalteromonas sp. SG45-1
TAACTTGGAGGTAAGTCATGAATACACTCATTGAACAAGTCAAAACTGAAATAGCCTATCTTGGTTATTCACAAAGTACCTGTAAAAGCTACTGCGAGCATTTGCTTAAACTCAGCCATTATTTTAATAAACCACTCGATTTAATTACTGATGATGAGCTGAATATCTTTTTTAAAGATCCCGCTATTCGCAAGCTCTCCAGAGCGAGTCAAAAAATACAAATAAACAGTATCTGGTTTTTGTTTAAGAATATTTTACACCGCCCACTGAACTTAGACATAGCCTTGCCTAAAGTAAAACCTCGGGCACCTACTTATTTATCGCGTGATGATATTCGACGACTTATAGAAAGTTGCACGGATATGCGCTTAAAAACATTGATAGTGGTGTGTTATGGATGTGGTTTGCGTATTGGCGAACTGCTGCGCATCAAAGTGCAAGACATCGATGGACAGCGTAAAACCATTTTAATTGAACATGGTAAAGGAGATAAGTCACGCTATGTTGTTGTATCAGATAGCGTGCTAAATCAATTACGTTGCTATTGGAAAATGTATCACCCAACAGGCTGGATGTTTTATTCACGATGGTTAATGGATAAACCCATGTCACCCTCAAGCTTCAGAAAGGCATTGAAAAAACATGCACAAATGTGTGGTTTAAAGCACTGTAATCCACATGTATTACGCCATGCTTATGCAACACATCAACTTGAGTTAGGGATGCCGCTTCATCAACTTCAACATCAGCTTGGTCACAGTGATATTAAAACCACACAAAGTTACTTACACTGGTTACCTGAATTAGGGCATGGTGGTATTGATTTACTCGCAAGTTGGGGAAACCAATGAGCGGCTTGCATCTCGCTGATATTTTAAATTCTGGCCTTGGGAATTATCGGCAGCACCACATAATGAGTTATCAGCAGTTACGAGTCTGCCAACACCTTCAATCATGCAGAACGGGACAGCTCGGTTATCAAGCATGGCAATGTGATAACTGTAGTGAAGTACAACAAATTGGATGTAGCTGTCGAGATCGGCATTGCCCACGTTGCCAAGGTATGGCAACGGCTAAATGGGTGCAAAGACAACAAGAGGATTTATTATCGTGTCGCTATTTCCACCTTGTTTTTACGCTCCCGCATGAGTTAAATATCATTGCGCACTACAACCCAAACGCGCTGTATCAATGTTTATTTAAAGCCGCATGGCAAACGCTGTGTAAGTTTGCGAAACGAAAGAGGCATGGCCAGCTAGGCATGACAAGCGTACTGCATACGTGGGGGCAGAACTTAAGTCAGCATATCCACCTGCATTGCTTGATACCCGCAGGCGCGCTTGATAAAGCGCACTGGCATGAAATAGAAAAAGGCTATTTATACCCCGTTAAAGCATTATCAACAGTGTTTAGAGGGAAAATGCTCGCGGTGCTCAATGAATGCGATAGTTCATTCGCGAAGGTAAGCACACCAACCAAATGGTGCGTGTATAGCAAAGCCTGTTTAACGTACAGTGAAAAGCTAGTGAGTTACCTTGCTCGTTATACCCGAAAAGGGGTGATGTCAGAATCGCGATTAGTGTCAGCGACTGAAGAAACAGTGAGCTTTAAATACCGCGATTATGCAGATAACAACCGCGATAAAGTCATGACTCTGAGTTGTGATGAATTTTTACGGCGCTACTTACAACATGTATTGCCCAAAGGGTTTATGCGCATTCGCCACTATGGCTTTTTAGCTAATGCATGTCGCAAGCGAAAGTTAGGGTTAATAAAGGCTCAAGTATCAGCATCCCCATGCAAAGCGGTGAAGCCGAAGGTAGAGCAAGAACGATTAATACCCCATTGGCCTTGCCAGTCATGCAAGACGGGGACCTTACGATTTATTGGTGTGATGAATTTAGATGAGGCGA